>DPJL01000071.1:0-4006 GCA_003543035.1 Micromonosporaceae bacterium | reverse complement strand
GCCGCGCCCGGCGGGATGAAGGCCACGCTGGACGAGCTGGTGAGCGTCTGTGGGCCGGGCAGGCTGCGATTGGTCCACGCCAACGACTCCAAGGACCTCTGCGGCTCCACCCGGGATAGGCACGAGTCGATCGGCATGGGCATGATCGGTGCGGCCGCCTTCGCCGAGATGCTTGGTCATCCGGCGCTCGAGGGGGTACCAGTCATCGTGGAAACCCCCGGCGAGCGACACATTGCCGACATTGCGCTGCTCACAGGCTTGCGTAGCGGCCCGGTTTAGGGCACCCTTACTGAGGTAAGCCTCCCCTCAGGCAAAGGTGTCCGGAGTTGTTCGTCTGCATCTGTGCGAAAGTGCGTGAGTGCGAAGTTCGCACCGCGATCCAGCTCGGCGCGCGCTGCGAAGATAGCGTCGGCGACGCGTGTGGCGCTGGAACCGGATGCGGCAGCTGCCTGGAACGCATCAGCGACCTGATCGAGGAGGAAAAGGCCGACACGCTCGTGGGTGTTAGCGCGTAATCCGACATTGCGCTTAGATTGCGGCATGCAGGGCGACTCTCGCGTTATCGAGTTTCTTAATGAGCAGCTGACCGCCGAGCTCACGGCAATCAACCAGTACTTCCTGCACGCCAAGATGCAGGAGAACTGGGGCTACACCAAGCTGGCGAAATACACCCGGCACGAGTCCATCGACGAGATGAAGCACGCCGAGGTACTCACCGACCGGATTCTCTTCCTCGAAGGCCTCCCCAACTATCAGAAGCTCTTCGCGCTGCGTATTGGTGAGAACGTCAAGGAGCAGTTCGAGTGCGACATGAAGATCGAGCAGGAGGCGGTCAAGCGCCTTCGTGAGGGCGTCGAATACATGCGCTCGATCGGCGACATCACCTCGGCCAACATTTTCGAGGAGATTCTCAAGGACGAAGAGGGTCACGTCGACTATCTCGAGACGCAGCTGGGCCTGATCGAGAGCCTTGGCCTACAGCTCTACCTGCAAAACGTCACCGAGCATCCAGAAGCGTGAGCAGCACGTCGGCGGCGTGGTCCACGGCCGCGTCGTCGACGTCCAGATGAGTGATCAGCCGGGCCAGCCTCGGCCCGATGGCCCCGATGAGCACCCCACGGTCGGCCGCAGCGGCGACCACGGCCTTCGCGTCGATGTCCTTGAGGTAGACGATATTCGTGCCACCCCAGAAGCTCCGCGGCTCGAGCGCCTTGGCAAGCCTTTCGGCCCTGGCGTGGTCCTCTCTCAGCCGGTCAATGTGGTGATCCACGGCGTACAGTCCAGCAGCCGCAAGGATTCCCACCTGCCGCATGCCCCCGCCCATCCGCTTGCGGATCCACCGGGCCTCCTCCATCTGGGCCGCGCCCCCGATCACCAGTGAGCCGACCGGGGCGCCCAAACCCTTGGAGAGGCAGACCGACAGGGTGTCGAAGAGCCGGCCGTAGGTGGCCAGTGGAACCCCGGTCGCCACGTGCGCGTGCCAGATCCTGGCGCCGTCGCAGTGCAGAGCGACGTCCTGGGCGGACGCGGCCTCGCGTACTAGCGACAATGTGGACAGCGGGATTACCGTCCCCCCGCGCAGATTGTGGGTCTGCTCGACCGCGATAGCCCGGGTGGGCACCTGGAAGTACCCCGCCGGGCGGATCATCTGCGCGACCTGATCGAGGCTGCTGAAGGTACGGGTCGATATTCCGCCGAAGGTGGCTGCCGCCCCGAACTCGTAGGTCACCACGTGGGCGTCCACATCGCACAGCAACTCTTCGCCAGGCGGCACAAGCAGTTGCACCGCGATCTGGTTGGCCATCGTGCCCGACGGCGTGAACAAGGCCGCTTCATGGCCAAAGAGAGCTGCGACCCGCTCCTGCAGGGCTATTACGGTCGGGTCATCGCCGAAAACGTCGTCGCCCACCTCCGCATTCGCCATCGCGGCACGCATCGCCGGGCCCGGCCTGGTGACGGTGTCACTCCGCAGGTCGATCATCCCCGGAGCATCTCCGCGACCAGGAAGGCCAGCTCGAGTGACTGCTGGGTGTTCAGACGCGGGTCGCAGGCGGTCTCGTAGCGGCCGGGCAGGTCGGAATCCACGATGGCCTGCGCGCCGCCCAGGCACTCGGTGACGTCCTCGCCGGTCAGCTCAATGTGGATGCCGCCCGGATGCGTGCCGAGCATCTTGTGGACCTCGAAGTATCCGAGCACCTCGTCCACGATCCGGTCGAAGTGGCGCGTCTTGTACCCGTTCGACGACTCGTGCGTGTTGCCGTGCATCGGGTCGCACTGCCAGACCACCTTGGCACCGCTGTCTCGCACCTGCTCGAGCAGCTGCGGCAGCTTGTCGCGCACCTGGTGATTGCCCATCCGGCTGATCAGGGTGAGCTTGCCCGGGATGTTGCCGGGGTTGAGCATCTCGCAGAGCTGCTTGACATATTCCGGGGTGGTACCGGGCCCGAGCTTGACACCGATCGGGTTGGCGAGCCGGGAGATGAAGTCGAGGTGGGCGCCGTCCAGGTCACGGGTGCGCTCGCCGATCCAGAGGAAGTGTCCGGACAGGCCGTAGGCACGACCATCGGACACGCGGGTAAGCGCGCGGTCGTATTCGAGCGCGAGCGCCTCGTGCGAGCAGTACAACGTGACCGTCCGAAGGGCCTCTTCGTCGGTCATGCCACATGCCTTGATGAACGCCAGGGCACGGTCGATCTCGCGGGCGATCGCCTCGTAGCGCTCGCCGAACGCTGAAGTGCGAACGAAATCGCGGTTCCAGTCGTGCACCGCGTGCAGGTCGCCCAGTCCCCCGCCGAGGTAGGCCCGCAACATGTTCATCGCGGCAGCCGCGTTGGCGTAGGCGCGGATCATCCTTTGTGGATCGGCGACCCGGGCCTCGGGCTTCGGCTCCAACGAATTGATCATGTCACCGCGGTACGCCGGCAGACCGAGCGAGTCGATCGGAGCGGAGCGGGGCTTGGTGTACTGGCCCCCGACCCTCGCGACCTTGACCACCGGCAGCGAAGCGCCGTAGGTGAGCACGACTGCCATCTGCAGCAGAGTGCGTGCGTTGGCGAGCAAGTGGCTCTCGGTGTTGTCGTCGAAGGTCTCGGCACAATCGCCGCCCTGCAACAGGAATGCCTTGCCCTCACACACCTGGGCGAGCCGCCGCTGCAGCTGGTCGACCTCGTAGGGCGCCACGATCGAGGGCACCGTTTCGAGCACGTGGCACACCTGCTGAACCTCGGCATAGTCCGGCCACGGTGGCATCTGCGCGCGCGGCAGACCGCGCCAATGGTCCAGGCCGAGTGCAGCGGCTTCAACCGGATCCGACGTCGGGCGGCTCGTGGACATACCCGAGCCCGCGGTGGATTGCTCATGCCATTCGCGCATGGTCACCAGCGTACGGTCGTGTCAGCGATCACCCGGCACCGCATTCCGTACCCTGAGATCCGTGCGTCAAATACCGGACATTTCGCAGTTCAATCCCCACTTGATCATCGCCGACGTGGATCTCGAAGGGACGGTCATCCCCGGCCTCACCGGCGAATTCTTCAGCCGCGAGGAGAGCGGGCGGACAGCCACCGTCGGGCGCTACAGCTACGAGGGTTCCGAGCTATTCATCGCTTGGGGGTACCGGGATGAGCCCCACTGCGCCTGGACCTCCTACCGCTCCCGCAGTGGCTGCTGGACTCCCCCGCATCAAGGCTGTCCGAGGGTAAGTCACACGGACGATGCAGTGCTGATCGACACCGCCGAAGAGACCATCCGTCTCCCGCTTGATCGCGGTGATCAGGGAGTTCCCTTGGCGCGTCGCCCGTGTGTCGCCGCCGCAGCTCCCTGATCACGGTGATCATGCGGATGCGGCGGGCGGGAAAGCCGCAGCCCGACCCGGGGCGGAGGCATGCTTGCCGGGTCGGGCGGGCCGGCGAGCAAGGGCGCTGCTGGTCGCCCGGTGAGCCCGCCTTGGGGAAGAAAGGGGAAGTCTTCGTTTCCCGCTGTGCTTCTGGGCCATCGGGCCTCGCCT
>DPJL01000287.1 GCA_003543035.1 Micromonosporaceae bacterium | reverse complement strand
TCGGAACGCCGTTGATGCGCAGGCCCGCGACGTTCGACGAGCTGGCGAACTGCGGGACCAGTCCACCGCCCGGCCCGGCAACGCAGGTTACCGAGGCATTTGAAGAGATCACTCCAATCTCGATGGTCACGAGAAGACCTGCGGTCACCCGGGTCCAATTGATGCGTGCGGACGCGGTGGCGTTGTCACCAGCCGTGGGCGGATTGAGGATCAGATCGTCGGGAGTCTGCGAGGTGTGTGCCTCGAGTGCGTTGGCCCGTACGTTCAGGATGCCCGCGTTGAGGTTGACCTGAGCCACCAGCTTGTCGTCGTCCTTGCACGGCACGTCCGGCGGGTTGGCCCGCGCGACGATGATCCCAGCGAGGTTCAAAGCCGTTGCCTGGCAAGAGAATCCACCATCGCGGATGAGCGCCTCGATGCGCAGATCCGACAGGATCGGGCTGGCCCCGCTGGGGCTTGCCGTCAGCGTTGCGCGGACCTCGATGAAGCGGCCGCTCAGGGCGAACTGAGTGCCGTTGCCCACCGGGACGAACGACTCGCCCGGAAGCGCGGCCTCAGAGTCAGCCGCCCTCGCTGAAACTGTGATCGAGGTACCCGGTGGGACACTGCCCTGTGGCTCGGTGTTCCAGGTGACCTTGCCCCACGGCCGGCCGGCGACGCCGCCGTCCTGCACCACGCTCCATGTCCCGATCGGTGCAGTGATCTCACCGAGCACCGAACCGGTCATGTCGCTGTAGTTGTAGGGTCCAGCCCCGGCGCCCAGATCCACGGTCATGTCGACAGCGCCAATCGGGAAACTGCCACCGCCGATCGGGCCGGCATTCGGGTCAATTCGCATTGCGTTGTTGCTGTTGATGTTGGCGACCCAGACTTTGCCGTTGCTGTCCACGGCAACACCGGTCGGGCCGTTGCCGCCGGGCAGGGTGACGTTGCCGACGAAGGTGCCATCGGTCTTCAGGTGCCCGACTGTGGTGGCGCCGAACAGTGAGTGAGCCACCCACACGTTGCCGCTGGCGTCGACCGCGACACCCTGTGCGTTCGGAGCGCCGTGCGAGAAGCTGCCCAGCACGGTGCCGTCCGCGGCGAGCTTCTGGACTGTGCCACCACTCAGCGACGTGTGCCAGATTTCGCCGGTGACCGGGTCCATTCCCAGGCCGTAGTCGCCGTGCGAGGTGTCCAGACAGGTGGGCATCCCACCCGGCACGTAACGCAAAAGGTTGGCGCCCCAGCGAGCAGACCATAGTGTTCCCACTTTGTCGATGAGCCCGCCGTATCCGCCACAGCCGGGGGTTATCGCGGTGCCCGGCACGACAAGCCCGGTGGTCCCGTCGACTTTCTCGTGCGTGGTGTTCGTACCGCCGGTCCAGACGTCGTTGTTGGCGTCCACCGCGACGGTTCTGGTGTTGGTCCCAGCAACACGGGTGTAGTTGATCAGGCATTCGTCGGCGGCAGTGGTGACGCCACCGTTGTGGTCGGCGCCACCCGCGTTGGTCCACTGGCGTTTGTCACCGAGGCCGCGGGAGGTGGCGATCAGGCCATCACTATCGCGGTCCTGGCAGGTGTTGTAAGCGAAGGGCCCCTTGAGATAGTCGCCGACCGGGTTGGCTGTGCCGTCGGCGTTGGAGCGGGTGCCGCCGACAATAACGCCGACCCTGGTCACCGAGCCCTTGCCGCCGTCAGCTTCGTCGCGGTTGGACAGCCAAGTGTTCCCGAAGCGATCCACCGTGGTGCGAGAGGGGTTGCGGAAGCGGAGGTCTGGAGCCGACCACCATTCGCCAACGATCTGCCCCGTGTTGACATCGATGCGAATCATCGTGCCGCGAGATGATGCGGCGATGTTGACGTAGGGGAAGAAAGTCTGCGTTCGGTTGAGCTGCAACTGATTGTTGTTGGGTGCGTCGTGGTTGACATTCGTCAGCACACCCGAATCGAAGTCGGCGTCGGTGGTATAGAGCACGTTGGTGCCGGGCACCGGTGCCGCTGATGCGCTGATGGCGGGTAAGCCGGCCAGCATGACGATCGGTAAGAGCAAGGCGGTGGCCTTGCGTCTGGACAGTGCCATGTCCGTGTCCCCTCTTTGTGGCACCCGAGCGGTGCCAAGGCGAACCTAGAGGACATTGCTGACTATCACAGTGAATCATGTCGATGATGAAACTGCGTGAACCCGATTCAGGCTAGATCCGGCGACGTCCTGGAAAACCACAATCGCTTCTGTGGTACCAGGAAATCTGCGCATCGCCTTCAAGCCAGCACCACAGCACGGGCACCCCGTCGCGCTCCCCGGGGAAGTCGAGCAGCACCGGCGCGAAGCCTTTGACCTGGATCTGCTGACCGCTGAGGTATTCGAGCACGGCATAGATGCGGGCCTCGAGGGCCTTGGCCTCGGCGACCCCACCGAACGGGCTGCCACCTCCGTTTGCGAGGTCTGCTCGCAGCTCGGCCAGGTCGGCGCGAAGCGCGATGAGCTCGTCGATGCGTGGCCGCACGGCGGCGAGCCGATCTCGCGCTTCGTCAAGGGAGAACATGTTGTCAGTATGGGCCCCCGGCCGGAATCTACGACGCGGGCCTACTTGACCTGCGTGCGCGGATGATCGCCTCCACGATGCGGGTGCCCCGCCGCTGGAAGCCCAGCTCGGTGATCGTCTCGGCGACGACCTCCTCCTCGGTCCGGTTCTGCCCGTCGCTCTCGATCCAGCCGATCAACTCGGCCAGCACATGATCGGGCAGATCCGCGATCTCTTCGTACTCGGGGAGCTCCGGTTTCGGCCCGCGTGAGCTCGCCAATGGCTTCTCCACCGGCGCCGGGACTGCGACGGGAATCGGAGGCGCCGGAGCGATCAGGGCCTCGTGGTACGCCGCGACCGCCCTTTCGATCTCGCGCTCGCGCTGATGGAACCAGTCTGCCGACCAGATCCGGTGGTAGCGCCAGCCGAGCCGTTCCAAATGCTGTTGGCGAAGGCGTTCCCGGTCGCGCGCGGTGGGAGCTGCGTTGTAGGACTCGCCATCGCACTCGATCGCCAGCACCATCCGGGCCGGGGCATCGGGGTGATGCGCGGCGAAGTCGATCCGGCTGCCCCCGACGCCATACTCTGCCACCAAAGGGATTCCGGCTTCGATCAGGCGGTCTCGCACATCGGCTTCGAATGGGGTGAGCGTGACGGTTCCATGCAGGCGACCGGCTAGCGAGTGCCCACCCGTCGCGGCGTACTCCAGATAGGCGCCAAGCAACTTCGACCCGGTTGAGCGCAACCGGTGCGGGTCGAGATCGATGGCACGGAACGAGCTGACCATCGTGATGCGGTGCTTGGCCCGGGTCACGGCCACGTTGAGCCTTCGCTCGCCGCCCTTGTTGTTCAACGGCCCGAAGCGATAAGCCATCCGGCCGTCGAGGTTTCGGCTGTAGCCAACGGAAAGGATGATGGCATCACGTTCGTCACCCTGCACCCGCTCGATGCTCTTGATGAAGAACGGTTCCACATTGGACTCGGCGAAGAACTGGCTCAGATCCGAGCGCTTCGCCAGCGCAAGCCGCAACGCGTTTTCCAGCTGCTCGGCGTGCTTCAAGCCCATGGTGATAACGCCCAGCGACTCGTCCGGGCGCAGCTGTGCGTGCTCGAGAACGAGCTTGACCACCCGGTCGACCTCCGACATGTGCTGGTTCACCAGCTCGTGCCGGAGGCAGTCCTCGGTGTCCGCACCGGGGAAGGTGACCAGCGGATTGCCGTTGGGCGCGTAGATGTGTGCGTTGGAGAAGGCGATGAGGCGCTCGTCGCGGCTGCGGTAGTGCCAGGCGAGGTGCTTGACCTGAGACAGCGGCAACGCATTGGCGAAGGATTGCAGCAGCGACTCGATGTCCTCGGTGAGCAGACCGTCCAGATCCTCGTCGTAATCCGGATCCTCATCCGTGGTGCGCTGGAAGAACGCGGTCGGCGGCAGCTGGTGCTCATCGCCCGCGACGACGACCTGTCGGCCGCGCATGATCGCGGTGATCGCGTCGACCGGCTCCACCTGACTTGCCTCATCGAAGATGACGACGTCGAAGAGGCTGCGTGCGGGCAGCACCTGACTGGCGAGCAACGGGCTCATCGCCCAACAGGGTTTGAGTGCTGTCAATGCATCCGGCGCCTGCTCGAACAGTTTGCGCACGGTTAGGTGACGCATCTTCTTGGCTGCCTCGCTGCGGACGAGGCGTTGCTGATCCGGATACGTGTCAAGGACTTCAATCATTTTCAGCGCAGCCTGGTACCGGACCCGAGCCGCCGCATTGATCAGGTGATCCTTTTCCGCCTGCCGGTAGTGCGCCGCTTGCGAGTGCAGCAGGTCGCCTTGGAAGCGCCCGAGATGGTCGTCGGCAAAGCGCAAATGGTCGAGCAAGGATTGCAGCCACGCATGGGTGAAGCGCTGATCGGCTTGCTCCGGTGGCCCTTCCAGGAGCCGGTCCACCGACCACGGCTCGAGGAATTCCCGCAACTCGTTGCGGCGCAAAGCGTTCAGCAGACCTTGCTGGTCGGAGGCGAGCTTGTCGAGGTGCAGCTCCAACTCGTCAAGCGGCACATAGGTGTAGAGCCGGTTGAGGGCGTCCAGTGCGACCGCCAGGGTCTGCTGCGCCTCGGGCAGGGTGGAGCAGAAGCGGGGTGGTTTGCCGTCCACGCTGACCCGAGCCCACCGCTCCTTCTGATCGGCGATGGCCAGCCCCGTCTTCTGCAACGTCTCGCGGGGCGGCTTCTTCTTCGCCAGCCACAGCGATCGCATCTGCTTGGCCGAGCGGCGCTTCTCCCAGAAGCCTTTCCAGCCACCGAGGTCGGTGGCGAAACAGGAACTGTCCACTCTGGACAGAGTGAAGTTTACGTCGGTGGCAAGCTGGACCGCCATGCGGGCTTGCGCCGGTGTGCCGACGGGGATCAGGCCGAGCTCGGCGGTCAGCTTGGCGACGGCCAGCCGCGCCTGCATCCAGAGGACGGAGGCCTGGCCCGCGAGCGTGTAGGCGGTCTGAGCCTCGTCCCGATCGAGCATCTCGGTGGCCGCCCATGGCCCGTGAACCGGCAGCTTGGCCAGCTCTACCACGGAAGTGCCGACCTGCTCCACGAACGCACCGTGCAGCGAGCGCAACTCGGCACCGGTCCAGCGGGTGGAGGTCTGCACCTCGGCCGGGATGCCCATCAGGTAGGACTGCACAGTGAAAGCCGAGACGCCCCAAGGCTCGTGCAAGCTATGCATCGCGTCGTGGTGGGCGACGAGCGGTTGGCGGGTGGCGAGCAGACGGCGGTCGGAATCCTCAACCGACGGACGCGTCTCAGCCCGCGCCCGCTGTAGGCGCTTCTCAAGCGCGCGGGCCAACTCACGCCGGCTTTGCTGCTCGCCGTGCAGGTTGTAGACCAGATCGGCGAGCCCGGCCTGCTCGAGCCGGTCGAGCACGGCGTCGATGGCGGCGCGCTTCTCGGCCACGAAAAGTGCCGTCTGTCCGCGAGCGGCAAGGGCGGCAATGATGTTGGCGATGGTCTGGCTCTTACCCGTGCCAGGCGGTCCCTTGATCACCAGATGCTGACCGGCGAGCACCGCGTTGATGGCGTAGTTCTGCGAGGAATCGGCGTCGAGCACGAGATGCTCGTCAGCGGGGGAGATGTGGTCCGGCCCGTGGAGGTCGATCTCGTCGAGCGATTCCAGCGAGTTCAGCGCCATCCGGTCACCGGCCAGGGCGGCGATGACGTCATGCCCGGCGAGGATGTCGAGGTGCTCGCGGATGTCGTCGACCATGGGCAGCTTGGCATAGGTGAAGGTGCCGATGAGGTGTCCGGGTTGGATGGAGAAGCCGGAGACGTCGACCGCGAGTTTACGAAGGCGGTCGAAGAGCTCGTCGGTCTCCAGATCGAGCAGCTCTTCGGTGCCGATGGTCAGACCGTGGTCCTTCTCAAGCTTGTGCAGCAGGACTGGGTTGACCGAGGCCTCCGCGTCGGCCCGCAGGACGAAGTCGGTCTCGGCCAGCGATGAGGGCTTGACCGTCAGCTGTTGCAACAGGACCGGCGCCCGGGGCGTGCGGGCGAGCTCGTGCCAGGTCGCCAGGCCGGTTGCGACGTAGCCGACCTCGACGCCGCGTTCCTCCTCCCAGATGCGCATCTGCTTGCGCACAGCCCGGATGCGGCGCAGTGCGTCGGCGCGCGCCTCAGCCTCGGGGAAGAGTTGTTTCAGGTTGACCGCACCGCCGCCGAGCAGCTGTTGCAGCGCGCTCGGCAAGGCGTTCGCGAGATTGAGCGTGCCGGCCTTGAGCTCGCGATAGTAGGCCAGCTGATTACGCCCGGAGTCGTCGACGAGGGCGTCCTGCCAGCGTTTGGCAGCCGCCGCGACGAGCCGGGCCCGTTCCGGCGTAGGTGCAGTCACCCGTCTACGATCCCAGACGCAGGCAACGTTGCCCAACATGCATCCAAGATCTTCACCTTTTATGGAAGATGGTCCACGTTCACGGCGGGATCAGCCTTCGGCGGCAAAGGCGTCGTAAATGGGGTGGAGTTTGCCGATCAGTGCCGCCCCACCGAGGGTGGAGCCGGGTGTCGGCAACTGCCGCAGCAGCAGATCCGGAGCGGTGTCCAAAGTGGTGGGACGGGACAGCAGCGGAACAGGCATAACCCAGAAGCGGTCGAGCATCTCGGCCAGCGGGGGAGAAGCCAGATCATCGAACACGCCAGGTGGCTCCGGCTCGAGCAGCGACCCCGGCCCGAGGTGAGCCAATAGCTCGTCACGCGAGCGGCCGCGCCACAGCAGGATCTGGAACGGGTCGTCATCGAACGCTTCGGCCATCAGATAGAAGGTTGCCGCGATGTGCTTACAGGGCACGGCAAAGTCAGGACATGAACACTTCATCACCAGATCGCGGGCGATAGTCGGGAAAAGCGGCACGCCCACCGACGAGAAGACCTCCTCCAACGCGGGAGGCATCTCACCCGCGAGCAGCTGAGCGCTGAACAGGGCACGCGCGGCGATAGCCGCTTCCACCTCGTCCCACGCCTCAACCGGGGCGAATTTGATGGTCAGCGAATACGGGTCGTCGCGTGAGCCTTGGACGACCGCGGAGACGACGCCCGGGGCAATGTCCAAAGACAACACTTGACCCTGCCGGGCGTAGTTCTTGCCGCGACTGAGCCGGCCGCCGAGCGCGAGGGACTCGAGCACTGCGATGAACCGTTGGGACCACCATGTTTCACCAATGGCACCCCGAGCACTGCGGGCTTTGATGCCACCCTCGACCCGTTTGGTCTTGCCGTACCTGGTGAACGGCGTGGAATCCGGGGAAGTCATTCGCTCACCGCATCCGGCGTGAGGGCGAAGAGTTCACGAAGCTCCGGAGTGGACAACTCGCTCAGAGCGAGCTCGCCGGTGCCGACGATCCGGGCCGCCAGCCCCCGCTTCTCCTGGATCATCGTGGAGATCTTCTCCTCGACGGTGCCCGCGCACACGAATTTGCGCACTTGCACGTTGCGCGTCTGGCCGATGCGGAAGGCACGATCGGTGGCCTGATCCTCGACGGCCGGGTTCCACCAGCGGTCGACATGGATCACGTGATTCGCTTCGGTGAGCGTCAATCCGGTACCCCCCGCCTTCAACGACAGCACGAATAGCGCGGGCGAACCGGGGTCGGTCGATTGGAAGCGGCTGACCAGGGCATTGCGCTCGGTGCGCGACACTCCACCGTGCAGGAACAGCACTTCACGCCCGAAGCGAGCGGAAAGGTGCGAGCGCAGCATCCCGCCGAACGAGGCGTATTGCGTGAACAGCAGCGCCTTCTCGCCTGCCGTCAGCACCTCTTCCAGGATCTCCTCGAGGCGAGCGAGCTTGCCCGAGCGGCCGGCCAGCCGGGAGCCGTCGTTGAGCAGCTGCGCCGGATGATTGCAGACCTGTTTGAGTTTGGTCATCGTGGCCAGCACGAGACCTCTGCGTTCCATGCCGTCGCTGTTCTCGATGCGCGCCATCATGTCGTCGACGACGGCCTGATAGAGCGATGCCTGCTCGGCCGTGAGGTTGCAGAGCACCTCCATCTCCAGCTTCTCCGGCAGATCGGAGATGATGGATTTATCCGTCTTGAGGCGCCGCAGGATGAACGGGCTGGTTATGCGGCGAAGTCGTTCGGCCGCCTCCGCATCGCCGTGCCGTTCAACCGGTACCGCATAAGCCTTCTTGAAAGTGGTGGCACCGCCCAGCAGCCCGGGGTTGGCGAATTCCATGATGGACCAGAGATCGGCAAGGCGATTTTCCACAGGTGTACCGGTGGCGGCGATCCGGTGCCGGGCCGGGATCGCCCGGATCGCGACAGCCTGGCGGGTGGCCGCATTTTTGATCGCCTGCGCCTCGTCCAGCACGACCCGATCCCACCCGGCCTCCTTGAGTAGGGCGAGGTCGCGAGCGGCGAGCGCATAGGTGGTGATCACGAGGTCGGCGTCGGGGGACAGCTTCCGGTCTGCCCCGTGGTGCACGTGCACCTGCAACTTCGGTGCGAATCGAGCCGCCTCGCGCTGCCAGTTGCCCACCAACGACATCGGGCAGATCAGCAGCGTGCGACCGCTGTCCGGATGCGCGAGCAGAGCGAGCAACTGAACCGTCTTACCCAGACCCATGTCGTCGGCGAGGATCGCGCCTAGGCCGAGCGACTGCAGGAACGCCAGCCAGGACAGGCCGCGCTGCTGATAGGGACGCAACTGCCCGACGAACTCATCCGGTGGCTCGACCAATTTCAACGAGCCGCCGGAGAGCAGATCGCCCAGCGGACCATCGGCCGTGACCTCCAGCACCTGCACACCCAACGCACCGTCCTCTGTGGACAGCCCGGCGTGTAGCAGATCGGCGACGGTCATCTGACCGCCTTCGCGCAGCAGCTTCAGCCCGTTGGCCAGGCGTTTGGTGTCGAGCTCGACCCATTGCCCGCGGATGCGAACCAACGGCGACTTCAGCTCGGCCAGCTCGGTGAGCTCCGCCTCGGAGAGCGGCTCGTCGCCGAGCGACAACTCCCAGCTGTAATCGACCAGGGAATCCAGCCCCAGCGCGCTCTTCGCCGCGACCGTGCCGGGCGCGGTCTTGCTCGACGCGCGCAGTCTGGCACCCAATCGCGACGATGGCTTGCCCCACCATTTCGGCAGCAGCACCCCAAACCCCGCGGTGTGCAGCAACGGGGCCGCCTCGCGCAGGAAGCTGTGCGCGCCGGCTGCGTCGAGCTCCAGCTCTTCAGGCTGGGGTGTACCAAGTGAGTCCGCCAAAGTCGGCCAAAGCCGATTGGCCCGCCCCAACTCGGCGAGCAACGTCTGCTTCGCCGAAGTGATGCGGGCGGGCAGTTTGCGGGACTTCCAAACCCGATGCGCCGGGATCACCAGGCTCGGCTCGTCGGCCGGTTGCAGGGCGAATTCGACGCGCCACGAGGTCTGCTCATCGGCCGGCTCCACGAGCCGGAAGCAGGCCCGAATCGACCCGCCCGCGGCGTCGCGCTGCCACGCCCTCAGCTCGCGTTGCAGGTCTGCCACGGTGCCGTTAAGCCCGCGCAGCCAGAGCTGATCGTCGACGCCTTGCCTCGCGAGGACGGTGCGAGCCGCCGCATCAACGAGATCGTCCAAGGCTTGCGGGACCGTGCTTTCCCCGGTTTCGGCTCGGCCAACAGGTGGCTGCGCATGCGCGAGTGCCTTTGCCCATGCGGCGTCAGCCCCGGTCAGTACGGGCCGCCAGACCGCTTTCGGCCCGTCGACCACCCATGGCAGCACCCTTCCCCGTTTCACCAGGTCCTCGGTGAAGTCCGCCACCTCGCTCAGGTGCCGCACACTCGCCCCTTGCACCACCACCGCCCCAAGATCGGCGTGATCAGGGAGTTCTATCGGCGTGTCTCCGGCGCGCCGCGGCGAAAAGTCCCTGATCACGGTGATCTCGTGGAGGGACACCGGCACCTGCCATGACTGGAGGGTGACCTTGCCCTTCGGAGGATCTTCTGCTCGGATCAGTTCGGGGGAGTCGGCAGGCCGTCCCGCGATTGTCGGCAGCTGCAACGTGACCGTGTCCGGCTCGCCGCCGGGCAACCTCACCGCGAACGGGTGTGTGCCGTCCGGGGCCTCGGTGGGCAACGAAGGATCTTCGGCCCAGAGGGCGAGCCGGCCATTTCGCCACAGCGTATGAACGACCAGCATCAGCTCAGGTTAGTTGGCGCAGTTGCGGGAACACCTTCGACACCTTCGCGACGAGATAGTCGCCATAGGTTCCCTGGAAAGCCTGCAGGTCCTGGCCGTCCCAGCGCGGCTCGCCGGCCTCGGTGAGCTGGGCGTGGCCGGGCAGCGGCGGCACCTCGGCGGTGAAGTCGGGGTCGAAGAAGAAGGGAAAGGACAGCCGGCCGCGTCCGCTCACATTGAGTACGCGGTGAGGGGTGGACCGGTAGTACCCACCGGTGAGCCGGTCGAGCATGTCGCCGATGTTGCACACGAACGTGCCCGGGATCGGTGGAGCATCGACCCAGCCGCTGCGCGACTTCACCTGTAGCCCGCCGTTCTCGTCCTGAGCGAGCAAGGTGAGCAGGCCGTAGTCGGTGTGTTCGCCTACGCCCCACTGCGCCGAATCCGGCTCGGAGGGCGGGTAGTGGAAGATCCGGAAGAGCACGGTCGGGTTGGCCGTGTAGCTCGATGCGAAGTAGTCCTCGGGCAGGTCGAGACTGACCGCAACGGCTCGTAGGACCTGCTGTGCGACTTGGGTGAGGCTTTCCAGGTACTCAAGAACAAGTGGTTTTAAGGAAGGAACCTGTGCCGGGAAGAGGTTGGGGCCGTGCAGCGGCAATGGATGCTCCGCCGGAAGCTCGGCGCCGAAGTACAAGCCCTCCTTCAGATCGGGGCGTCCCGAGGTGAGCTCGGCGCCGACCGGGAAGTATCCGCGCCACGCCTTGCCGCCGTGTTCCATCGCGATCGCCATCTTCTGCGCCTCGGGCAGCGCGAAGAACTCGCGAGCGGCGGCGTCGAGCCGGTCGGTCAGCACGCCGTGGCCAGACACATAGAAGAAGCCGGTGTCCCGGCAGGCTTGCGCGATCTGCGGCGCCACCTCGGGCAGGAGGCGGGAGATGTCGATAATCGGCAGGCTCATCCCCAAAAGGTTATCGTGTCTATGTGGGCGCCTACGCGGAGAGCAGTCTTGCTCACGATCTTCCTGACGAGCTTCGCCGGCTTCAGCTCCTTGAAGCCCTTGCCGACCCGATGACGAGCACCATCCTCGACCGGATCGATATCCAGCCGCATTGGCGCATCCTCGACATCGGTGCGGGCGCCGGGTCGGTCTCCCGGATGCTGGCCAGACGCGCTCGCACCGGCGAAGTGGTGGCCACTGATATGGACACTCGATTCCTGCCGGTCGATGTGCCACGGCTGACCGCGATGATTCACGACGTCACGAAGGACCACTTTCCTCCGGAGTCGTTCGATCTGATCCATGCCCGGCTCGTCCTGGAGCACATCCCTGACCGTGATCAGGTGATGGCTCGAATGATCGAGTGGCTGGCTCCCGGCGGTTGGCTGGTGATTGAAGGCATCGACGAGTCGCCCTCGTTGGGCTCTCCTTACCCGGCTGTGCGAGCGGCCATGACCGCGTTGCTGACCGTGATGCAGCGCCAACTCGGCACCGAGACCGGTTTCGCTCGCCGTGCGACGGGGGTGATGCGTGCGGCGAAGTTCCGTGATGTCGCCTTGAATGCCAAGCACATCAACGTCGGCGACGGCGGCCCGGGTGACGCGTTCCTAGGCGCGATGGTGCAACGGTTTGCACCGGCGATGATTGAGGCAGGCGTTGCGACGGCTGAAGAAATCGACGCCATGACGGCGTGGCTGGCCAACCCCGACGGCATCGACGTCGCAGCCCTCTTCATCGCCGCCGTTGGCCGAAAATAACGCTGCCGTGCTGATCCTTGTCCGGCATGCCATGCCGCTGATCGATCCTGCGGTCGCCCCTGAGCATTGGCAGCTAAGCGATTTGGGCCGCACCGCTGCCGTTTCGCTAGTGTCCGTCCTGCCCGCCGATGCCACGCTGGTCTCTAGCGCGGAACCCAAGGCGGTGCAGACACTCTCGCCCGCAGGTCTGGTCACACCCGACCCGCGGTTCAACGAAGTCCACCGCGACGAACCCTTCAGCGACAACTTCCGCGTGGCCCGGCGGTCCTATGTGGAGGGAGTGGACCATCCTGGCTGGGAACCGCGAGCCGAAGTGGTGCAACGCTTTGACGATGGCATAGCCTTCTATGCTGGTCGTCCGCTCGTGATAGCCAGCCATGGGATGGCAATGACACTGTGGCTCACCGCCCGGCTCGGTCTGCCCGATCCCGGCGCCTTCTGGGCCGCTCTCCGATTCCCCGACGCCCACCTCATCGACCTCGACGCTCGGAAGGTAACCCGCCTGTGACCACCAGACCCGAATTGGCCGAGCTGTTGGACCTGTCTCCGCACCCGGAAGGCGGGTGGTACAAGGAGACTTGGCGCTCGCCGGTCGACTTCGCCCCAACCGGATACCCGGGCGAGCGGGCCTCGGCGACCGCCATCTACTTCCTGTTGCAGCCCGGGGAGGAGTCGCGCTGGCATGTGGTGCGCTCGGCCGAGCTGTGGCTCTGGCACAGCGGTGGGCCCTTAAATTTGTACTTGAGGGAGGTTGCCGAGGAGGTTGTGGTTCTTGGCCCGGACATCGCCGCCGGTCAACGCCCGCAGGTCGTCATCCCTGGCGGCGTGTGGCAGGCAGCCAGGCCGGCCGCCGCGCGGGAGGTGCTCGTGAGTTGTGTGGTGTCGCCCGGTTTCGACTTCGCTGACTTCATACTGTTGCCATGAATGCGGTCACCCAGATTTTCGCCCTGCTGGCGGGGCTCATCCACATAGGCATCTTCCTGGTGGAGAGCGTGTTCTTCACTAGGCCCAACGTGGCACGGCCTTTCCTTGGCGACACTCCGGTCTCGCCGGAGCTGAAGACCTTCGCCTTCAATCAGGGCTTCTACAACCTCTTCCTGGCCGCTGGAGCGATCGGTGGCGTGATCGCGGGCAACAAGGCCATCACGCTATTCTGCTGCGCCTGCATGGTCGGAGCGGGCATCGTGCTCTTCGCTTCGCAGCGCCGGATGTGGCGTGGCTCGGTGGGCCAGATCGTTCCGGCCGGGATCGCCCTGCTTGCCGCGCTGTTCTGACCCCTACTCAGGTATGAGCTCCACCTGGCTCCCGGGGGTGACGCCGCCATCCCCACCGCGCGATAACGTTGGGGCGATGATCAAGCGAATGGGCCGGAGCCTGCGCACCATGCTCATTGGCGAGGACCCCGCCCGGCCGGTGCCGCTACCGCGCTATCTGTCGGTCGTGGGCATCCTGTTGCTGGTCATGTTCGGCACCATCGCCACCCGTGGCCTGCTGGACGATCGTCACCTGAACGGTCTCAACGCGGCGATCATCGGTGCCCTGAGCGTTGCCCCCATGGCGTTTCTGTGGCAACGCCCGCTGTGGGCATGGCGAATCACCGCCATCGGACTGATCGTCGGGGGCTTCGGCAATCAGGTCGAGGGATGGCCGTGGAATCCGGTCCAGATCATCGTCACGCTCATTGTGCTCTTCGTGGTAAGCGTGCGGGAGCCGGTCGCGGTGACGCTATGGATCGGCTTGAGCATGCTAGGCATCGTCTGGTGGCTGGTCCATCTCGGCAGCGCTCCGGGCATTGGCTTGTTAATGGCAGCACTGTTGCTGCTCGGTGAGGAGATCGGCCGCCGCAGGCGGTTTCAGCGCGAAGCCGCGGTACAGAGCGAGCGGGGCGAGATAGCCGAAGCGCGCCAAGCGGTTCTAATGGAGCGCACCCGCATCGCTCGGGAGTTGCATGACGTTGTCGCCCACTCGATGTCGTTGGTGGCCGTGCGCGCGGAGACTGCTCCATATCGCTTGCCGGACTTGCCGGAGCCGGTGCGGGAGGAGTTCATCGCCTTGGCCGGCACCGCACGCGACACCCTTGCCGAAATGCGCCGCCTGCTCGGCGTTCTGCGCACCGACCAAGAGCCCGAGTTGGTGCCACAGCCGACACTGTCCGATGTGGACGATCTGATCGCCTCGATGCGGCAAGCGGGAATGCAAGTGCAAACCACCATTTCGCGAGTACCGGTTTCAGACGCGACAGGCCTGACGGTCTACCGCGTCGTGCAGGAGGCGCTCTCCAACGCCGTCCGCCACGCCCCCGGGGCACCGGTAGAGGTGACCGTTGACACGACCAAAACCGAGACGAGGGTAGAGGTGCGCAATGAACCCGGGTTCACCCGTGATCCGGTACACGGTGAAGGGCATGGCCTGATTGGGATGCGAGAGCGCGTCGAGCTCCTCGGCGGCACCCTCCACACCGGACAGACTCCCTTCGGCGGGTTCGAAGTAGTGGCGGTCATCCCGGCGGGCCCGGCATGATCCGGGTTCTCGTCGCCGACGATCAGGAGATGGTGCGTGAGGGTTTCGCGGCTCTGCTTGGCGCGCAACCCGACATCGAAGTGACCGGCCAAGCCGCCGACGGGCTCGAAGCCGTCGCTCAAGCGAGGCAGGCGCGGCCCGATGTCGTGCTCATGGACGTACGTATGCCGCGCATGGACGGCCTCGAGGCAACCCGCATGATCGTGGCCGACCGGATCGCGAAGGTGCTTATGCTCACCACCTTTGACCTAGACGAATACGTCTACGCGGCATTGCGCGCGGGAGCGAGTGGTTTCCTGCTCAAGGATGCGCCCGCGGCTGAGCTCGTCCAGGCGGTGCGGGTGGTCGCGCGGGGCGAGGCACTGCTCGCGCCATCGGTCACGCGCCGGCTGATCGAGGACTTCGCTCGCCGCCCCAGCCCGGGTGGGCCGGCGCCACAATCGTTGCAAGGCTTGACGGCGCGTGAGACCGAGGTGCTCGCCCTGATCGCCCAAGGTCTGTCCAATCAGGAGATTGCCGCCAACCTCGTCGTGGCCGAACAGACCGTCAAGACCCATGTCGGGCGGATCCTCGCCAAGCTGGATCTGCGTGACCGCGCTCAAGCCGTTGTCGTGGCTTACGAAACCGGCCTCGTCAAACCGGGGAGCCAGACTTAAGACAGCTCCCTGGAGTGACGCTCTGGCAAGGGGTTGACGACGAGCCTTGCTCGCATGCTTCTTCGCGAAAGCCTTGTTGCCGCAACGATCGGCGCCGTCCTTGTGGCAGGTTCTCCCACCTCGAGCCGGGTCGACGTCGTCCCCAATTTCGGCCCGGGACGCCACTTTCTCCTCGTCGACGCGGCTGGAGACGGACGCGCGGTAGAGGCGATAGGGGATGTGTCCACCGCCGAGCGCATTGTGGTCGTGGTTCCCGGCTCGGACACCACGCTCGCCAACTTCGACCGTGGCCTCGGTGGCGTGGCCCGGCGTGCCCCGGCCGTTCAGGCGCGCAACATATATGAGGCAACGGCTCGCTCGCCGAGAGTTGCCGTCGTCGCTTGGCTCGGCTATGACCCTCCGGAAGGGCTGGGAGTCGCGGCCATGCGCCAGGATCGGGCCGAGTCGGGGGCTCGGGAGCTGATTCGGTTCATCGCGTCGCTTCCTCCAAACGCGACAGTTACCCTTGTCGGGCACAGCTATGGCAGCGTTGTGGTCGGGTTGGCTGCGCCATCGCTCGGGCCACAGGTCACCGACATCGTGGCGCTCGCCAGCCCGGGCATGGGCGCCTCAACGGTTTCCGACCTGCGTACCTCGGCACACGTTTGGACCGCCATCGCTGCCCATGACTGGATCAGACGGGTGCCGCGCGTGAGTTTCGCCGGCTTCGGCCACGGCCCACTCCCCGCCGACGCCCGCCCGTTACCGACCGACGGCGTGGACGGGCACGACGGCTACCTGGTACCCGGAAGCTCCACACTGGAAGCTTTGATCGACATCGTGCTGTCGGGCCACCGTTCGTAAGTTCGGTCGCTCAGACGACGCGTAGATCAAGTCTGGCACCTTTGTCGCGACACTCATGGGGCGGTGCTGGGTAACGCATGGTCTAACGCATAAGATAACGCGCATGCCAACGCTGAATATCACCCTCTCGTTACCGCAGGATGAGATTGACCGTATTCGTGAGGCTGCGGCTCCGGAGTCGGTGGCCAGCCTGACGGCGCAGGCCCTGCGCCGGGAGCTGAGGGCACGAAACGCGGCGGCCTATTCCGCGTGGAATGGGGCTCTGCCTGATGAGGTCAAGGCCGACCTCGATGCCTGGGATGCTGCGCCGATGCCTGGGTGGGACGCTTGAGACGCGGTGATGTCCATGAGTACGCGATCGGCTCTCGGATCGTCAGGGCTGTCATCGTTTCGGCTGTTCAGTATGCGCCGGGGCGCATCGCGATGGCTCCTGTCGTGGAGGTTGACCCCAGAGGCAAAGCGTTTGGGCTGGCCGTGCCGACCAATGCTGCCGATCCGCTGACCGGCAGTGTGGACGTGGGGCGGATCCGACCCGCTGATCCTGACCTCGTGCGGGCGCGGGTCGGAATGATGTCTGCGGCCACAATGAGCCGCATTTCGGCTGCGCTCAAAGACTTTCTCGATCTGGACTAGGACCGGCGAAGCTCCGCCCATTCGGGGCGACATTTTCACGCCGCCCCGAATGAAGAGGACTATGGCAAATTGTTTAGGTAGGGCTCGTGGGAGTTCATGAACTCCCAGTTGTAGTAACGATCCCAGTTGATGGACCAGGTCATGAGGCCACGCAGGTTGGGAGAGGTCCCGCCCCGGAGCGTGTAGCCACCACAGTTCGTTCCCTTGACCAGACAATCGAGCGACTGGTGAATAGCAGCAGGCGAGGTGTGCCCGTTGCCGGCACTGACCGCGGCCGGCACGCCGAACGCGATCTGGTCCTCCCGCAGAGCCGGGAACGTGATGCCGGTGTTGGCAACGGTGAATCCCGCCGCCAGCATGTCGGTCATCGCGATGTGGAAATCGGCGTTGCCGATGTTGTGGTACTGGTTGTCCAGCCCCATGATCGGGCCCGAGTTGTAGTCCTGCACGTGCAGGACGGTGATGTCATTGCGCATGGCGTAGATGACCGGCAGGTAGGAACCGGCCCGGTTGTCACAGCCGCCGCACGTGCCGCCGTAGAACTGGTAGCCCAACTGCACGAAGAAGGTTTCCGGCGCCATGGTGAGGACAAACCCTGAGCCATAACGGTTCTTGAGCGTCCGCAGGGCCGAGATGAGGTTGACGATCACCGGAGTGGTCGGGTTGCGGAAGTCCGAGTCGCCGCTGTTGAAGTAGAGCGAGTGGCCCTCGAAGTCGATGTCCAGACCGTTGAGGCCGTAGCGGTCGATGATGGCGCTCACCGAGTTGACGAAGGCGTCACGAGCGCCGGTCGAGGTCAGCTGCACCT
>DPJL01000052.1 GCA_003543035.1 Micromonosporaceae bacterium | reverse complement strand
GCTCGACATAGGCATCTATCGCCGAGGCGTAGACCTCAAGTACGCGCTCGGCGACGACGGGCCAGTCGTAAGCAGCGACAGCTTTGCTGGCTAACGCGGCCATCTCTTTCCGGCGGTCCTCGTCGTCAAGCAGGCTTGTCAGCACGTCGGCCAGAGCGGCACTGTCCCCATTGGAGAAAAGCGCACCCGCTCTGCCGCCGTCCAGCACTCGCCGGAACGCGTCCAGGTCGCTGGCCACCACCGGCGCTCCGGCCGCCATCGCCTCAGTCAGGATCATCCCGAAGGACTCCCCGCCGGTGTTCGGAGCGACGTAGATGTCGACGCTGCGCAGCATCCGGGCCTTGTCCACTTCGGACACCCGGCCCAGAAAGTCGACTCGCTCGGCCACCACAGGCGGGAGCTCGACCTCGTCCAGCTCGCTCGGCCCGGCCAACAGCAAACGCAGCCCGGGCCGGCTCGGGATGATCCTTTCCAGCGCCTCCACCAGAAGCGGGAATCCCTTACGCGGCTCGGTAAAGCGGCCCAGGAAACCGATCGTGCCACCGGAGCGGGGATAACCCGGCAACGGCTCAGCATTGGCAAACTTGGCCACGGCGACCCCGTTGGGGATCTCGACCGCTCCCCCGTCCAGATGCTCCACCTGTACCTTGCGGGCCAGTGCACTGACCGCGATCCGCGCCGTAATCTTCTCCAGCACCAGCTGGGCCACGTGGCGACCTGCCAACATCACCCGCGAGCGCGTCATCGCGGTGTGGAAGGTGGCCACCAGCGGCCCGTCCGCGGAGATCACGGCTAGCAGGGAAAGGCTGGGCGCCATCGGCTCATGTACATGTACCACATCGAACTCGCCCTGATGCAGCCAGCGCCGCACCCGCGCGGCGGAGAACGGCCCGAAGTTGAGCCGGGCCACGGATCCGTTGTAGGGCACCGCAACCGCGCGCCCGGCCGGGACCACATACGGCGGCAACTCCTGGTCGTCGTCTGCGGGGGCCAGCACACTGACCTGGTGACCCATTTCGATCAGGGTCTCGGCGAGATCGCGTACGTGCAGCTGCACGCCGCCCGGCACATCGAGCGAATACGGGCAGACGATGCCGATGCGCATCACGCCTCCCGCACGGGTGGCTCGGTTAGCCAAAGTTTCTGCAGCATGTGCCAATCGGCCGGGTTCGCCGCAATCCCTCGGCCGAGCTCGTCGGCGACCTGTTGGGTGAACAGTCGCACCCGCTGGTCGAGCGAACCCGCCTCCGGGCCGGGCGGTGTCAAGGGGCCGATCACCTGCCCGCAGGGCGAATCCGCCTCGTACCACATGTTGACCACGAAGAGCGGCGCACCGGTCCGTAGCGCGAGCATTGCCGGGCCCGCTGGCATCCGGGTGCGGCCGCCGAGGAACTCGACTTCGACCCCGCGCGCGGACAAATCCCGGTCTGCCATCAGCGGCACGATGTGGGCCTCACGGATGGCGTCTATCAGCAGATCCATGGGAGGCGGCCCCCCGGTGAGCGGGATGATCCTCATCCCCAACGTCTCACGAAAGGCCAGGAACCGGCGATACAGGCCTTCGGGGCGAAGTCGTTCCGCCACGGTCGTAACCGGCACCCCGAGGGAGGAAACCATGGCGCCGGCGGCGTCCCAGTTTCCGGCGTGGGGCAATGCCACCACTCCGCCCGTGCCCGCCTCGTGGGCCTCGCGCAAGAGCTTGACATCGTGTAGCCGGAAGCACTCGCGAAGCTGAGACGGGGACTTCGACGGCAGCCGGAAGGCCTCGAGCCAGTACCGCGCATACGACCGCACGGCTTGCCGCACCAGCTCCGGCGACGCCGGCTCCCCGATGACACAGCTCAAATTACGGGCCAGCCGCTGTACTCCCGGCCCCCGCTTTCGAGCAGCGCGATCTGCCCCGGCCCGGAACAGGGCCGCCGCCAAAGCGTTGGGCATCGCCCGCACGACCCGCCAGCCGGCCGCAAATCCGAGCTCCACGAGTCGATCTTTCACGCTCGCTCCTGCCTCGCCACATGCACCATCCGCTGGCCCACGGTGAAGATCGAACCGACCGCCACTATCCACAGTGCCGCGGGAAGGCCCCAATCCGCACCGAATCCTGTCACCAGTGCTCCCACGCCCACGATGATGAGGCGCTCGGCCCGCTCAACCAGACCCACCTGGCAGGACATGCCCAGGCCCTCGGCCCGCGCTTTGACATACGAGACGACCTGGCCCGAGACCAGGCAGATCATCGTGGCGAGCACCGTCCACCGGTCTCCTTCGTGGAAGGCAAACCACCAGATCAGGGCCGAGAAGATGGCTCCGTCGGCGACACGGTCCATAGTGGAATCGAGCAAGGCACCGTAGCGGCTGCTGGTCCCCCGCGCCCGGGCCATCGCCCCGTCCATCACATCGGTGAGGCCGCAGAGCGTGATCACCACAACCGCTGCCACAAACCGGCCCTGTGCCGTGAGGAAGACCGATCCGGCTACCACTCCGGCGGTGCCGATCCATGTCACCATGTTTGGCGAAATCCCTGCGCGCAGCAGCGCCTGACCGAGAGGATCGAGCAGGCGGGCCGTTGCCGCCTTCACCGTGACACCGAGGATCTTCGCCATGATGGGCTAACGATACTGGCACCGCGAGTCGGGGTTGTGTCAGAAGGCCTGCGGGTGTCTCATCGGGAAACAGGCGTGTAACCAACGGCGCGACATTTGGAGGCCGGCATGGCACGAGCTAGTCAGGACAAAACTCCCACAGGTCCGGCCCCGACGGCCGAGGATCCGGCCGGCGTCAGAAACGTCGTGCTGGTCGGCCACGCGGGCAGCGGCAAAACCACCCTCGTCGAGGCGGTGCTCGCAGCGACCGGCACGATAGCCCGGCCCGGCTCGGTGACCGAGGGCACCACCGTGACCGACCATGATCCCGCCGCGGTCAAGCAGCAACGATCCGTGGCGCTCGGCTGTGCACCGATCACCCTGGACGGGGTAAAGGTCAACCTGCTGGATACGCCTGGTTATGCGGACTTTGTGGGCGAGTTGCGAGCAGGCCTGCGAGCCGCCGACGCTGCTCTGTTCGTGGTGTGCGCCGCGGATGGGATGGACGCCATCACCGCGGCACTTTGGCAGGAGTGCGCCGATGTCGGCATGCCGCGTGCGGTGGCCATCACCCGCCTCGACCATCCCAGAGCCGACTTCGACGAGACCATGGCGCTGTGCCAGCGGGTCTTCGGCGAAGGTGTGCAGCCGCTCTACCTACCGATGCACGGTGACGACGGGGAATCGGTCACCGGGTTGATCGGCCTGATCTCGCAGGGCGTCTTCGATTACACCAACGGATACCCGCCGGTCAGTCGTGATCCTGACGCCGAGCATCTCCCGATCATCGAGGAGTCCCGCAACGAACTCATCGAGGCGATCATCGCCGAGAGCGAGGACGAGACGCTGATGGAGCGCTACCTCGCCGGCGAAATGATCGATCAGGCGGTGCTCATCGAAGATCTGGAGAAAGCGGTGGCGCGCGGCCACTTCTACCCCGTGGTGCCGGTCTGCGCGCAGACCGGCGTCGGCATCGACTCCCTACTCGAGTTGCTCAGCGGGGCCTTCCCGACACCGATGCAGCACCCACTGCCCGCAGTGTCCACTGTGGAGGGTAAGCCGGTCGAGCCGCTTATCTGTGACCCGAAGGGCGCCCTGGTCGCCGAGGTGGTCAAGACCACTATCGACCCCTATGTCGGGCGCGTGAGCCTGGTCCGTGTCTTTTCCGGCACGCTCCGCCCGGACACCCCGGTGCATATCAGCGGCCACGGTCTGGAGGAGAGAGGCCATCCCGATCACGACGCGGACGAACGGGTCACCCACATCTACTCGCCGCTCGGTGCCAGTCTGCGCGAAGTCAGCTTCTGCGTCGCCGGCGACATCTGTGCCATCACCAAGTCCACCGCGGCCGAAACCGGAGACACCATATCCAGCAAGGAAAAGCCGCTGCTGATGGTGCCGTGGAAGATGCCCGAGCCGTTGCTGCCGGTCGCCGTGGTGCCCAAGACCCGCTCCGATGAGGACGCTCTGGCCAAGAACCTCGCCAAGCTGGTGGCTGGGGATCCGACCCTGCGACTCGAGCGCAATCCTGAGACGCACCAGCTGGTGCTGTGGTGCATGGGCGAGGCGCACGCCGACGTCGTGCTGGACCGGCTGCGCGCCGGTGGCGTCGAGCTGAGCACCGAGCCGGCCAAGGTCGCCCTGCGGGAGGCGTTCTCCAGCGGGGGCAAGGGCCACGGCCGCCACGTCAAGCAGTCCGGCGGGCATGGCCAATATGCGGTGTGCGACATCGAAGTCGAGCCGCTCCCGCGCGGATCCGGGTTCGAGTTCGTCGACAAGATCGTCGGCGGTTCCGTCCCCCACAACTACATCCCGAGCGTGGAAAAGGGTGTCCGGGCGGCGATGGAGCGTGGCCTGATCTCCGGCAACAAGGTGATCGACCTTCGGGTGACCCTCGTAGATGGCAAGGCGCACAGCGTTGACTCGTCTGACGCGGCCTTCCAGACCGCGGGTCAGCTCGCGCTCAAGGACGCGGCTGAAAAGGCTCAGATCTCGCTGCTGGAACCGATCGACGAGATCGTCATAACGGTGCCGGAGTCAGCCGTCGGCTCGGTGATGAGCGACCTGTCCGGCCGGCGCGGGCGGGTGCTCGGCACCGAGTCCGATCCCGACGGTGGCGACCGGGCGATAGTGCGGGCCGAGGTGCCCGCCACCGAGCTACTTCGCTACCTCGTCGACCTGAGGTCGATGACCGCCGGTGCCGGCACCTTCAGCCGGACCTTCGCGCGCTTCGATCCCATGCCCTCCCACCTCGCCGAGGAGTACCGGAAGGCCCACGCCAGCCACTGATTCACGCCTGTTGGAAAACTTCGCGGAAAGGCGGCGGGCCACCCGGTCCGCCGCCTTTTCCAACGGCAGGAAACTCAGCATGGCAACCAGATGCGGGGCGAAGGAAATCGTGATCATCGAAATGGTGACCAGGTGGAACGAGTAGAAGTAGACCACCGCCCAGCGGCGCCACCGGTCGGGGATCATGAAGATCAATGGGCTGAGCAGCTCGAAGCTCATGATCCCGATCTGAGCGGCGATGAGCAACCCCGGAATCGGAGCGATCAAATCCGCCAGGTCTGTACCACGGCGAAGGATCGCCCGCGCGAGAACTGATCCCGTCATCCACTCGAACCCGCCGAAGCGCAGCTTTGACCACGCGGCGAGGAAGTAGGTGGCCACTACCGCCAGCTGCACCATGCGAAGCGCCCACCCGGCGCGCTCATCCGGTGTCCTGTCGCGCCATCGAGCCGCTCCAAGGGTGGGCAGAACCGCCAGTGCCACCAGGAAGGCGAAGCGGTCGTGGTCCACCTTGCCGTAGCTCATCGCGATGATCATCCACTCGAAGTAGAGCAGGAAGACCGTCCAGCCGAGCAGGCGTGGAGCCCGGCCCGTGGCGGCGGCCAACGCGATGATCAGCAGGAGCCAGAAGGTGCCGTTGACGAGCAGGGGCGTCGGAGTGGGCAGATGGAGCACTCTGCCGATCCACAGCGGTTGGTAGAGAGCACCGTCCACCGCGGCGTGAGATCGCACCCACGGCGTGAAGACCACCAGATCGGCGGCGACGAAGAGGTACACGATCGCCCTGAAGATCGCGATCCGGCCTCTTGGTACCGGCGCAAAAAGCCATTTCAAGAGGTCACGCGCCACGAAGCGAGCACACTGTCGCTCCATTTGCCGGTGGGCCGGCTCGTCTTGATCTCGTGCAGGCGCATGACGTAGCGGATCTCCGCCAGGGTCGGCCCCTGGGGATTGCGGCGGTTGTAGGCCTCGACGACTTCACGCAAACGCGACGGGTCAGCTACGAAAAGGCCTTGCTGCCCTTCGACTTCGGCCCGGCGTAAGCCGGTCTGCTTCTCCCCCAGCTGGATCACGTGACCGTCCACTGTGGTGCCTTCAATGCGGGGATCGGGCGCGGGTTCATTGGGCGGATTAACCCCCGCATACATCCGGAACGGGCCGAACGGGAAATGATCGTCCGAGCCCCAGAGGGTTCCGCCGAGCAACAGAAGACCGGCGATCAGCGTCGCGGCGAGCCTGATCGCCCGCCCCGCGGGAGTGATCGTTTCCATTGAAAGAGAAGACTACTTCGGCGGCGGCAATGCACAAGCCGCTGTGCCACCGGGCAACCGGTGCCGATTGCGGGCCACCCAGCGATAGACCGGCCAGGCCAGCGCGTTCACCGGCTTGAGCCGGAGCAGCCAACCGAAGGGCCGCCAAAAAGCGTTGCTGGAACGCAACAACGCCGCGATTGCGGCTGGGCCGGCCTGCACCGGCTCGCCGGGCGCAATCCATTGCACCGCATCGATGGCTGCCTGGCGGCTCACCCCGAGCTCGGCCAGATCGGTGAACTGCCAAGGAATCACCTTGGCCGTTGTGGGAACCCAGCGCTCGACGAACCTCGCGCACATGGTGCAGAAGGCACAGTCACCGTCGAAGAGGAACGTCGGGTTCACGTGTCCCATCCTAGAAGCGGAAACCTCAGGCCGAGAGCAGCTGTGACACGGTTACCAATTCCAGGCCTTTGGCCCGCAGCCCGGTAATCATCGCCTCAAGACTGTCGATGACCACCAGCCGGCTGCGCTTGCCGACGTCGTGGGCAAGCAGGATCGAGCCTGGCCGGGCGTTCTTGACCACGTCGTCCACAATGCCGGCCGGCCTGGACTTATGCTGCTTCTCCGGCATCACGTAGGACCACATCACCACGTCATAGCCGAACTCGTCGGC
>DPJL01000054.1:3665-4489 GCA_003543035.1 Micromonosporaceae bacterium | reverse complement strand
CGGTCGAGCGAGAGGTAGCCCAGCCCGATCTCCACGAACGAGTCGAGCGTGTGCGCCAGCTTGGCGAGCAGCGGCGCCACCGACGGCTCGTCGAGTCCGCGGACCCATTCGGCCAGGTCGCTGATCTGCATCGCGCACGCATCGGCGATGTTGATCCCCTTGATCGTGGAGGACCGGGCCGCTTCGCTCAGCCGGGTGCCGCCACACTCGGGACAGGCGGTGAAGGTGACCGCCCGGTCCACGAACGCCCGGATGTGCGGCTGCATCGCCTCCTTGTCCTTGGACAGGAACGACTTCTGGATCTTCGGGATCAGCCCTTCATAGGTGAGGTTGACGCCGTCGACCTTCACCTTGACCGGCTCCTTGTAGAGGAAGTCGTTGAGCTCCTTCTTGCTGTACTTGCGGATCGGCTTGTTCGGGTCGACGAAGCCCGACTCGGCGTAGACCCGCACCGTCCAGAAGCTGTCCGACTTCCAGCCGGGGATGGTGAACGCGCCCTCGGCGAGCGACTTGGAGTCGTCGTAGAGCTGGGTGAGGTCGATATCGGAGACCATGCCCCGGCCTTCGCAGCGCGGACACATGCCGCCGGTGATGCTGAAGTCGCGACGCTCCTTCACGGTCCGTCCGGCGCGCTCTAGGGTGACCGCACCCGCTCCACTGATCGAGGCGACGTTGAAGGAGAACGCCTGGGGCGAGCCGATGTGCGGCTTCCCGAGCCGGCTGAAGAGGATGCGCAGCATCGCGTTGGCGTCGGTGGCGGTGCCGACCGTGGAGCGGGGGTCGGCACCCATCCGCTGCTGGTCGACGATGATCGCGGTCGTCAG
>DPJL01000054.1:0-3301 GCA_003543035.1 Micromonosporaceae bacterium | reverse complement strand
GCTGTAGGTCTCGTTGATCAGCCGCTGCGACTCCGCGGCGATCGTGCTGAACACAAGCGAGCTCTTGCCCGAGCCGGAGACGCCGGTGAACACCGTCAGCCGGCGCTTCGGGAGCTCGACGCTGACGTCCTTGAGGTTGTTCACGCGCGCGCCGTGCACGCGGATCATTTCGTGGCGGTCGGCAACGTGCAGCACAGGCGACTGCGTGCCCTTCCTCGTGGTCTTGGTCATCGTGTCTCCATCTGTTGGGCGGGCCGCCTTCGCGGTCTCCGTCGGCGTCGCCTGGCTCGATCTAACCAGCTTCGAGCAGTACGCCTGGTTCTCTTTCTTTTGGCGCGGTCGCGGCAGCGGTTTACTGTCTACCTGATCGGTGGTGTCGGCCGGGATCGCGCTCGCCCGCAGCCGGTTCCCACAACCCGCTGGCGGCTCCCAGAACGCGGGTGCGGCTTCGTCGTCGCCACGCTGCCACCTCCAGATCGGTGGTGGCAGCGTGGCCCGTCAACAGCGGTGTGGACTCATTCTTGGCGAGCACACCCGGGTCATTGCTCGACAGCGGTGCGTCGCCCGCTGCGCCACTTGGTGGCATACGGCAGGACGAATAAGTACAGACCGGTAAGCAGGAGCAAGGCGAGCGGGAGCAGCGGCACATAGGACACCCAGATGACAGGCTCCTCCTGTGCCAAGGCGATGAAAGTGACGATGACGGTCACCGCAAAGGTAATGGCTACCCAGCGGTGGATCTGCCGAACCCACTTGTTCCAGTTCAATGGGACCTCCTCTGAAGACGAGCAAACCCAGGCCCCGGCAACCTGCGCGGGCTCCTTCACGGTGCCGACTGTGCAGGTCATGGCCGCCATTGCCGGACGGCTCAGCGCAGCTCCCTGGATGCGGATCAGGTTTGCCCGCGGGATCGCGGACGGCGCAGTCGCGAACCCCGTACGGCTGCTCGGTCGGCTCCTGGCTCGCGGCGACGAGACCAAGAACGAGCAAGATTCGCTCCATGCCCAAAGACCGTATTGATCTAGGGTGGCTTCCGCGTCAAACGACAATATGACATTTGGCTACAACGGTTGGCGTAGTTGACGTGCTGGTTGATGTTGTGTCGGCGGTGGCCGACCGAAGCCGAGGGTGTCGCGACAGAAGGCCAGGGATGCGTCCAAGTCATTGTGCGGGAGGAACGTCGAGTGAACGGTGATGCCCATGGCAGTCACGCTAACTGCGGCTCCGTGACCCGCGCTTCTCCATTCCTGATCAGTACGTACGCTCCTACCTTCACGCGGTGTTGTTTAAAGCAATGCCAAGAGAAACGGTCCTTGGCCGGTATGCCCAGCCAATGGCAGGGCGTACCGGCTCCTTTCATTGCCTGCGGCGTAGGGCTAGGAGCATGATCGCGCCGACGGCGACCAAGGCACCACCAGCCGCACTGATCATCCAGGTGCGTTCACCTGTCACAGGCAGGGTGCTGCCGGTCCTGACTACGATGGCCGCCGACTCGCTGTCTCCCGCGATCGTGATGTCGCCGGTGGTCACCGGTTTGTTCGGGTCCACCACCAGGTTCATCTCGAACCAGACCGTGTCGCCGGGGTCAAGCGGCCCTGACTGGCAGGCGTACTTGTATGAACCATTTCCGGGGTCCTCCCACCCCCAGCCCTCCGGATAGGGACCCCAGCCGGCACACATGCGATTGGCAGAGCTCGCAAAAGTATTCGAGGGGAGGTTCACGTAGGCGATAACAGGATGAGGATCCGAACTGGTCCATGGATTCGTACCGACGTTTTTGACGCCGACCTTGATGGTGATGGTGGTTGCGCCGCCGGTAGCCACTTTCGCTCCGATAGCGACGAGCCGAGCCGATCCACGGGCGTTCACCGCTATCGTCGCCTTGCCGTAGAAGGCCGAGATCTCGTTCACCATGCCGTAGAGGATGACGTCGCGAGCGATGCCGGTCGTCAGACTTGCGGCCGCCTTGATCCTGATCGCCCCGAGCATGGTCACGCCTGAGAGATCCTCATCGGTCTGGCAGTTCAGGATGCCGTCGCCGATCGCGCAGTTGCCGGACTGGACAGTGACCTCGGTAAACTTCAGGATCTCGTTGAGATCGGCTTGCACGCGGGTCCTCGCTGGTGCGATCGGCTCCGTTACAGACACGCTCATGTGAGCGACCGAGCTCTCTCCAGGCGTAAGAGTCACATCCGAAATGGACAGTTGGACCCTCGGACTCTCGGCAGCGAGTGCAACGCCGGGCGCCAGTGCGACGACGGCAGCAAATATCACACACGACAATGCTCGATGTATCGACATCATGCCCATGACACTGACGACATCAGGATCAGGTTGCCTAGATCGCCGTAAGGATGTTGGGGGCGGTTGGCCGATGATGTCGGAGGTGACCGGTTCAATGTGGCCGTGGAGACGAATGTGCAGAGGCATGGTCTGTTTTGGGACATCCAGGCCGGGCGGGTCGCACCGCCACCCGCAGCTGTGGTTCTGGGATGGGAGCTGGTGGCGGTCGATCCGGAGCAGGGAACAATCGAGGTGGCGTTCCAAGCGGGCAGCCAATTCACGAACCCGGTTGGCGTGATCCAAGGAGGGTTCTTGGCTGCGATGCTCGACGACACCATGGGTCCGGCATTGGTCGCGACGTTGCCTGAGAACCAGTTCGCGCCGACTCTCGATCTACACGTGCAGTTTCTCCGCCCGGCTCAACCTGGACGGCTTGTGGGACGAGGACGAATCGTGAAGCGCGGCAAGGAAGTGTGCTTTCTGGCCGGGGAGTTGATTGGGCCCGATGGCAAGCCAGTGGCCGTGGCGACGGCGACCGCACGAATCCAGACCATCCGTTAAACGCGCGTTGGAATGGCGATGTCGCGCACATCTGTCCGAAAACCCGTTGCGGTAGAACTCCAACACACTTACCTTGGTGATCGAACGTTTTCAGATCAAGGAGATACCCGCGATGTTGTGGCAGACGAGCATAGAACCGCAGCGGCTGATGCCGTGCGGTTGTTCGGTGCTGCCGTTCGCGGCCCGAGTCAACCTGTCCGGCAACGGGATCGATTACCCGGCCTGGCGGCGTACCTAGACGCGTAAACGCGACTGACGCCGCCCGCCGGAAAATCCCGGACCGGGCGGCGTTTTCGTTTTCCTCCAACAGTTTTCCTATGGGTGTAGCTCAGCACGGTTAGAGCGTTGGTCTCCAAAACCAGATGTCGCAGGTTCGACTCCTGTCACCCATGCCCGCATCCCGGCACGCCGGCGGTGTCGAACTTTGAGAACTCCACAGTGGACAGCATGAAAACCC
>DPJL01000147.1:20850-37794 GCA_003543035.1 Micromonosporaceae bacterium | reverse complement strand
TTTTTTTTTTTTTAATGAAACGGCAACCACCGAGATCTACACACCAAGGACCCTCTTTCCCTACAAGTCGGCCATGGTGAACAGGGCGATCCGGGACGCCACCGGCCTGCCACTCATGCGGGTCCCGGTGCGCCCGGAGCACATCACCAAAACCTGAACCCATACAGCGCAACAACCGGACCGGGACTTGACTCCCGCTCGCCCGGTCGGTCGACCCATCCCTTTTTCCGAAAGTGGGAGCACCGATGACACAGACGCTATTGGCACCACCGCCACCGCCCCAGGTGGCCAAACCTGCGGCTCGGCAGAGCAGGCTCGATCGGTTCTTTGACATCACCAAGCGCGGCAGCAGCGTCGGGCGGGAGGTTCGCGGCGGACTGACCACGTTCGTCGCGATGGCTTACATAGTGCTGCTCAACCCGCTGATTCTCGCCGGGGCCGCAGACGTCACCGGGGCGAAGTTGTCCTTCGTACAGCTGACCACGATGACCGCGTTGTCAGCGTGCGTAACGACCGTGCTGATGGGGATCGTCGGCCGGGTTCCGCTCGCAGTGGCGGCCGGGCTCGGAGTCAATGCCGTTGTGGCGTACCAGATTGCACCCCACGTTACGTGGGCTCAAGCGATGGGCTTGGTGGTGCTGGAGGGGATCGCCATCATCCTGCTCGCGGTCAGCGGCGTGCGCGAGGCCATCATGAACGCCATTCCGATGCCGCTCAAGCATGCCATCGGCGTTGGCATCGGCATGTTTATCGCGCTGATCGGGCTGGTGGACGCCGGCTTCGTGAGCCGCATTCCCGATGCGGCCGGTACCGTCGTCCCCGTCACCCTCGGGGCGGGCGGGCGCTTGGCGGGCTGGCCGATCCTCGTCTTCGCCGTCGGTGTGATCGTGATGATCGCCCTCTACAGCCGTAAGGTGCCGGGCGCGATCCTCATCAGCATCGTGGCCGCGACCGGGCTCGCAATGGCGATCGAGACGGTCGTGCACCCGGAAGGCTGGGGACTCATCACGCCCAAGCTTCCGTCCTCGCCGTTGGCGCTGCCCGACTTCACACTCTTCGGCCAGATCGACCTCTTCGGAGCCTTCGGCAAGATCAGTGCGCTCACCTTGGGCGTGTTCCTTTTTACCTTGGTGCTGTCCGGCTTCTTCGACGCCATGGGCACGATTCTGGGTGTCTCCAACGATGCCGGGCTCGTGGACAAGAACGGCAAGATGCCGGGCATGGGCCGGGTCCTGATGGTCGACGGGGTGGGTGCGGCGTTCGGCGGCGTGACTTCCAGCTCGGCCAACACCGTCTTCGTGGAATCGGCTGCGGGTGTGGGTGAGGGAGCCCGGACCGGACTGTCCAGTGTGGTCACTGGCGGCATGTTCGGGGCGCTGATGTTCATGGCACCGCTGGCCGCTGTGGTTCCTCAGCAGGCGGCCGCGCCGGCGCTGGTTCTCGTCGGAGCATTGATGGCCAGCCAGGCCAGGCATATCGACTGGAGCGACCTCGAGTTCTCCATTCCGGCGTTCCTCACCATCGCGTTGATGCCGTTCACCTATTCCATCACCAACGGCGTGGGCGCCGGTGTCATCGCTTACACCATCATCAAAGCGGCCCGCGGCAAGTGGCGCGAGCCGGGAATTCTCATGTGGCTGGTGTCGCTCATCTTCGCCGGCTACTTCGGCATCAACGGCATCCAGGCATTGGTGGGCTGAGTTATGCGCGAGGTCTCGAGCGAGCTGGCGGCGTGGGTCCGCGAGGGCAAGGCTTTCGCCCTGGCGAGTGTCGTCAAGGTGGGCGGTTCGGCGCCGCGGGAGCCGGGCGCGGTGTTGGCGGTGGACGCGGATGGCGTCGCGGTCGGCAGTGTCTCCGGTGGCTGCGTCGAGGGTGCCACCTATGAGCTGTGCCGTCAGGTGCTCGAGACCGGCGAGCCGGTGCTGCAGGAGTTCGGCTACAGCGATGACGACGCGTTCGCTGCCGGGCTTACCTGTGGCGGCCGGATCGAACTGTATGTGCAACGGATCGATCCCATCGTCGGAGCGGCACTGTCCACTGTGGATGCCGGGACTCCGGTTGCGTTGGCGAGAGATCTGCCGTCGGGCCGCGCACTCATCGTCACTCCGGACGGCGTGCGCGGCACGCTCGGCAGCCCTCGGAAGGATCGAGCCGTTGTCGCACAAGCACGGGCTCTGCTCGAGTCCGGCCGCACTGATCGCCTGAGGTGTATCGGAGGTCGCGATGTCGACATCTTCATCGAGGCATATGCGCCCCCGCCCCGGTTACTGGTGTTCGGTGCCATCGATTTTGCCGCGGCTCTGGTGCGAGTTGGCAAGCTTCTCGGGTACCGGGTCACCGTCTGCGACGCTCGCCCGGTATTCGCGACCCGGCAACGCTTCCCTGAGGCGGATGACGTAGTGGCGGACTGGCCACACCGCTACCTCAGGACAGCCGAGGTCGACAGCCGCACCGCGATCTGCGTCCTCACCCACGATCTCAAATTCGACGTGCCGCTGCTGAAACAGGCCCTGCGCCTGCCGGTCGGATACGTGGGAGCCATGGGTTCGCGCCGGACGCACGAGCAACGGCTGGAAGCACTTCGCGAAGCCGGGGTGAGTGCCACCGAGCTGGCCCGGCTGCGCTCGCCGATAGGGCTCGCTCTCGGTGGGCGCACCCCCGAAGAGACCGCGATCTCCATCGCTGCCGAGCTTGTCGCCGTGAAGAACGGCGGCTCCGCAAACCCGTTGTCAATGTTGGAAGGACCGATCCATGACCCTGATGTTCTTAAACGGCGGCGCAATGCGAGGCGGCCCGCTACACCACTTGCTGCGTGACGCACCGCTCGTCGGCGAGGTGCGAACGGCGGCACGGTATCGCTTCTACTCCGTGGGCGATCGCTTCCCGGCGCTCGAAGAGGTGCGCAGCGGCGGGGTCGAGGTACTCGGTGAGGTCTATGACGTGCCCATGGAGGTGCTGCGGGATTCGTTGCTGCCGGCCGAGCCGCCCGAGTTGGAGCTTGGGGTAATCGAGCTGGCCGACCGCCGGCCCTCGCTGGCGATGGTGCTGCGCCGCGAGTTCTCCGCTCATACCGAGCTCAAAGACATCAGCACCACTGGCGATTGGAAGGCCTATCGTGACCAGATTTGAGGTCAACTGTTCGATCCTCTTCACCGAGCTTCCGCTGCTGGAGCGACCCGCCGCTGCCAAGTCCGCGGGTTTCGACGCGGTGGAGTTCTGGTGGCCGTTTTCGGATGCGGTGCCGAAGGACGCCGATGTCGATGCGTTCCTCACGGCACTCGATGAGGCGGGCGTTCAGTTGGTAGGCCTGAACTTCGCCGCGGGTGACATGCCGGGTGGAGACCGAGGACTGGTCTGCCTGCCCGATCGGGCCGCGGAGTTCCGTGACAACATCGACGTCGCCGTGGGCATAGCCGAGCGAACCGGATGCCGGGCATTGAACGCGTTGTACGGCAACGGACCCGAGAACGAGCTGGCACTGGAGAACCTGGCTTTGGCCGCCGACGCGGCTTCCCGCATCGAAGCGGTAGTGCTCGTCGAGGCACTCAATTCGCACGAGAACCCACGTTATCCGCTGGCTTCCACGGCGGACGCGTTGCGCGTCATCGACGCGGTGGGCCACCCGAACGTGCGCTATCTCGCTGACTTCTACCACCTCGCCCGGATGGGCGAGGACCTGTCGGCGCTGATTGCCAGTCATACCAAGGACTTCGGGCACGTCCAGATCGCGGACGTACCGGGCCGCAACCAACCCGGCACGGGAACGCTCGACTTCCGAAGCCTTTTCAAACTGCTGGACGAGTTCGGCTACGACGGCTGGGTCGGGCTCGAGTACAAGCCAACCGGTGCGAGCGCGGACAGCTTCACCTGGATCGAGGGGGAAAAGCGATGACGACAATAGGTTTCATAGGTCTGGGCATCATGGGTGCGCCGATGGCGGGGCATTTGGTCAAGGCCGGGCACAAGGTCACCGGCTACGACGTGGTGCCGGCCGGACTCGACAAGCTGGCGGCCGCAGGCGGGCAACCGGCGGGCAGTGTGGCCGCGGCGGTCAACGATGCCGAAGTTGTCATCACCATGCTTCCCAACCACCCCCATGTGGAATCCGTGGTCTTGGGCGAGGATGGTGTCCTAGCGCATGCCAAGCCGGGAACTCTGCTCATCGACATGAGCTCGATCCGGCCGGAGACCTCGATTGCGGTGGCCCAAGCGGCATCCGCAAATAGGGTCCGGGTGCTCGACGCACCGGTTTCCGGCGGCGAGGCGGGAGCGATCGAGGCCGTGCTCTCCATCATGGTCGGCGGCGAATCCGATGACTTCGCGGAAGCGTTGCCACTCTTCGAGTTGCTGGGCAAGACCATCGTTCATGTCGGCCCGCACGGCGCCGGCCAAGTGGTCAAGGCGGCCAACCAACTTCTGGTCGCGGGCATCATCGCGCTCAACGCCGAGGCGCTGGTGCTGATGGAGGCGTCCGGAGTGGACGGTCGCAAGGGACTGTCGGTGCTCAACGGTGGCTTGGCCGGCAGCACCGTGCTGACCCGCAAAATCGAGAACTTCGTGAACCGCGACTACACCCCCGGCTTCCGGATTGACCTGCACGACAAGGACATGGGGATCGCGCTGGCCGCCGCTCGCACCGCCGGGATCGGTCTGCCGCTCACCGGCGCGGTCAGCCAGCTGGTCGCCTCGGCCAAGGCGGCCGGGCGGGGCGGGCAGGATCACTCGGCGCTGCTCGGACTTCTGGAAGACCTCAATGGAAAGGCGGCAGCCTGATGCCGAAGATGCCCGTGATGAACGCCGTCGTCGAGGTGCTCAAATCCGAGGGGGTCGACGTCGCGTTCGGCTGCCCCGGAGCCGCAATCCTCCCGCTGTACAAAGCGATGGAGGAGGTGGGCGGCATCGAGCACCTGATCGTGCGGCACGAGGAGGGCGGCACCCACATGGCCGACGGGTGGGCTCGCACCACCGGCAAGGTGGGTGTCGCGATCGGAACCTCCGGCCCGGCCGGCACCAACATGATTACCGGTCTGTACACCGCGATTGCCGACTCCATCCCAATGATCGTTATCACCGGCCAGGCGGCCACCTCCAAGCTGCATCAGGAAGCGTTCCAGGCGGTCGACATCGTGGAGATTGCAAAGCCGGTGACCAAATGGGCGGTGCAGGCCAAGGAAGCCGCTCAGCTCCCGTGGATTTTCCGCGAGGCGTTCCGGATCGCCCGCTCCGGCCGCCCCGGCCCGGTGCTGATCGACCTCCCTATCGACGTGCAGAAGCAGACCATCGAGTGGGATCCGTCCATCGATGCCCCACTGCCTGTCGCGACGGTGGAGCCGCATCTGCCGCGCGTGCAACGGGCATTGGACATGCTGCTCGCCGCTGAACGACCGCTGATCCTCGCGGGTGGTGGAGTCATTCTCGCCGACGCGTCGGACGTGCTGCGTGAGCTGGCCGAGCTGCTCAACATCCCAGTGCAGGTGACGCTGATGGGCAAGGGAGCGTTGCCCGACGACCACCCGTTGCACGTGGGGATGACGGGAATCCAGACCACGCAACGGTATGCCAACGCGTCGTTCCTTGAGTCGGATCTGGTGCTCGCGGTGGGCGCGCGGTTCGGCGATCGGCACACCGGTGCGCTCAACGTCTATCGCGGCGAGCGGAAGTTCATTCATGTCGATATTGAGCCGACCCAGATCGGCAAGGTCTTCGGGCCCGACCTAGGTGTGGTCTCGGATGCTCGGCTCTTCCTCGATGCGCTGCTGGAGGCGGCTCGGGCGCGAAAGTCCACTGTGGACCGTACGACGTGGACTTCCCGGGTGGCGTCGTTGAAGGAAACGCTTGTCCGGCGTGAGGACTATGACTCGGTACCCATCAAACCTGCCCGGGTCTTCAAGGAAATCAACGAGGCGTTCGATCCGGACACCTACTTCGTGACCGCGATCGGCCTGTACCAAATCTGGTCCGGCATGTTCCAGAAGGTGTTCAAGCCACGCCACTATCAGGTGTGTGGTCAGGCCGGCCCGCTCGGCTGGGAGATCCCGGCTGCGATCGGGGTGAAGAAGGCCAAACCGGAGGCCGAAGTCGTCGGCATCGTTGGGGATTACGGGTTCCAGTTCCTCGTCGAGGAGCTGGCGGTGGCGGCACAGTACAACGTCCCGTTCGTGCTGATCATGCTCAACAACGAGTACCTCGGGCTGATCCGGCAGGCGTCGATCGAGTACGAGATGAACTATCAGGTGGACATCCACTATGACGAATACGGCACGGACAACGTGAAGATCATGGAGGGTTACGGCTGTTCCGGCCGTCGCATCACCGAGCCGGGCGATATCGCCGACACCCTGGAGTGGGCGCGCAAGGAAGCCGCGAGGACCTCACGACCGGTGCTCGTGGAAATCATGATTGAGCGGGAGGCCAACACCGCTCGCGGTCTGGCCATCGACGGCGTCATCGAGCCCGAGCCGGTGCCGTGACTGTCCTGGGGAGGACGGGCAGTGCCGTCCGCCGTGGGAGTCCGGCGGACGGCACCGCTTGGGGTCAGGTGCTGGTGGCCCCGGACAAGTTCAAGGGCTCGCTGACCGCGAAGCAAGTGGCCGAGCACGTCATCGCGGGATTGCGTCAGGCGCAGCCGGACCTGCGTTACATTGCGCTTCCGGTCGCCGATGGGGGCGATGGCACGGTCGATGCGGCCGTGGCGGCGGGCTTCCGGCGGATCGAACGTGTGGTGACCGGCCCAACCGGCGTTCCAATAGTGGCCGCATTCGCCATCCGCCTAGACACCGCAATCGTTGAGCTGGCTCAGGCGTCGGGGCTGAACCGCTTACCCAAAGGCGGAACCGCCCCGCTGACCGCGTCCACCGAGGGAACGGGAGAACTGATCCGCACGGCCGTCTCGATGGGCTGCCGCCGGATCGTGTTGGGGCTGGGCGGATCGGCGAGCACCGACGGCGGTTCGGGGATGCTGCGGGCGCTCGGCGTACGCCTGCTCGGCGCACACGGCAGGGATCTGCCACCGGGCGGTGCGGCGCTGCGGCGCTTGGATCGCCTCGATCTGTCCGGCTTCTCCTTGGGCGATTTCGAATTGGTGGTGGCCAGCGATGTGGACAACCCGCTGTCCGAGGCGGCCGGTGAATACGGCCCGCAAAAGGGAGCCAGCGCGGCGGAGGTGCAGATCCTGGAACAGGGGCTAGCCCGCTGGGCGGAGATCGTCGAGTGGGAGCTCGGGGTGGGAGCCCAACACCTGCCGGGGGCGGGTGCGGCCGGCGGAGTGGGCTTTGCCGCGCTCGCCTTCCTGGGGGCGACCGTCCAATCGGGAATCGAGCTCCTGCTCGACCTTCTCGGGTTCGCCGATCGGCTGCCCGGTGCCCGGCTTGTCGTGACCGGCGAGGGATCGCTCGACGCGCAAACGTTGCGGGGCAAGGCAGTGGCCGGGGTAGCGGCTGCAGCGAGCCGAAGTGGGGTGCCGGTTGTCGCTGTGGCCGGGCGAATTGAGCTGAGCCAGGAAAGGCTGCGGGAAGCGGGCTTGGCCGGCGCCTATGCCCTATCCGAAGTGGAGCCCGATGCGGAGCGCTCGATGCGCAACGCGGGAAAGCTGTTGGAACGACTGGCCGCAAGGATCGAGCTGCCGTGCTGACCGCCATCAGATCCCGCCGAGTCGTGTTGCCCGAAGGGGAGCGCCCGGCCACGGTGGTCATCAAGGGCGGAAAGATCAGTGCGATCCTGCCCTACGAGTCGGCTGCGGACGCTCACGATTGCGGTGAGGACGCGCTGCTGCCAGGGCTCGTGGACACCCACGTACACGTGAACGAGCCTGGGCGGACCGAATGGGAGGGCTTTGCTTCGGCCACCCGAGCCGCTGCGGCCGGAGGCGTCACCACCTTGCTCGACATGCCGCTCAACAGTTTGCCACCAACCGTTGACACAGCAGCACTTTCGGTGAAACGGAAAGCCGCTGAGGGCCAATGTGTGGTCGACGTCGGATTCTGGGGCGGGGCGATTCCCGGCAATCTCGCAGCGCTCCAATCGCTACACGAAGCAGGTGTCTTCGGGTTCAAGTGCTTTCTCGCCGACAGCGGGGTTCCCGAGTTCCCGCCGCTGAACACGGCTCAGCTGGCGATGGTGTTGAGCGAGGTGCGCCGGTTCGACGGTCTGCTCATCGTCCACGCCGAGTCCGCCGCGCACCTGGCCCCGCTTCGCGAAACTCCTCATTACCAAGACTTTCTCACCTCCCGCCCGGCCTCGGCCGAGGTTGAGGCGATCGCATTGCTGGCTGAACTCGCCGGAGGCGCCCGAGTCCATGTGCTGCACCTCTCCGCCGCGCAGGCATTGGACGTCATCAGGAACGCCAAGCGCCGCGGGGTGCGCCTCACCGCCGAGACGTGCCCGCATTACCTCACGCTGTCCGCCGACGAGGTTCCTGATGGCGCAACGCAATTCAAATGCTGCCCGCCGATCCGCGACGAGGCGAACCGCGAGCGGCTCTGGGCAGCCCTGGCGGATGGCACTGTCGATTGCGTCGTCTCGGACCACTCGCCCGCGACACCTGAGCTGAAGACGACGGGCTGTTTCGGCACCGCCTGGGGTGGCATTGCCTCGCTTCAGCTCGGTCTCCCTCTTATGTGGACAGAGGCGCGACGGCGAGGCTTTGGACTCGGCGATGTTATGCGCTGGATGGCCGACGGCCCGGCGCAACTTGCCGGCGTTCACGGCAAAGGGCGCATTACAGTCGGGTACCAAGCCGACCTCGTCCAGTTCGACCCCGACACCACATTCGTGGTGGAGCCTGCTCGCTTGGCCCATCGCCACCCCGTCTCGCCTTATACCGGCCGCCACCTCAACGGTGTGGTGCGCTCGACCTGGCTGGGCGGCGAGCTCATCGATCCCGAGAAGCCCAACGGAAGGTTGCTGTTGCGATGACCGAATTCACCACTCTGCCCGATCTCGCCTCCCGTGCCGTTGGTGGCGCTGTGCTCGCCGTCAACGATGAGGCCTTCTGTGCCGCGGAGCATCTCATCAACCCGCGACCGCCCGTGTTCAGCCCGAAGACGTTCGACCACAATGGACAGATCTACGATGGCTGGGAGACTCGCCGCCGCCGCGAACCCGGGCACGACTGGGTAATCGTCCGGCTTGGCGCCCCCGGCATCGTTCGCGGGATCGTCGTCGACACGGCCTTTTTCATCGGCAATTATCCGCCGCATTGCACCGTTTCCGCCGCGCGAGTGGACGGATATCCCTCGCCCGCTGAGCTGTCCGAGGTGCAGTGGACTCCGCTGCTCGAGTTCGAGCCGCTCAAGGGCGACACTGCCAATCACTTTGCGGTGAACGATGAACGGACCTACACCCATGTCCGGCTCGCGATCCATCCGGATGGCGGGGTGGCCCGATTGCGGGTGCACGGTGAGGTAGTTCCCGATTTGGAGTTGCTTTCCTTGGTACCAGCCGACCTGGCAGCAGTGACCAACGGCGGCCGTGCGCTTGACTGTTCCGACTCCTTCTTCGCCGAGCCGAACAACATGTTGATGCCCGGTCTGGCGCGCAGCACCGGAGACGGCTGGGAGAGCCGGCGGCGGCGTGATGACGGCCATGATTGGGCGCTCATCCAGCTGGCGGCATCCGGGAATCTCCGCCTCATCGAGCTGGACACCAGCTACTTCCGGTTCAATGCACCCGGCTGGGCAAGCCTTGACGGCTTTACGCCCGACGGCAAAGAGGTGACACTGTTGGAAAAGACCCGACTCCAGCCCGACACGCTGCACCGATTCCGGCTCGGAGATGGCCTTCCCGCGGTCAGCCGAGTGCGCCTGAACATCTATCCCGACGGCGGCATCGCCCGCCTGCGAACCTTCGGCACCCTTGCCTGAGCAATGAATCCAGCTTGTACCCACGTTTGTGGGCCGCGGAATGACAATCGACCCCTATGTTGATCCCGCCGGCGGCGTCCTGCTCAACAAGCTAGGGATCACCAATGCCGAGACGCTGCAGCAGGTAGTCGCCGAGGACAACATCTCAGCTGCAGTCGCAGCGCACCAGGGCAACCTCGAACCATTGCGCCGCATACTCGGCGGCATCACGAAATCGGCCGACATCGCTACGGGTTAGATAGGAACTCACTTTCAGTTCTCGAGGGTGTTGAGGGGGCCGGAGGCAGTCAGGGTAGCGAGCTCGATGGTGTGTTCGCCCGGCGTCGCCCCGGAGAGCGGCCAGGGCCGATCGAGCGGCAGGTGAGCCCGGTCAAGGTCCTGAGCGTCCTGCGGATGTCATCCAGCATCGTCGTCCTCCCGTAGGCGCAGAGTAATGGGTTGGACCGCACCGTCCAATGAAGAAAATGTGAAGCAGACTCTGGCCTGGGGCATCGATGACTCCTAGTATGTGAGTACCTTTCGCATCAACCGCTCCCGGAAGGGGAACGCCCGTGCTCAGCAAACTGACGCGGGCCGGAATGGCGCTCGTGCTCGTCACCACCGCCTTGGTGCTTGCCCCCGCCGCGCCGGCTACCGCCGCCAGCGCCTATCTGACCACCAACGACTTCTGTGTCGGTCAGTGCCACGACATCCTGCCACCCGGGGAGAACGGCAACGCCACCCTGGCCGAAATCCTTGCGGCGCAGGCGTTTGGCATCCGTCCCCGGCACAACAACGATCAGCTCGACGAATACGCGAAGCTGATCGGCGCCTACTCCGGGCTGACCACTGACCAGATCGGACGATTCTTCAACGACTCCTCGTTCGGCGTGCCGGCGTCGCAGGTGGAGAGCTCGATCCAGCCACGTGCGGACGTGACCATCGTCCGCGACAAGGCGACGGGGGTACCACACATCACCGGCACCACCCGCGACGGCACCATGTTCGGCGCAGGATACGCGGGCGCCAACGACCGCCTGTTCCTGATGGATCTCCTGCGCCACATCGGCCGCGGCGAGCTCACCTCATTTGCCGGAGGCTCACCGGGCAACCAGGCTTTGGAGCAGAGCGTCTGGCGCAACTCGCCTTACACCGAAGCCGATCTGCAGGCTCAGGTGGAGGCGTTGCGGGTTTCGGGCCCACGCGGGGCACAGGTCCACCGCGACATCACCCAGTACATCCTCGGGGTGAACGCCTACATCGCGCACTGCATGGGCGCCCGTCCGGTCATCTGCCCGGGTGAGTATGTCCTGACCGGACACCTCGACCCGATCACCAACGCGGGCGGGCCGGAGCCCTTCACCATCACCGACATTGTTGCCATCTCCGGTGTCGTCGGCGGTCTCTTCGGCGGCGGGGGAGGGGCGGAGATGCGCTCTGCCCTGGTACGCCTCGAGGCACAGGTGAAGTATGGCGTGACCGTGGGAGATCAGGTCTGGCAGGCGTTCCGGGAGCAAAACGATCCGGAGACGGTGCTGACTCTCCACGATGGACAGAGCTTCCCGTATGGGCAGGCGCCGGCAAATGCGATCGGGGTGGTGTTGCCGGATCGGGGCACGGCTACGCCGGTACCGGTTGTCTTCAACCCCAGCGGCACGGCGGGCCCGTCGTCCGGCGGCAAGGGTGTGCTGCCCGGCGTCGTCGTCGGCGAGAGGCGCCAGAACATGTCCAACGCGATCGTCGTCTCCGGCGCGATGACCACCACCGGCAATCCGATCGCAGTGTTCGGCCCGCAGACCGCCTACTTCTCTCCGCAACTGCTTATGCTCCAAGAGCTTCAGGGGCCGGGGATCAGCGCCCGAGGCGCCTCCTTCGCCGGAGTGAACCTCTACGTGCAGCTGGGTCGCGGCCAGGACTACGCCTGGAGCGCAACGTCTGCCGGGCAGGACATCACCGACACGTATGCGGTGCAGCTCTGTGGTGACATCAATGCGACCAGCTATATGTACCACGGCCAGTGTCTGCCGATGGATGTGTTGCGGCAGAACAACTCCTGGACACCGACCGTCGCCGACCCGACCCCGGCCGGCTCCTACTCGCTGATCACGTATCGCACCAAATATGGCCTCGTCTCCTGGCGTGGCCTGGTGAACGGGGTGCCGACCGCGTTCACCTCGCTGCGCTCGACCTACCGGCACGAGGCGGATTCGGCGATCGGGTTCCAGATGTTCAACGATCCGGCCGTGATGGGCAGTGCTGCCGCCTTCCAAGCCGCGGCAGCCAATGTGGGCTACGCGTTCAACTGGTTCTATGTCAACTCGACCGAGGCCGCCTACTTCAACTCGGGGTCCAACCCGTTGCGCCAGCCCGGGTCGGACCCGAATCTGCCGATGCGGGGCGACCCGGCCCACGAGTGGGTGGGCTGGAATCCGGACAACAACACGGCCACCTACCTGCCCGCGTCGGCTCATCCGCGCTCGGTGAACCAGGACTTCTACATCTCCTGGAACAACAAGCAGGCCAAGGACTACAGCGCGGCCGACGGCAACTTCAGTTTCGGTGCCGTGCATCGTGGTGACCTCCTTGACCAAAGAGTGCGGGCGGCGACCTCGGGTGGCCGTAAGCTTGACCGGGCCGCCGTCGTTCGCATCATGGCAGAAGCCGGCCAGGCGGATCTGCGTGCCGAGAAGGATCTCGCACTTCTGCTCCAGGTAATCAACTCGTCCCCGGTTACCGATCCCGGTCAGGCGGCAGCGGTTGCCGGGCTGCAAGCTTGGCTGAGCTCGGGCGGCCGGCGCGCGGAGACAACGCCCGGTAGCAAGGTCTACAGCCATGCCACCGCGATAAGAAACTTCGACGCGTGGTGGCCGCTACTTGTCTCCGGTGCCTTCAAACCCGCACTGGGCGACAGTCTCTACACCTCACTGACCCATGCGATGCAGGTCGACGAGTCACCCTCCGATCGCGGGCAGCCGCATAAGGGCTCATCGTTCCAAAGTGGATGGTGGGGCTACGTCAACAAGGATCTGCGGTCGTTGCTGGGTCAACCGGTGACCGCTCCGCTGAAGCACACCTATTGTGGCGGCGGCAATCTGGCCGCCTGCCGGTCGATGCTGCTCGCGGCGTTGAGTCAGGCTGCCGCGACCCCGGCGAGCCAGACGTACCCGGGTGACAGTGTTTGTGCCGCTGGCGATCAATGGTGTGCCGACTCGATCATCCACTCCGCCCTGGGCGGGATCGGGCAGGACCCGATCAGCTGGCAGAACCGCCCGACCTACCAGCAGGTCGTCTCCTTCCCCGCTCGCCGAGGTGACAACATCGCCAACCTGGCGCACGGCAAGGCTGCTTCGGCCTCCAGCGTGCAGTTCCTGACCAGTCTCACGGCTGCCAAGGCGGTTGACGCCAACGACTCCTCCCGATGGGGTAGCGCGTGGAGCGACAACCAGTGGATCAAGGTGGATCTCGGTTCGCCGCAACAGATCCGCCGGGTCATCCTGCACTGGGAGGCCGCCTATGGCCGGGCCTACCGGATCGAGGTGTCCACCGACAACAGCAATTGGACGACGGTGTTCACCACCTCGGCCAGCGACGGCGGCACGGACAATGTGGCGTTCCCGGCCACCACTGCACGCTATGTGCGGATGACCGGGGTGGCCAGAGGAACCTCCTACGGCTATTCGCTATACGAGTTCGAGGTCTTCAGCCGTTGAGGGTTCGGCGGCGGAAGAGAAAACGCGCAAGAGCGTAGGAGAGTAGGAGGATCGCGGAGCACCACGCGACCGCGAGCCAGCCACTATTACCTATCGGTGTGCCGAGCAGCAGCCCGCGAATCGTCTCGATGATCGGGGTCACGGGCTGATGCTCGGCAAAGAAGTGCAGTGCCTTGGGCATCGTGTCGGTCGGCACGAAGGCACTGCTGACGTAGGGCAGGAAGAGCACGAAAAAGCTGAAACCGCCCGCGCCTTCCACGGTCTTGGCCAATAGTCCAAACACGACGGACAGCCATGCGATCGCGAGCACGAAAAGAATCACCAAGGCGAGTGCGCTCAGCCACTCCAACACGTTGGCGTGCGGGCGGAAGCCGATCGCCACTGCCAGACCGACGACGATCGCGGTGGAGATGGTGATCCGCGCGACGCTGGCAGTCACGTGGCCGGTCAGCACGCTGGAGGCGGCGATCGGCAGGGAGCGGAAGCGGTCGATGATGCCACGTACAAGGTCGCTGGTGACGCTCAAAGCCGTTTGCGAGGCGCCATATCCGGCGCATAGGAGGATGATTCCTGGTACCACATAATTGATGTAAGCCGTGCCGGTGGCGATCGCGCCACCGAAGACGTACACAAACATCAGCAGCAGCATCACCGGCAGGATCACGCTCAGCAGGATCGAGTCGATGCTACGGGTGAGATGGCGCAGGCTGCGCCCCATCATGGTCATTGAATCGCTTATGGCCCAATACATTTCTTCACTTCCCGGTGAGGGTCAGGAAAACGTCGTCCAGAGTGGGTTTGCTCAGGGTGAGCGTGGCGATTTCCACCCCGTCGAGACGGTCCAAAAGTTGTTTGACCTCAACGACACTGCCGTTCGCTGGGATGGTGAGGGAAAGCTCGCCCGGCTTCGCATTCGCAAGAAGTGCTTGTGCCGCAGCCATTTCGCCCGCACTGGTGAAGGTGAGCTCGATGTGGCCGCCGGGCACGAGTTGCTTGAGCTCGGCCCGCTTGCCCGAAGCGATGATCCGGCCGTGGTCGATGACCGCCACCTGATCCGCCAGCTGGTCTGCCTCTTCGAGGTATTGAGTGGTCAGCAGGATGGTCACGCCGTTGGCGACCAGCTCGCGGACTCGATCCCACACCGCAAGGCGGCTTCGCGGGTCGAGGCCGGTAGTCGGCTCGTCCAAGAAGATGACCTTTGGTGATCCGAGCAGGCTGATGGCGATGTCGAGGCGTCGTTGCATGCCGCCGGAGTAGGTCTTCACCGGGCGCCGGGCGGCGTCAGCAAGGTCGAACTGTTCGAGCAAGTCGCGGGTTCGCGCCTTGACGACTGCCCGCCGCAGATGCAGCAGCCGGCCCATCATGTGCAGGTTCTCCTCGCCGGTGAGCAGATCGTCGACCGCGGCGAACTGCCCGGTGAGGCTGATCGCTGAGCGCACCTCACGGGGATGCCGGACGACGTCCACCCCGGCCACCGTGGCTGTTCCGCCATCTGGCCTCATCAATGTCGCGAGGATCCGCACCAGCGTCGTCTTGCCCGCGCCGTTGGGCCCGAGGAGTGCGAAGACCGTGCCTTCGGCGACCTCTAGGTCGACTCCAGCGAGCGCTCGGATCTCGCCAAATGCTTTCGTCAGGGTTGAAACGGAGATCATGACGAAACTATACAAGCGTATAAAACATTTGTATAGGACAGATGTATAGAAGTTTGGGCTATGATCTCCGCGTGGGTCATCGGGAACAGTTGCTCGAAGGTGCCAAACGCTGCCTGGCCGAGAAGGGCTACGAGCGCACGACCGCACGTGACATCGTGGCGGCCTCCGGAACCAACCTGGCTTCCATCGGGTACCACTTCGGCTCAAAGGAAGCACTGCTGACCCAGGCGATGATCGAGGTACTTGGCGAGTGGGGCGATGAAGTGGCCCGGCTACTGGCCACCACCACCCAGGCCGGGCCGATGGCGCGGCTGGAGTCGATGTGGACCGTGTTGCTCGAGTCCTTCCAGGCTCAGCGAGGCGTGTGGCTGGCGAGCTTCGAGATCGGGCAGGTTGCCGAGCGCGTGCCGGAGCTGAAGAGTCAGCTATCCGCCGCCTATAACATGGCCCGGATCGGCCTGGCGTCACTGTTTCTGGGAGTGTCCGAAGAGGACATCGATCCGGCTACCGCCAAGACGGTCGGCTCCTTCCTGCTCGCCATCATCCCTGGCCTGACCGCGCAATGGATGCTCGACCCGAATGCGGCGCCGTCGGGCCATGACATGGCACTTGGTCTTGAGCGGATCGTCAAAACGATCGCTCCGGAGCCATTTCGGGGAAATGGTCCCCTCCCGCAAAGATGATCGCGCCATTTCCCCGAAATGGCGCCGATCTTGGGCACCGGACCGTCCAATGTGGCACGCGGTAACGCTCCCACAAATAGGTCACTAGCTTTACAATTCTACGATGATCAATCCCTTTCGCAGGGTGGCGATAGCCGGATTCGTCGCTCTGCTCACCGCAAGCCTGGTTACCGCCTCGCCCGCGGCCGCCGCGCCGGTGTTGTATGAGGCCGAACAGGCCACAATCATCAACGGCGTTGTGGAGAGCAACCACGCTGGGTTCACCGGCTCCGGATTCGTCAACAGCGACAACGCAATCGGCGCGGGGGTCGAGTTCAGCGTTCAGCTCAGCGCCGCGGGCAGCCGGAATCTCCTCTTCCGCCATGCCAACGGCACTACCACCAATCGGCCGGGGACGTTGACCATCAACGGCGTCACCCACTCCACTGTCGTGTTCGCACCGACCGGAGCTTGGACGACATGGAGCACGGTCAGTGTGACCGCCTCCCTTTCGGCCGGGGTAAGCGCTATCCGCATCGTCTCCACGACCTCGAACGGTCTGTCCAATCTCGACTCGCTGACCGTCGACGACGGGCAGAGTGGTGGTGGCGGGCCGATCAGCGATCCGATTCCGCAGAGTCCGATCGCGTCTGGGCTTGGCCTCGTGCTCACCGAGTACGCCTCGTTCCCGCAGTCCACGCCGGTACCGACGCCGACCGACTCGCGGCTGCGCCGGCACGCGCGGATCAACTATCTCGGCGAGCTGCCAGACGGGCGCAGATTTGTGCCCGATCTCAATGGCAAGCTCTACTTCCTGCCCCCCGCAGGCGGCACCCCGACGACGTATCTCGATGTGCGGGCCACCGTTGGAAACAACTTCTTCTCCGGTCGCGGTCTCGGCAGCGGCTTCGGTTTTGTCGCGTTCCACCCGGAGTTCGCGGTGAACGGCCGCTTCTATACCGTGCACAGCGAGGCATTCAACGCGCTGAACAATCAGCAGACCGATTGGGCCCAGTCCAACTCGGTCGTGCACAGCATCGTCTCCGAATGGACGGCACTAAATCCAGCGGCGCCAACGTTT
>DPJL01000147.1:0-20580 GCA_003543035.1 Micromonosporaceae bacterium | reverse complement strand
GCCATCCAGCAGATCGACTTCAACCCCAACGCGACTGTCGGCAGCCCCGATTACGGCCTGCTCTATATCGCAGTGGGTGATGGCGGTCGGGGCGCTTCAAGCACCATCCCGCAGAATCGGAGCCTTCCCTTTGGCAAGCTGCTGCGGATCGATCCGCGCGGCACCAACAGCATCAACGGCCGCTACGGCATCCCGCCGTCGAATCCCTTTGTGGGACAACAAGGAACGCTGGGCGAGATCTATGCGATCGGCATGCGAGACCCTCATCGGTTCGCTTGGGATCGGGGCGGTTCAAACCGGATGTTCCTCGGGCACATTGGCGAGCATGACATCGAAGGGGTCTACGACGTTCGCGCCGGCGACAACTTCGGCTGGAGCGAAAGGGAAGGCGCCTTCGTCTTCAACCGCTCCGAGCCGTGCAACCTGTATCCGTTGCCCAGCAACGACTCTCAGCTCGGCTATGACTATCCGGTCGCGGCCTACGACCACAACCCGCCGCCCGGCACGTCATGCACCGCCGACGTCGGGCGTGCCATCGCCGGGGGATTCGTCTACCGCGGCTCCGCTCTGCCTGCGCTGCAAGGCAAATACATCTTCGGTGACATCGTGCAGGGCTGGGTCTTCTATACCAACGAAAATCAGATGGTTCGCGACAGTGCTCTTGCGCCGCTCTACCAACTGAAAATCTTCAATCAGGGGGGTACCCAGACCACGATGCCTTCATTGGCAGGCGATTCCCGGGTCGACCTCAGGTTCGGCATCGACCGTTCGGGAGCGCTTTATGTGCTGTCCAAGGCGAACGGCAAGATTTGGAAGGTAACCGGCACCCAGGGCTCGGCTCCCTGATCGGCTGTTAGTCGGAGCCCAGCTCCATCGCCACCAGCAGGAAGATAATCAGGCCGGCCACCGCGCCGGTGAGCATGGCGATCGGGATCTGGGCTCCGAACCAGGCGGTCAGGAAGCTGGCCAGCCCGCCCGGGACGGCGAAGACGGCTGCGGCCGCATACGGTCGTTGCTTGACGTAACTGACCGCCGCTTTGGTCACGAATTTCACCACGATGGCGACAAAGACCAGGCAGGCCAGCACTGCGAGCCCGCCCAGCGTCCACAGGACCGCAACCTCACCGGACATAAGGGGGCCACTCTATCGAACTTTGCCCGGCGGAAGATAGCGGCCAGTCGCGAGCTAGCGCGGCAGACTCGCGGCGGCGAGCACCTTCTTGCGCTCCTTGGTGGTCAGCCGGTCCACATACATCATCCCTTGTAGATGGTCGTATTCATGTTGCAGGCAGCGGGCCAGAGTCCCGGTCCCGTCGATGCGGATCGGGTCGCCGTTCATGTCCAGGCCGGTCACCGAAGCGATCTCGGTGCGAGCGACCTCGGCCACCTGGCCGGGCACGGAGAGGCAGCCCTCCTCGCCGACATCGAGGTTGCGTGGGGGAGCGGATAGCTCCAACTTGGGATTGACGATGTGGGCCACCACATGTTTGCCGGTGTCGTCGGGGCAGTCGACCACGAAGACCTGAAGGTCGACGCCGATCTGATTGGCAGCCAGGCCCACCCCTTGAGCTTGCGCCATGCTGGCGAACATGTCCTCGATCAGTTGGCGCAACTCGGGGCCGAAGTCGGTTACCGGCTTGGTCTTCTGATGCAGGACGGGAGTGCCGTACATGGTGATGGGGTGAGCCATGGCCACATTCTAGTACTGGCCACACAGCTAGCCTGCTGCTTACATGCGCGCCGACTCACCGGCCGCGGGGTTGGTTTCCCTTGTGCAGCCGCTGAACCTTGGTCTGCCCAACCGACATCTGTGTGCGGGTCGCCCGCTCACGCGCCGCGAGCGATTGTTGCCGGGATTCCTCGCCGGCCCGCTCTCCGGTCCAGGTGCCCGGCTCGTGCTCCGGCTCCTGCGTCGTTTCAGGCGTTACGTGTCTGTTGTTCTGGTTGCCCTTTTTTCGCTTCATCCCCTGTTTGCCCATGCCCCCACGCTAACGCCGCCTTGCCGCAACTCCACAGGACTTGCTGCTATGGACGCCGCCATACCAGCAACTCCTGTGGAGTTGCGGCATAAGAGGACTCAGAAGGGGAGGACTTGGATCGTCTCGGTGGGCTCGCGCAGCGCGCGGCCAACAGTGCAGTGGTTTTCGTGCACCCGGTGCGCCACAGCCGTGAAAACCTCGGCCGCCTTGTCATCGCCTTCCGGCAGCTCGATCTCATAGGTCCCGGTGATCGGCCCGAGCTTGGTGGGCTCAACTTTCTCGGCCTCGACCCGCACGGCGAGTTTGATCAGCCGGTGGCCGCGTTTCGCCGTCAACGGCTCGATCGTGACCAGCTCACAACCACCCAAGGCCGCCAACAACAGCTCGACCGGCGTGAACACACCGTCCTCATCGGACGATCCAATCGCCACCCGGGCGCCACGATCGTTGCTCGCGATGAATTCGCCGTCCAACGTGCGTTCCACATACACCTTCGCCATGATCGTCATCATACAATCATGTTCATGAAGCCCGATGTCGAAGCATGGGATCCTTGGCGCCCGGAACAGGTGCAGGAGTTGTTGGCAGGGTGCGACGCCGCGTGGTCCGTGGCAGCGGGCTGGGCGCTCGATCTGCATCACGGCCGCCAGACACGCGAGCATGAGGACATCGAAATCGGGATACCTCGCCGGGATTTCGCGCTGCTTCGCCGGTACCTGGAAAAATATGATCTTTATGCTGCCGGCAGTGGCGCTGTCGATCCGTTGACGCCGGAGAATCTGAAAGAGAAGCGGCAGATTTGGGTCTGTGACGGCGATGTCTGGCGGATGGACTGCTTCCTCGAGCTAGGTGACACGACGACGTGGATCAGCAACCGGGATTGGCGCGTGACGCTGCCCTATGCCGATCTGGTGAAGGTGACGCCGGACGGGATCCCTTATCAGGCACCGGAAACCGTGCTTTTTATGAAGGCCAAACACACCCGGCCCAAGGACGAAGGCGACTTCGAGCGAGCACTGCCTACATTGGACAGTGCCGCAAAGTCATGGCTGATCGATGCTCTGGAGCTGGTTCACCCCGGTCATCCTTGGATTCTGCGTTGCCGGGCGGCCTCATAGAGGGCGACTGTGCCGGCGGCAGCCGCGTTCAGCGAGCTGGCTCCGCCGCCGATTGGGATGTAGGCCGTGACATCGCACGCCGCTCGCCATCCGGCGCTCATGCCATGCGCCTCGTTCCCCACGACCAGCGCTGTCGGCCCGGTGAGATCGAGCTCCCCGAGCTCCGCCGAAGCATCCTCATCCAGCCCGACAACCCTTCCTGCAAACCATTCATGGGGGTACCTGTCAACGCGCACCACGGGCAACGTGAAGAGTGACCCAGTGCTTGCGCGAACTGCCTTCGGGTCATAGACATCAGCCGCATGCCCGGTGACGATCATGCCCGAAGCGCCGAAGGCGTCGGCCGAACGGATCAGAGTGCCGATGTTGCCAGGGCTGCTCGGCCGATCGAAGATCACCACTAGGCTGTCCTTTGTCTGCTGGATCCGGTTCAGGTTGTCGGGGCGCTGCCCGACCACGGCGATCAGCTCGGTCTCCTTCTCGGCGAGCTCCTCCAGCAGCTCATCGGCCATCGCCACATGCTGAGTGTCCACGGTGTTCAGCAGCTCGAGCGCCCACTTGGAGAGGGCGCCGCCGCTGCGATGGATCAGGGCGTGGATCGGCCAGCCTTCCCGCACCGCCAGCGTGATCGGCCGCACCCCTTGCACGAGGAACTCACCCGCTCGATGTCGCTTGTTGCGGTTGCTAAGCAACGCCTCCCACTGCTGGAAGCGGGCATTGCGGGTGGAGATCGTCAGCGACACCCGATCAGCGTAGGCGGCCTCGACGCGACAACTCCACAGGACTTGCTGTTCTGGCGGCAGTCAAAGCCGCAACTCCTGTGGAGTTGCGGCTTAGTCAGGCGGCGGGTTGGGGCTCGGGTTCGGTGCCTGACAGCGGTGGTTCCTTGCCTGGCACCGGATTCTCTGTGGTGCCGTGCACCTCGACCAGCACCGCCTTGATGGCCGCCGCGATCGGGATCGCCATCAGCGCGCCCACAAGCCCAAGCAACGTGCCGCCGATGAGCCCGGCCAGCAGCACCCCGACAGCAGGCAGATTCACCGTCTTCTGGAACACGCGTGGCGCGATGATGTAGTTCTCCAGCTGCTGATAGATGATGAAAATGATCAGCACGATGGTGGCGGTCGGCCACACTCCCTTGGTGATCGCAGCGACCAGAACGCAGATGATCGCGCCTAGCGACGCTCCGATGAGCGGGATGAACGCGGTGATGAACACCAGCAGGGCCAGCGGCAGCGCGAAGGGCACCTTAAGCACCGCCAGGCTGATGTAGGTCACGCTGCTGGCGATGAAGGAGACCGCCAGGCCGCCGATCATGTAGGAGCCGACCTTGTCCACCACGACGTCGACGATGCGGCGGGTGCGCTCGCGCATGCCTACCGGAGCTATCCGGGGGATGAGCCGCCGGATCCTGGGCAGGTCGGCCATGAAGTAGATGGCCAGCACCAACACGAGCAGGGTGGAGGCGAGCACGCCGAGGAATCGGCGGAAGAAGCCGATGGCGCTGTTGCTGATGCGGGCCGGCAGGTCCTTGGCGACGTTGTTCAGATGCTGGTCCAACCCATAGCGGGTGCTCAGCTCGCGGAAGGTCTCCGATCGGCGGTCCAGATCGGACACATAGCCGGGCAGGTCGCGGGAAATCTGGCTTACCTCGTTGACCAGTGGCGGGATGATCAACGCCATGACGATGCCGACGATCGTCAGCGCCAGCAGAATCATTAGGGTCACTGCGTAGGGCCGCTTCACGCCGTGGCGCACCAGCCACCGGACAGCGGGGTCGAGGCTGACCGCGATGAACATCGCCACGAGGGCGAGCACCAGGATGTCGCGCACGGTCCAGAGAGCGAGGATCGCGAGCAGGACTGCCACCGCTCCGCAGGTCGCGGCGACAGCTCTGCGGAAGACTGTGCCGTTGCTCGCAGTTCCCATGGCACAACAGTCTATGTGTTGGACCGCGCTAAGGTGCCAGCATGCCTACCGCATTGTCTTGGCCGGACTGTCGCAATGTGCGCGATGTGGGCGGTCTGCCCACCGCCGATGGCGGCCGGATCAGGGACGGTGCGCTCATCCGCGCGGACAGTCTGGACAGGCTGACCGCCGAAGGGCTGGCTCTGTTCAAAGCGGCCGGCGTGCGGCGCATCGTCGACCTGCGCAACGTGGAGGAGGCGGCCGGTCACCCTTTCGCCGCCGAGCTTGATCTCTATCGCTTGGTGCCGCTGATCGATCCGGCCCGGGAGCGCGATCGGAACAAGTCCGCCGAGCGGACTCTCGCCGACATCTACCGGTCGAGCCTGACCCGCAACGCAAAGTCCATTGTGGAGGGTGTCGCCGCGGTGGCGGACGCCCCCGATGGCCCGGTCCTGGTGCACTGCGCCGTGGGCAAGGACCGAACCGGGATGATCGTTGCGCTGGTGCTGAGCGTGGCCGGGGTGCCCGACGAGGTCATCGCCGCCGATTACGAGCAGTCGGGCGCTTGCCTGCGCGAGGAATTCGAGGCGTGGCTTACCGGGGTGACCGAGGAAACCGAGCTGCGCCGCGTCACCGAGCGGATGAGCTGCCGCCCGGAGACGATGCTTTCGATGCTTGAGCACACGAGAGCCGAATTCGGTGGGGTGGAAGGCTATCTGCTCGCGCACGGGCTCACCTCGCCTCAGGTGGACCGTCTGAAGGAACGCCTAATAGACGGCTAGCGTTGTCCCAGCAGACCGCGCGAAGCCAATCGTCGCCGAGGTTGAGGCGCGCCAAGGCTTCGAGCTGATGTGCATACGCGTAGGGGATGTTGGGGAAGTCGCTGCCGAAGTAGACCTTCCCGGCCAGGCCCAGATTCTTCAGGCGGGGCAACAACTCCGGCGGGTAGGGTGCGAAGCCTTCCACGAAATCGGTGCACGCCATGGTGGTATCCAGGCCCACCCGCTCATATCGCTCGGCGAGCTCGAGGAACTCGGCGTACTCGGGGGTGCCCAGATGTGCCACGATCGCGGTGAGCTTGGGGTGCCGGGCGAGCACTTCGCCCAGCGGCCCGGGGCCGGTGTGGGTGCCCGGAAGCGGGCCGGAGCCGGCATGCGCGATGATCGGCGTCCCGGTCTCGGCGAGCAGGCCCCACACCGGATCCAGCAACTCGTCGCGTGGGTCGAAGGCGCCGACCTGCACGTGCACCTTGAAGATGCGCACGCCACTTGCGAGACACTTCTCGACATCCGCGAGCACGCCTGGCTCGGGGAAGAAGGTGCCCGACGGCAGGCAGGCCGGGTTGGCGGCGGCGAAGTCAAGCGCCCAGGCGTTGAGGTCGGCCGCCATCCCGGGCTGGTGCGCATAGCTGAGCGCGGGATAGGCCCGCACGCCCATCCGCGCCAGATGCGCGACCCTTTCCGCGTCGGTGCCTCGATAGGTGATGTGCCAGAACACTTTGTCGAAATAGGCCCAGACCTTTTCGATCATCCTTTGTGGATAGAAGTGCACGTGCACATCGATCAACCCGGGGACGCCAAGCTCACGCCAGAAACCCGGCACCTGCTCGTCGGTAAGCATGCTCAGGCCGGGAGTGCGGTCCTGATGGCGGAGGTGATCTCATCCGACTCAGGTTTGGTACCCGGCCGGAATCGCTTGATCACGCTGCCGTCGGTAGAGATGAGGAACTTCTCGAAGTTCCATATGACGTCCCCGGCTTCGCCTTCGGCATCAGCGGTCTGGGTGAGGGTCTGGTAGAGAGGGTGGCGGTCGTCACCGTTCACGTCCACCTTCTCGGTGAGGGGGAAGCTCACGCCGTAGTTGACCGAGCAGAACTCGGCGATCTCCGCCGAGGTGCCCGGCTCCTGGCCACCGAACTGGTTGCACGGCACCCCGAGCACTGTGAAGCCGTGCTCGGCATACTGCTCCTGCAGCTTCTCGAGCCCGGTGTACTGAGGGGTGAGGCCACACCGGGAGGCGACGTTAACCACGAGGGTCACCTTGCCGGCGAGCCCGGCCAGGTCAAATGGCTTGCCACTGAGGTCATTGATGGTGTGCTCATAGACTGACGACATGCCGACAAATGTAACCGGCGAAGCGCGCGCGGCGCTGTGGCTGCCGACACGGAAGCTCCGCACGCTGAAAGCGGCCGCTGCCTTTGTCGACAAGGTGGGGTTTGCGCTGGCCTTTCCCACCGACGACGTCATGGCGCCCTCGCTGTACGAGGCGGTCGCCGGGCCGGACGTCATCCCGTGGGCCAACGGGATGGGCGAGCCCGAATCGCTGGTCTGGACGTGGAAGGACGCCTTGCCCGAGGCCGGGCTGGCCTGGGCGGGCAAGCTGCTGCACAAGCGGGCCTCGGTGGTGTCACCGGAGCTGTTGACGTTGCTTTATCCGGGCGACGGCGAGCCTGATGATCATCTTGGCTTCCCGCTGATGCCCGAAGCCCACCGCATCGCCTCCGCCCTGGCCGGGGGAGCGCTGCCAACCTCCGAGCTGCGCGAGATCGTGGGTGACAAAGGCCGCTATGACCGGGCCCTCGTCGAGCTGCAACGGCAGCTGCTGGTGAGCTCGGCCGGAGTCCGCGAGCAGCGCGCCGGCTGGCCCGTCGTCCTGATCGACCTCACCTGCCGCCTCTTCGACGTCGGCGGCCGCCACGACCGGGTTGCCGTGGCCCATCGCTACCTGTCGACCGTCTTCGAGGCCAAGCCGAGACAGTTGTCCCAGGCGTTCGGCTGGCCGCTCGCAGACGCACGTGCCGCCCTCGATGCGCTCGTCGCTCACGGCAAGGCTTCCACGGCCGAAGGCGCATACCGCCCTTAGCCTGTTCTTTAACCTCGCGCTTTCTGGTGAGCGGTCATCGTCTTCTCACGTTTCACCGTTTTGCCGACCTCAAACCGTGTGGCCTTCCTCGCCATCCTGCGCAGCTGACGCTGATGGTATCGATGCGGTCCGGGTCAGACCGGGACCGCCGGAACATCTCCACCTCCGGCGACGTGACCGTCGCCTACGTGACGTCAAGTCAGCTGGGCCGCGCCTTTCACGCGGCCCAGCTGGAACTTTCAGTAGCTGGCCTCGCCTTGAAACTGGCTCTGGTATTGACCGGCGTTGCTGCTGCCGCTCGCATTGACTTCGTAGTTGCCTTGGCTTTGTTCTTGGCTTTGTTTTTGCTGGGTTTGATAGTTGACTTGGCCGTCGTTGTCGCCGACACCGTAACTGTATTGGCCCTGGCTTTGTTGCTGGCTTTGTTGCTGGCCTTGGAACTGCTTGGGCCGGGCGAGCGGCCCCACCGAGGCTTCGATGGCGTTGTGCGTGGTGGAGGAGATGGTCTCGCCCACATCGCCGCTGAAGTCCAACCCGGTGTTGAACTCGGTCAGTACCAGGTTCAGCGGAGTCTTGAGCTTGGTGCTGAAGCTGATGCCGCCCTTGCCGTTCACATCGATCTTGCAGGTGGCGCTCGAGTCTGCCTCGAGCGACACCGTGCCGCCACCGCCCTGCCCGAGGGAGAGGACCGGCTCGGTGCAGTCCTTGCCCATGGTCTTGCCAGAGAGCTCGAATTTGATCAGGCCGACGCCCAAAAGCTTGCAATCAACCGTCAGCTTCCACTCGGCGACCGTCTTCTCTGGATTGACGGTGGTCGACGGGTTGACGGGGACGCAGCCGGTCTCCAGGACATCTGTTGTCGGCTCCTGCACGGCCTGGGCTGGAGTGGCGCCGGCCAGGGTGGTCGCCAGCGCGGCGACGGCGACGAATACGCGCTTCACGTGAACTCCTTATGCCAAATGGTCGGCTACGTTCTGTAGCCGACCCGGCTAACGATCCGTAATATTCACAGGTAGCGTCGCTCACGGCGCTGGTGTCAACCCCTGGCACATGTGGCCGCACTCTGCGAGGTTAAAGAACAGGCTCAGTGAGCTGTCACGCGTTGCAGGGCCAGGGGGAGGGCGCGTAGCGCGGGCCAGGTCCACTGGCCCATCAAGCTGATCTGAATCCAGTTGCGGCTGCGCAGGTAGCCGCTCTGATAGGCGAGCAGATAGCCCTCTGCCTGAACCCTGCGGCCGATCTGCCCGGAGTCGAGCTCCGGCGGGAGTGCGATGGTGCAGACACCCGGCGCCGCTTCCTCGATCGGTGCGACCACAACGAAACCCAGTCTTCTCAACCGGTGATGCAGCCAGTTGCTCGCCCGGGCAAGCCTGGCATAGCGATCCGGCCAGTCGGTGATCCGCACAGCGGTGTCCAATGCGGACACCAGGTTTGACGATTGCGTGAAGGCGATGCCCTCGCAGGTCACGTACGAGCCGAGGTCCAGATAGCGGGGAAGCCGCTCCGGCGCGGGCATTGGTGGGTTCTGGAAAAAGACCATGGATATTCCTGGGTACGAACCGAGCGCCTTCCCGCTTGCCCCACTTGCCAGATAGACCTCCGACAGGTCGAGCGGGACAGTGCCGATGGAGCTGATGCAGTCGACCGCCAGCTTCACTTCCCTTTCCGCGCAATGCTTTACGAGCGCGGGCAGGTCGCGCAAGGTACCAGTCGAAGTCTCGCAATGGGTAACCCAAAGCCAGCCGCCGGTGGGCATGGATCCGGTGTCCCGCAAGGTTTTGAAGACGAGCCCCATCCGGTTGGCGTGGTCGATGAGTCGCTCGCCGAATTCACCGGTGGCGATGATCGACCCGGGCTCGCCGAGAAGTTTGAGTTGGCCCGCCACCACGTCGTTGGCCAGCGTGCCCGAGCCCATCAGGAGTTGGCAGTGGGGCGCGTTCACCAGACCGGCCAGGTGCCCGTGCAGGTCGGCCAGTGCGGCCACGTATTCGGCGGAGCGGTGGTAGGCGGGCGGCCGGCCCAACGCGGCCGTGACCTCCGGCGCGACCGACACCGGGCCGGGCAGGAAGTTCTCTACCTGCGCCGGTTTGACGACATCCTTGAGCTCGCCGGCCCAACTCCAACGGGCGACCGCTTCGGCGGAAAGGTACATCGGCTGGAACTCGGCTCCGGGTGCGCCGGTCAACGGTCCAAACGGGACGAAGCCCATGCGGCGGTACATCTCGAGCGCCCGCGTCGTGCCCGAGATCACCGCCAGATCGCAGCCCTGCTCGGCGAAGTGGTTGGCCAGCAACGTGATCAGGTGAGTGAGGATGACACTGAGGCGGTAGGACGGTTCCACCGCGAGCAGGCGGATCTCCACCGGCTTGCTGCCCTGTGGCAGATGGCCGTCCAGGTCGTCGACTTTGCCGTCGAGTGAAAATGGCCGGGCGCAGCGGCCGGCGAGCATGCCGACGATCGTCTCCCCGTCCAGGCACACGGCGTACGTGTTCTCCGCGTGGAACTTGTCCACCAGGCGGCCCTCGGAGTTGGCCTGGTGCTGTGGGATCTCGTCGACAAACGTGCGGTAGTTGAGCCGATGAATTGCCTCGAACTCTGTTTGGCTGTTGGCAATCTTGTAGCGCAGCGTTCGTGGCATGCTGTTCATTATCATGGTGATTCAGCGCTTCTCAATCGATATCGGCGAGCAGGTTCTGGCCGATCTGCGGGCGCGCATCCGCGCGACGCGCTGGCCGGATCAGGTGCCGGGCATCGGCTGGGAACAGGGTGTAGAGCTCGATTACCTGCGGGAATTCCTTGGCTACTGGGCCGATGACTTCGATTGGCCGGCCGCTCAGCAGGAGCTGAACCGGCTCTCGCACTTCACCTCGGACGGTGTCCACTTTGTCCATCAGCGAGCAGCCGGTGGCAACGGCATCCCACTCATCCTCACCCACGGATGGCCGAGCAGCTTCCTCGAGTACCTGCCGATGCTGCCGTTGCTGTCATCGTTTGACGTGGTGATCCCGTCGCTACCCGGATACGGCTTTTCGCCGCGACCCCAGCGGACAGGCATCAACTATCGGGTCGTAGCGACCCGTTGGCATCAGCTCATGCGCGAGCTCGGTTACCCGCGATATGGCGCGGGTGGGGGAGACTTCGGCGCCGGGGTCGCCACGTTCATGGCTCTGGACGATCCGTCTTCGGTGATCGGGATACACCTGACCAACCTCGAGTTGTCGCTCGATGAAGGCCCACTGTCCGAAGTGGAGCGGATCTACCTTGCTGAGAACCAGGCGTGGAACGACGTCGAACGCGGCTACAGCTCGATCCAGTCCACCAAGCCGCAGACGGTCGGCTACGGCCTCAACGACTCTCCGGCCGGCCTCGCCGCCTGGCTGCTGGAAAAGTGGAATTCGTGGACGGATACCACTCCCTCGCGTGACTTCCTCTGCACGATGCTGACGATCTACTGGGCGACCCAGACCATCACGTCTTCGCTACGTGACTACTGGGACAATCGTTGGCACGCCGTGCAGCCGTCGTACGTCAGCGTTCCCACCGCTTTCGGCATCTTCGCCCACGAGACGGTCGCCGAGGGCGAGCCGCCGCGCGAATTCGCCGAACGCCTCTACAACGTGCAGCGCTGGACGGTCTTCGATCGCGGCGGCCACTTCGCCCCGATTGAACATCCCGACCTGGTAGCGGCTGATCTCAGGGCCTTCTTCGGCAACCTGAGCTAGAGGTCGACCTGGCCGGTCACGCAGGTGACCGTGCCCCCGCCAACCCACACCGTGCCGTCGGGGTCGGCTGAGATGTGTACCCGTCCAGAGCGCCCGAGTGCGGTGCCTTGGCTTGCCACATAGGGAGCCTTCGCCTGTCCCGTCGCCAGGAGCCATTGCGCGAGTGAGGCGTTGAGGCTGCCGGTGACCGGATCCTCCGCCGTCGCACCGTCTTTGGGGTAGAAGGCGCGCACTTCGAACTCGACCGGTGAGCCCGGCGGATAGCGCCCTGCCACGCCGAGGTCCAGGTCAACGATGCCGGGACGCAAGGCCAGCACTGCCTCGGCACTTCCCAGCATCACGGCCACCCAGCCCGGCCCGTTGTCTACCCATTGCGCATCCACGATATCGCTGCGGTTGATGCGAAGTAGGGCGGCAATGTGTTCCAGCAACGACTCTTCGACCGGGCCGCTTCGCAGTAACCCGGGTGCGGCAAAGGCTAGGCCGTCAGCCGTTTTGCGGATGGGAATCAGCCCGGCACCACACTGCTGAACGATCACGTCGTCCCGTGCCGGGATGTGGTTCTCGAGCCAAGCGTGGCACGTCCCGAGGGTGGGATGCCCGGCAAAGGGCAGCTCGGAGGAAGGGGTGAAGATCCGGACCTGATAGTCCGCGCCGGGATCGGTCGGTGGCAACAGGAAGGTGGTCTCGGAGAGGTTCGTCCAGTGCGCAAAGCGTTGCATCGCTTCGGTTTCCAGACCACTCCCGTCGAGCACCACCGCCACCGGGTTGCCGAAGTAGGGCTTCTTCGTAAACACATCGACCTGAGAAAACGGGCGCTTAGGCAAGATGACCTCCGACCTGAGTGTAGCCACGCAACAGATCGCGCGAGATGATCAGGCGTTGCATCTCATCGGTGCCCTCGAAGATGCGCAGCAGTCGCACATACCGATACCAGCGTTCGATCGGCAGTTCCCGGGTGTAGCCCATGCCGCCGTGGATCTGCAGCACCCGGTCGATCACACTGTTGGCCATCTGGGCTCCGTAGAGCTTTGCCATCGACGAGGAGTGGCGGGGATCCATGCCCTGGTCGACTGTCCACGCCGCACGAAGGATCAGCCAGCGCGCGGCTTCCAGCTCGGTCTCCGAATCAGCGATCATCCACTGGATGGCTTGATAGTTGGCGATCTTCTGGCCGAAGGTGTCCCGGGTGTTCGCGTAGTCGATCGCCATCCGCAGCGCCCTTTCGCACAGCCCCAACGCGTGCGACGGGATGATGTAGCGTCCCCGGCCGATCCATTGCATGCCAAGGTCGAAGCCCTGGCCGAGTTCACCGAGGATGTTGCGGCCGGGCACGCGAACGTCTTCGAAGACGAGTGCGGCCGGGCCGCCTTCGCCCATGGTCTGGATGGGTTCGGAGCGCCAGCCCATGTCGCGGTCGACAAGGAAAGCTGTGGTGCCACCGCCTCGCACGCCTTTCTCGCGGTCGTTGACCGCGACGACTATGGCGAAGTCGGCGTCGTTTCCGTTGGTGATAAACGTCTTTTCCCCGTTGAGGATCCAATCGTCGCCGTCCTGGCGGGCGGAGAGCTTGATGTTCGCGGCGTCTGAGCCCGCTCCCGGCTCGGTGATGGCGAAGCATGAGATGCGCGTGCCTTCAATGGTCGGGATCAGGTATTCCTCGCGCTGCGAAGCGTTGGCGTGGAAGAGAATGTTGTCCGCCTCCCCGCCGAAACGGAAGGGCACAAAGGTGCGGCCCACTTCGGTCCAGATCAACGATTGCAGCACGGCCGACAGGTTCATCCCGCCGAATTCCTCCGGAGTGGACAGTCCCCAGAACCCGAACGCCTTGGCCTTGAGCTGAAGCTCGCGCAGCTCGCTGCGATCGAGGCCGGGCTGGTGGGCGCGTTCGCGCCGGAGCACCTCCTGCTCGAGTGGCATCACCTCACGGTGGATGAAGGCGCGAGCGGTGTCGCGGATGGCCTTTTCCTCATCGTTCAACGAGAAGTCCACCCGGGTATTGTGCACCGACGGTGCACTATTTCAATAGAGCGCTGACAGTCCGGGTCATGACCGCTAGCGCCTTGTCGACGCTCAGCCCGAGACCGTCGCGGAGCATCGACCACGCGGGCCACATGGTCGCCGCGATCAAAGCCTGCTTGAGCTGCTCACGGCCCGCTCCGGCCCGCTCCAGCTCGGCGGCGAAGAGGCCCTCGACCTCGTCATGTACCCGCTCTATGTGCTTGGCGCGATTGCGGCGCAGCTGCGGAGAAAGGGGCTCGCGCATGTGTGAGGCGCGCGCCGTCGGCGCGATCAGTTGCAGCAGTCTGGCTCGCTGACGGCAGAACTCGTCAACCCGCTCGGCCAGTGGCAGCGTCGCGGAGATCGGCTGGTACGCCGCGTCGACCTCAGCCAGCACCCGTTGACCACTGGCTTCGTAAAGCGTTTCCATATCCTTGAAGTTGGTCCACAACGCACGCAGCGACACTCCCGCCCGGTCGGCGATCTTTTCGCCGGTCGGGCGCAGATCGCCCTCGGCGATGAGAGCGAGGTGGGCGTCGACAATGGCGGCGCGGGTGCGCTCGGCTCGCGCTGTGCGCCCGTCAACTCGGCTCGGTGCCTCGGTGTTGGTCATGGAGTGACCCCCAACATCACAACTTGCACGCCGAGTGTAAACGTCACGGGACGCCAGTGAGGAGGCGAAGGAGGGCGGCCGTCCCGGCGGCGGCGATGACCACCACGACAAAGGGTGCCTTCCGCCAGGCCAGGATCGCACCGACAAGCACACCCACCGGCCGGGCCACTCCTAAGTGGAGCCTCCCGGCCTTGCCCAGGTGGGCAGCCCTTGGGCCACCGCGATCGCGCCAAAGGAGAGCCCGATGACTCCGGCGGCCGCGCCGATCGCGGCCGCATCGCGTCCGATGCCGGTCACGGGCAGAACTCTTCGAGCAGCTGTTCAGCGAGATCCATCGATTTCGCCGCATCGGCATCCGGGGAGGCGATCTCGGGGTCGAAATTAAGATCCAGGAAGAGCTCGGTCATGCCCTGCTCGGCAATCATCGCGATGTCGGCGCGGATCTCATCGAACGAGCCACTCAACGGGCGTCGCTCAGCGTCGCCCGGTGGGCGCACGCGCGTGGAGCCCCGGCAGATCAGCCGCAGCGAATCGGGATCCCGGCCGGCCTTCGCCGCGGCGTCTTTGACGATGGCCGCTGACTCACCGAGAACCCGCAGGTCACTTTGACTGCTCGCGACCCAGCCGTCGGCCAGCCTGCCCGCGCGGCGCAGCGCCGGTGGGGATTTGGCGCCAATCAATATCGGCGGATGCGGGGTCTGCGCTGGTTTGGGCGCGAAGCTGCTTGCTGGTACCCGATAAAACTCGCCCTCATGCTCGATCACTTCTTCGGTCCAGAGCTTGCGCAGCAGCTGGATGTATTCGTCTGAGCGCTTGCCCGCGCGCTCCTTCGTCGCGCCGGTCGCGATGAACTCGGCGTCGTTCCAGCCGATGCCCAGCCCCGCATCGAGCCTGCCCCCGGAGACCACGTCCAGGCTGGCGAACTGTTTGGCGAGGATGACCGGCGAGATGAAAGACATGTTGATCACGGCAACGCCGAGCCGGATGGTGCTGGTCCGGCCGGCCAGGTAAGCGAGGGTGATCAGCGGATCGTGCACACTGCGATACATCTCGCCGAGCGAGCCTTCGGCAGGGAAAAGGAGCCGCTGGAAGGTCCAGAGCGAGTGGTAGCCCAACTGTTCGGCCCGCTCGGCGATGCGGACCATGTTGGCTGGAGTTGCCCAGGACCCTGAGCAAGGCGCGCCGAAACCAATCTTCACCCCCCAACCGTACGATGCACGCCATGGACCCCATCGACACCAGCCCGTTCCAGCATGAAGGTTCGCCGGCCGTGGGAGTGCTCGTCTGCCACGGTTTCACCGGCTCGCCGCACAGCATGCGGCCGTGGGCGCAGTATCTGGCCGATCAGGGCTGGACCGTGAACCTGCCACTCCTGCCGGGACACGGAACGCACTGGCGCGACGCCAACCGCACCAGTTGGCAGGACTGGTATGGCACCGTGAACACCGCCTTCACCATGTTGAAAGCCAAGTGCGAGAAGGTGTTCGTGTGCGGGCTGTCCATGGGTGGCGGGCTGGCTTTGCGGCTCGCCGAGGAACACGGCGACGACATCTCCGGCGTGATCGTGGTCAACCCTTCGGTCATCCTCGTTCGCTGGGACGCCAAGCTACTGCCGGTGCTGGCGCACGTGTTGCCTTCGTCGAAGGCGATCGGCAACGACATCGCCAAGCCGGATGTGCTGGAAGGCGCGTATGACCGCACCCCGGTCCGGGCGGCCGCATCATTGCGGCGCTTCCATGCGGTGGTGCGACAGGACTTGGGCAAGGTCACGCAGCCGGTCCTACTCTTCCGCTCGGCCAACGACCATGTGGTCGAGCCGGTCAACAGCGAGATCGTGCTGGCCTCAATCAAGTCGGCCGACGTGCGGGAGGTCGTGCTGAAGGACAGCTATCACGTTGCCACGCTGGACCATGACGCCCCACGCATCTTCGAGGAGAGCGCGGAGTTCATCCGCCGGCTCGGCTAGCCCGCCGGCTCAGGCGATTTCGTAAGGATCGATGCGGGCGGCGAGCTCGCGATAGTGCATCGAGCTCAGGAAGTCGCCGAGCACGTAGCCGGAGGCGGGGGTGAACGACCGTCCACTGAGGACATCGGGTCCTGGCACGAATTCGAGGAAGTAGTCGCCGCGCCGCCGGATCGCGCCCGGCACCGGATCGCTTGGGATGTCGGCGACCGTTGCCGTTGTCGCCGTGGCGAACAGGTACACCTCGGCCACCGGGTCGGGCAGCCGGCCGCGCCAGGCCATGCGCAGCTCGGGTGAGATGGTCAGACCGGTCTGCTCGGCGACGATCCGGACTGCCGCCTGCTCAGGGGACTCCTTAGGCTGCGCTCCGCCGCCGGGCAAGCTCCACCTGTCCGGCCGGGTCGTCGACCGTTCGTCGCGATTACGCAGCAGCACTGCACCGCTGCGGTCCACGAGAGCCACCAGCACGATCCGTTCGAGCGCCATACCCCGAGCCTAGCCCTGGCTCGCCAGTCCCCGGCTCCGCAGTTTGGGCAGTAGAGCCGCTATGACCGGCATCAGCAGCCAACTGAACTGGGCCAGCGACGGATTGACGAAGGCCAGCGGGATGGAGAGCACGAAGACCCCGAAGACGGTGCCCATCCCGGCGGTGGCATCGGCGGCGAAGCCGGCCGGAACTTCCTCCCGCCACAAGCCGTCGCGGCCCGCAACGCGCACCATGAACAGATAGCTCAGGCCGAACAGGGCCATCACACCCGCGTAGAGAACCGGCCCGAAGGCGATTTCCCCATGTGCGGTAAGCACTTTCGTCGCGAATGGCACCAGCACGATGGCGAAGAGGCTGATCAGATTCCAGCGCATCAGTCGGCGGCTTACTCGCGCCATCTTCTGAAAGAACCTGTGGTGGCTGAGCCAGAAGGCACTGATGACAAGAAAACTGATGACAAACGAGAGATAGTCGGGGCTCAGGTTCTCCACAAACGAGGCCCAGACCTCGCTTTCGTCCTCGCCGAGCGGGACCGGTAGTCCGAGAGCGAGCAGGGTCAGCGCGATGGCGATCACCGCGTCGGAGTAATAGACCGTCCGGTCGAGACTCAGGTCGCTTATGGAGATCAGCTTAGCGTCGAGCCGGTCACGCTGGGGTTTTTGGCACCGAGGAAGAAGATGCCGGGAAAACCGCGGGTCTCGAACTGACCGCTCTTGTTGCGCCGCAGGGTGGAGTTGTCGATGCTCATCGTGCCGCTTCGATCATTGCTCACGAAGAAGATCGCGCCGCCGCCCTCGACCGCCTTGTTGTCCTCGATGATGCTGCCGGAAACCTTGACTGTGAACAGGTTTCCGTCGGTGTAGACAGCTCCGCCGCTGCCGCCTCCGGGCGACCCGGGCGTGGCGGGATTGGCGCCCCTGCCAACGGCTGAGTTGTGGCTGATGACGCTGTTGAGCACGACCCAGGAAACACCGATGCTGCTGAGCGCGCCGCCGTTGGAGCAGGAACCGCCCAACCCAGCGGCGCCGCCGAAGGTGCTGTTGACGATGTAGACCGGCAGGCCCTTGGACTGGCTGAGCACCCGGATCGCCGCCCCACCCAGATCGGGGCCGGTCCGGTCGCACTGATTGCGAATGAACCGGGAACTCACCGCCTTGAACCTGCCACCCCGGACGAATATCGCCCCGCCACCCCCGCCCTCGGTGGTGTCACCCGTGGAGTTGCCGTCGGCGAAGGTCAGATTCTGCACCGTCAACTGTGGATGGTCCTGATCCTGGCAGTGCGACGTGGTCCAGCCCTGAGCCTTGTCACAAGTGTTCATGTAGAGGATGCGCCGCTTGCCCTCACCGCTCAGCGTCACCTTCCCGCCACCGTCCAGCACTATGCGCGGCCCGTTGGCATTACGCACTTTTGCGGTGGCAGCCATGGTTATGGTCACCGGCTCAGGTCCACATGCGAACGTGATGATGCCGCCCGCGGCGACGGCGGCCACCACAGCCTCAGAGGTGCAACTGGCCGGCGTCCCATCGCCTATCACCCGCGACGAGCTCGAAGTGTCCACCGCTTGCGCCTCAGCCGGCACAACGGCACGGCCATTCGGATTTCCCACCACCGGACCGGGTGTGGAAGGCGGGGCCAATAAGGCCGCAGCCGATGGGCTGCCGGACTTCGAAGGTGTGCCCGCAGACCAGGTTGGCGAGGGCGAGCCGCATGCCGCAAGGCAAAGACCGGCAACCGTCAGGATGACGCCAGCGAGTCGCACGGGTCGATGCTAACGGAATTTGTTAAGCGCTGAGTTTCTGTGCCGCGGCGGTGAACTCGTCGGCGAATTGGAGCACGGACACCCAGCTTTCCGGAATCCCAGCCGCGCCATCGCGAGCGCCAAGCAACCCGCCGGCGATGGCCGCATTGGAGTCGGTGTCGTTGCCCAGGCGGACTATGTCCACCACCACGTCGGCAAACGGCCGTGGGTCAAGGACCGCGGCAACCGCGAGGCTGAGTGAGTCGAGCACGAATCCGGCCGCGTCGTCCTCGAGGAAGGTCTCCCCGGTGCGCACCAGCATCGCCGGTTTGAGCTGACTCCCGTAGCCGATCGCGTCCGCAACCGGTTTGCTGCCAAGCTCTTTGGCCTGTTCCTGTCCAATCACGACAGCCTCGGCTGCGGTCGACCCTGCCACCAACGCGGCAACCATCTCGTTGTACGCGGCACAAGCGACGGTGCAACGCTGATCGCCGTGGGTGATCGCGGAGATCTGCATCGACTCGCGGATCCGGCGCTCGCGATCGGGCACCGCCAATGCCGTGGCGATGCAGCGCATCAACGATCCGTTGCCGGCCTGGCCCGGGCCGCACCCGCTCGAGTATGGGTCCTTGCTTTGCTGATAACGGCGCAGGCCGGTCATGGTGGCCCGGCCGACGTCGCGAGGCGCCTTGCCCGGCTGCCGATCGGGCCAGTTTCCCTCGAGCCAATCGATCATCCGGTCGGCGGCCGTGCGGACCACGTCATCAGCGGGGTCGAGGTAAGCCAGCAGGACGGCCCGGGTCAGATCGGTGTCATCGGTGGCATGCCCCGGCGGCCAATGAAAGGGACCGCCGCCGATGATTTCCTTGAGTCCTTCCGGGTACCGGTCACGAATCTCCGCCCAGCCGGAGAACTCCACCGTGGCACCAAGCGAGTCCCCGGCGTGCACCCCTAGGAGCGCGCCGGCGATTCGGTCACTTCTCGCGTTCATGATGATTTCAACATAGACGCGTACGCCCATTCGGGCGACAGCCGAATTGGCGTACCCCGCCGCGGCAAATAGGCCTAAAATCAGCCGCAAGGGGGCGATCCTATGTCAGTTACAGGACGCGTTTTCGGAACCTTGCCCGCTTCCGATCTGGCCCGGGCAAGGCAGTTCTACTCAAAGAACCTGGGCCTCGAGCCGTCAAAGGAAACGGACCAAGGCCTGACCTACGAGTGTGCGGATCACACAAAGATCCTGCTGTTCCCGTCGATGGGCGAGGCAAGCGGCACCCACACCCAGGCTTCGTTCGAGGTAGAGGACCTCGAGGCCGAAGTCAAGCGAATGAAGGCGAACGGGGTGAAGTTCGAGGAGTATGACTACCCGGACTTCAAGTCGGTGAATTCGATCGTGATCGACAAAGACGGCACAAAGGGGGCCTGGTTCAAGGACTCTGAAGGCAACCTGCTGGCCATCAGCGATCGTTTGGACATCTGACCGCCGTGCCGCTCACTGTGGGGTGGCCGAGCGCAGTGAGATGGCCTTGAGGAAGATTTCGCCGATCTTGGCTGGATCTTCCGCCACGAACACGCCACCACCGGTCACCTTGGTGATCTGCTCCAAGGGACCTGGGTTCACCGTGGGGCCGATCCCGATGATGACCACCTGGACTGGTTTCTTGGGATCGGCCACCTCTTTGAGCTTGGCCAGCAGGTCGGCGTGAGCGATGCCGTTGGCATCGTCGTTGTCTCCGTCGGTCATCATCACGACCGAGTTCACCCGGCCGGGGTCCCAATCCTTTTGCACCGCTTGGTAAGCGGCGAGCAGTGAGTCGTAAAGGCCAGTGTCGCCTTGCGGTTTCGGCTGTACCGCACCGAGTGCAGCCAGCAGTTGGGGTCGCTGAACCGAAAGCGGCTCGATCGGTGCGAGCTGGAGGTAGTCCTTGGCCCCGTCCAGCTCGGTGGAGAAGATCCACAGACCCACCGCCCACGAGTCATCGAAGAGCCCGAGCCCGCGCCGTGCCGCTTCCAGGGTGACCTGAGCTCGGGTGACGTTGCCCGCGGTCGCCACACGCTCGAGCATGGAGCCCGAGACATCGATGACGGCAAGCATCCGCGCCGGCAAGGTCACCGCGATCCAGGTCGACAATGCCCGCTCAACGGCGGCTGGCGCCCCCCCCCCCCCCCGCCCCCCCGGGGGTGGG
>DPJL01000202.1:444-5501 GCA_003543035.1 Micromonosporaceae bacterium | reverse complement strand
CCAGCCGGTACCCGCGAAGTCAGTCCTAAACGGACTCAGCCAACTCGACGTCCCCGCTGTGCATGAGGCGGTTGCCCAAGTGGTAACCAGAGACCAACAGCGGCTCCGCAAGTCGGAAGGCCAGCTGCGGGAGAGGATTCGGACCCTGGAATCCACGGCCGACGACATCGTCGCGGCGTTGGATCGCCCTCACTGATAGCCGGTGATCGCCGGGTCCAGGCTCGGCCACACCTCGATGTTGACAACGGCGGCTTCGGGCACACTTTGAGCGATCTCGACAGCACGCTCGATGCTGTCGCACTCGACCAGATAGAAGCCGGCCAGCGCCTCCTTCGCCTCGGCGAAGGGCCCGTCGCTGGTGACCGGCTGGCCGGCCCGCACCGAGAGGCGCTTGGCCTGGGCCGCATCGGCCAGCGCCTCGGAAGCGATCAGCTCTCCCGAGGCAATGAGGCCGTCTCGCATGGCGGCATGGATTCGATAGCCTTCGGCCTGCTCCTCCGGCGAGAAACTCGCCCACATCTCGCGGGAGGCAGGGTTGCTGTAGATCAGGATCAGGTACTTCACCGATTTTTCTCCCACGATGTCGAAACTGACGGGCCGGCTTCTACATACCTTATGAAAGGCGCCCGTAAGCAGGTGCCCGAGTCGAGGAGTGTTCCCATGTCCGAGCCGCAAGCGCTACTGACCGGTGTCGTGTTCGGCGAGTCGCCGCGCTGGCATGAAGACCGTCTCTGGTTCTCCGATTGGGGAAAGCAAGAGGTGGTCGCGGTCGACCTCGACGGCAAGAGTGAGGTCGTGACGCAGGTGCCGAGCTTTCCCTTCAGCATCGATTGGCTGGCGGATGGCCCGCTGCTCATCATCGCGGGTGGCAGTGGGCTGCTGCTGCGCAGAGAGCCCGATGGGTCGCTGGTGACCCATGCCGACCTGACCGGCCTGTCGACCAAACCGTGGAACGAGATCGTGGTGGATGGCCGCGGCAACACCTACCTCAACAACATCGGCTTCGACTTTCCCGATGGCGAGTACAGCACCGGGATCGTCGTGCTCGTCACGGCCGATGGCACGGTCCGGCAGGTGGCCGATGGCGTCGCCTTCCCGAACGGCATGGCGATTACGCCGGACAACTCGACCCTGATTCTCGCCGAGTCGTATGCCAAGCAGCTCACCGCCTTTGACATCGCCGAGGATGGGAGATTGTCGAACCGGCGAGTGTGGGCGGCGCTGGGCGACGGGGTACCAGACGGCATCTGCCTCGATGCCGAGGGCGCTGTCTGGTACGCGGATGTCCCGAACAAGCGCTGCGTCCGGGTGCGCGAAGGCGGTGAGGTGCTGCAGACGATCGAGGTTGACCGTGGCTGTTTCGCTTGCATGCTGGGCGGCCCGAATGGGCGGACGCTGTTCATTCTGGCGGGTGACTGGGAGCGTCCGGGCGGCATGATGAGCGGGCCACCCAGCGGTCAGGTGCTGACGGTTGAGGCGCCCGCACCCGGCGTCGGGTGGCCTTAGGACGGTTGGCCCGGGTCCGAAGATCCCTCGACAAACCCCGTCGTCCGAACTATGGTGTACACATGAGTACACATAGTTTGCGTGGGTTGCGGGAAACCCTTGGCACGGTTGTGCGTAGCGTAGCCGCCGGCGGCGAAGAAGCGATCATCACCGACAACGGGACGGAGATCGCAGCCATTATCCCGATCAGCAAACTGCGTCGTCTTAACTCGGACGATGACGGTGTGGCGCGGCGGGTCGCTTTCGTACAGCGGTTCAACGAGAGCCGTGGGATTCAAACGACCGCTGAAGGTCTGGTCGCGATGCGCGCCCGTCTCGAGCAGTTCGAAGCGGGACGCCTTGGCGACCGGGCTGACGCCGCGTGAGAGTCCATATCGTTCTCGATCTCGATGCTGTCGACGCCTACATCTGCGACAATGGCCTCCCCCAGAAGGCAATGCTTGTCGCGGAGCTGATGCAAAGTGTCGCCGACAACGACGGCATCGTGGTCATCCCCGGCACGGTGTTTCAGACGCTGGCGGCCCGCGGCAAGGAAGAGCGCGATCGGCTCCTGCATCTGGTGACCGACCCTGACAGCATCGTTGTCGTCCCACCGACGCAGGTCACCGAAACCCTCGAAATCGCAGAGCTCGCAGAGCGACATGGCATCGATCCCGGGCTGGCGCACGCGCTGATCATTGCTCGCGACAATGACGCCGGGTTGGCCACCTTCGGCCCTGACAAGGCAAGCGCCACCGGAGTCATACGGCCCGAGAACGTCTTTCAAATCTGACGATCACAGCTGAGATCAACTGCTAAGGATCCTCGAGGCCTTCGGATACGTGCGCCGCGAGCCGGATCCGCAGGACCACCGGGCCAAGCTCATCGTCCCCACCGCGCGGGGCTGGATCAGACGCAAAAGTCCGACGCCGTCATGGCGGCCATCGAAGAGCGCCTGGCGCAGGCACTCGGCGAGAAGGACTACGCCGAGTTCAAGCGGTCCTTCCGACGGATCGCCGAGCTTCAGGCCCGGGTAGGTATCTTTCCGCCCGCCGGCCACGTCGAGTTGGGTATGAGCACAACTACGCAGGAGACGAAGACCATGCCCGATCCCGAGCGGGACGACGTTATCGATGACGAGCTGTTGGCCGGCGTAAGGGCCGTGCAGCGTGCGTTCTTCCACCGCATCAACCCGTTGCGAGCCGAGTTGCACGGCTACTGCCGTCGCCTGACCGGCAACGTCTGGGATGCCGAAGACCTGTTGCAGGAGACGCTGACTCGTGCGTTCGCCCGGGCAGGTGACAGTCATCAGCGGATTGAGCGGGTGTTGCCGTGGTTGCTGCGGATAGCCACGAACGCCTACATCGACGGCTGGCGCAGACCCGCGCCAATTCCGATGGAAGTGCCCGATCGTGCCTCGGGCAGTGGCGCTGATCCGCTTGAGGTACGCGACGCCTTGGGTGAGGTGGCGACTCTGCTGCCGCCGCAGGAGCGGGCCGCCGTCGTTCTCAAGGACGTCTTCGACCTGCCGCTCGCCGAGATCGCTGCGGTGCTGGGCACTTCGGTGGGTGCTGTGAAAGCCGCACTGCATCGAGGCCGCGGAAGGCTGGCAGCGCCGCAGGAGGTCCGGCAGGAGGCGCTTGGCCGTCGCCCGGCGCCGGATCGGGCGGTCCTTGAGTCGATGGCTGACGCTTTCACTGCCTACGACATCGATCGGCTAACCGCGCTGCTACTGGCCGACGCATCGAGCGAGGTCGTCGGGATGGTCTATGAGGTCGGCGCGGAGACGATGCGCAACGGCTCGATCCATCACACGCTGGTCCTGGAGAGCGATGTCCGCTATCGCGCGGAGGTAAGGGATTTCGACGGTGAACCGCTGATCCTGCTGTGGGAGACACCGGTCGACGGCTCGGCGCCCGAGGCCGTCGCCGACATCCTGCGGATCGACACCGCTGATGGCGGGATAGCCCGGATGCGATGGTACTTCTTCTGCCCGGAGACGCTCACCGAAGTGATTGGGGCCCTTGGCCTTCCGGCGCGCGTCCACGGGTACCACCTGTAGCGGCCAGGGCGGTCTGGGCAAGGTTGCGGCATTGGGCGAGCGTGTGCCGCGCCAGCGATTCGCGGCACGCGGGGATGGCGCGGGCAGGCATGGAAAGGCTTGTGGCGCCAAGGCCGACGAGGATCGGGGCGAGGGCGGGATCGGCGGCGGCTTCTCCGCAAATGCCGACCGGTTTGCCCGCCGCCGCCCCGGCCGCCCCGCACATGGCGATGAGCTGAAGCAGGGCCGGCTGCCACGGGTCGTTCAGATCCGCGAGGTCGCCGTTCTCGCGGTCGGCGGCAAAGGTGTACTGGCTCAGGTCGTTGGTGCCGATGCTGATGAAGTCGCAAACGCCGAGGATCGCGTTCACTTGCAGTGCCGCGGCCGGGATCTCAATCATTACACCGGCTTTCGCCAGGCCCGCGGCGCGGCAACGGGCGGTGAAGTCTGCTGCCTCGGCGATCGTGGCGACCATCGGAGCCATCACCCAAACATCGGCTCCCGTCGCCATCGCGGCGGCGGCGATGGCTTTCAGTTGTGTTTGCAAGACACCCGGATCGCGGCGGGCCAGTCGCAAACCCCGGATTCCCAACGCCGGATTGGGTTCCTGATCGTGCTGCATGAACGGCAGGGGTTTGTCCGCCCCCGAGTCGAGGGTGCGCACGATCATCCGCCGGCCCTGGTTGAGCGCGAAAACGTTGCTGTAGACCGAAATCTGCTCCTCAAGACTTGGTGCGTCGGTGCGGTCAAGGTAGAGCAACTCGGTGCGGAAGAGCCCAACGCCCTCGGCGCCATGGGCCGCCGGGTCATCGAGGTCGCGGGCCGAGCCGATGTTGGCCAGCAGCGCCACCGGATGGCCGTCGGCTGTGCGGCCGTCGCCGGACGAGCTGGCAAGCGTCGCTTGGCGCTGCTGCTCGCGCTCGCGAACGGCAGACACGGTCGCATCGTCAACGCCGATAACAACTTCGCCCGTGGTGCCGTCGACCGTGACGGTAGTGCCGTCGGCAATCGACATCGCGCCCGGGCACCTTACGACGGCGGGGATGCCGAGCGAGCGGGCCACTATGGCGGTGTGGCTCGTCGGTCCGCCACGTTCGGTCACGACTGCGAGGACCTGTTGCGGGTCAAGGCTAGCGGTGTCGGCTGGGGCGAGATCGCGGGCGATGAGGATGAAGGGGACACCTGGATCCGGTACACCTGGCATGGCTTCACCAAGACACGCGGCGATGGCACGATCGCGCAGATCATCGAGGTCTGCGACCCGTTCGGCCAGGTAGCCGCCGGCTTCGTGGAAGGTGCGCCGGTGCGAGTCGAAAGCGTGGTCGATCGCGTGGGCCGCATCCATTCCGGATTGAACCGCACTGGCGACAGCATCGGCAAGGACCAGATCATCAATGATCATTACCTGTGCACGCAGAATATCCGCCGCGGTCCGGTCAACGGGCCCAGCCGCCCTTCTGCTTAGCTCCGTGGAGACGTCTCGCAGCGCAGTCAATGCCCGGGCGGCTTCGGCCCCCCGGCCCCCCCCCCC
>DPJL01000202.1:0-141 GCA_003543035.1 Micromonosporaceae bacterium | reverse complement strand
GATCCGCCACGACCGCGGCGGATCCGGAGGCCGTGGGGGACGGCAGCGCTGGTGGAGGGATGAGCCGATAGGCGGGCGCGGCGGCCATGCCTGGGCTCACCCCAATGCCTTGCAGTCCTTCATCTTCGTCAAGGTTTTGCG
>DPJL01000332.1 GCA_003543035.1 Micromonosporaceae bacterium | reverse complement strand
AGCTTGAGGTGCTAGTGCCCGTATAGGGCGTGGGGGTTCAAGTCCCCCCTCGGACACAAATTGCCCCACATTGTATCGAAAAGTTCGTTTCTCTCAGGCTCCCGTTTCTATCGACGGGGGCCTTTGGTTTTGAGATCTAACTCGGCCAAATATCCTGGCAGTGGCGTTATTGCATAGTCAGTTCTGAGTGCGTGATGACGTGGATTGACCGGCCGCCTTCGCTGCATGGGTGTTTAAGTGCGTGCCGCGAAACGGATGAGTGAGCTTCGCGTTTTGTGGGGGTCGGGGTGCCGTTGCTTCCGGTCCGGATGATGAGCGCGATCCCATTCATTGGGTTCGAATTCCCTGTTGGTTGGCGGAGGTCGGGCGCAACCGGTGCTACGCAACCGTGCGTGGCGTCCTACGATCGCGTCGTGACAGCTAGCCTTCCGGTTACCCGGGATTCCCTGCGCCGGGTCATGCCGATGCTAAATCCGCAGCCGATGGCGCTGCTGCCGTCGAGGGTTTGGAGTATCGAGCAGTGGCAACGATTGCGGTTGGGCTATCGCGCTCAAGACATGGATGAGAAGTGGAATGTCTTCGCCGAAGGCCGGACCCTCTTCTGTCATCGCAGCTGGACCGGGCACGGAATCTACGAAGTGCAGTTCCAGGCGGCCGACGAGGGGTATCGCATCCAAACTGCAAGCGTGGAAAGCGATTCAGGCCGCTACCGGCGAAGCTCGGACGATTACGACAAGGTCATGCTGGAACTTGTCCTCACTGCGATCGTGCTTGGTGAGCCCGCAGCCGACCTGCGCGCCCAGCTGGTTGAACTCACGGTGCGAGCGTCTGGGCAAGCCGAAATCCCGCCAGGGGCTATCCAACACAGCGCTCTGGGGCTGCGAACCAACCAATAGGTATTGGGGATAACAGGCGATTCGGTACGGGGTCGCATTGGCCGGTGTGAAGTCTTGCCGTTGTCCGGCCGGGGTGATGTCAGGCGGGAGTTTGCGATCGGCGCTGGCGCTCGGCGGGTATGGCCGCGGTGGGTAGTCCGGGTGCCGGTAGCAAGGTGATGGCACCGTCGGGTGTCTCAAGCGTCCAGGTGTCGCTGTCGCAGACGATGATCATATGTTGCTGACGGAGCTGGATCGCTTGCGCGGCAGGGGATGTATCGCGTGGTCCGGCCAGTTGCGGATGCTGGCGGGTGGCGTGCCGCAGACTGGTGAGGAGATGGTCTTCTCGGATGTAGAGGTTGGGCACTGCGCTTTCGGCTGGCTTGGAGCGGGTGCTGCGGTGCCCGTGCCGGCAGCGGTAGGCGGGCCGTACTCGGGCCCAATGAGGATCCATCCGGCGTCCGCATATGGCGCAGAACGCGATGCCCACCAACGCATAGACGTGGGCGTTGTCTGTGTGGTTGAGGTTATCGGCAGGTTGGGCGTTGTGGGCTGGGTACGTCTTGGTGCCAGGCTGGACATTGACGAAATCGTCCTCGCTGACCAGTGGTGGGTGAGCCGCTTGGATGGAGATAGTCCATTCTGGAGGCTGGTTCCACCGCCCGGTTTCGCTGCCGCTCGTAATGTGGTCGAAGGACGCAGCGGTGTCGCGGTCGGTGCGCTGTCTGCCCCATACCTGCCGGCCGGTGTATCGCGGGTTGAGCAGGATTGCCCTTACCGTTCCCAGCTGCCAGGCCTCGCCGCTTCGGTGTGGATTGCGTTCCCGGTCGGCTCGGGACGGGCAGGGTACGCCGCGGTCGTTGAGCTCCCGGGCGATTCCGGCCATGGTCCAGCCGGCCAGCCGCCGGGCGAAGATCCATTGCACCCACGGTGCGGTCCTTGGATCCGGTTCCAGGGCGTGCAGCATTCTTCCCCACCGGGCCTGGGCGCGGTTGGGGTGTGGACCGGCTGTCACGAACTGATATCCGTAGGGCGGGCGGCCACCGATGTTTCTGCCCTCGAGCTCAACTTGGGCTTCCATGGCTGCGGTGGTACGGATACTGGCCCGGGACACTTCTCGTCCCGACCGAGTGCTCAGTGCGTGGATCAGCGCCACATGGTGGCGGTTGCGCATGTCCAAAGGGCCGTCTGCTTCCGGCAGCCATAGTTGGACCCCGTGGTAGGCGAACACTTTGAGCACCGCGGTGACCTGATTTCGGTGGAAGGCTCGCTCGAACTCTCCGATCACGACCGCGTCGAATCCGCGATCCGGGTCGGCTAGCGCGGCCAGAAGGGCTGCGGCCTCCGGCCGGTCCAGCCAGGATCGGCGGCGTGACACACCGGAGTCGAAGAACTCGGTGACGATGCGGCCGTGCGGGCTGACGAGTTCCTCGGCAAACCTGTATTGCCACCAGCGCGACGTCCGCCTGTCCTGATGATCGGCAGTCGACATCCGGCCGTAGAACCCGAACCTGATGCCAGCGGGAGCCTGAAAACGGCGGGGCCGGATCTTGCCATGTTGTGCCGCCCAGATGCCCAACACGTCGGGCGGCGCAGTGACAGCCATGACGATCACCGTCCTTACGGAACGCAGGTACCTATCCGACGCAGGTGCTGCGACTCGATGACGGTGCTGAGGCGACGGAGCGGTCGCTAGCTGCTCCACAACTGAAGATCCGGCTAGATTGCTCGCCTTTGGGATCGGATCAAAACCGGCTTTTCCTGACTAAGGGGATGCGGTGGGCTGCTGAGAAGGCTCAATATTCGCGGTGAAGACACGCATCGGCTCTGAGAGAACAGAATTGATTCTGTGAGAACCGCCGACCCGAATCGCCATCTGGACGACTTCGTCCAGCAGGCGCAAGACGGACTTTCGAGGTTGACCGAGCTTGAGGCAGCCCTCAAGCAGGCAACGTCGACAGCATCGCTGCGGAAGGCGATCGTGGAGGACGCGGCATTCAGGCTTGGCGCGCTCTGGGAGGTATTTCAAGGACGGTGGCACGTCTGTGCGATCTCGCGCGATCCCGAGGTCTTCGTCGCCGAAACAAGAAAGCTGCTCGAGAAGCAAATCAAGGACGACGTACGGGCGACGGTGATAGCACTGCATCCACAAGCGTTGACAGTGCCACCGCACCCAACACTCTCCCAGATCGAAGCGGTTCTTGATCTGAGCGGATTCAACATCACATTCAAAGATGCCCAAGCATGGATGGCAAGCTCCGGCGTCCAGAGGGGTTCTTTTGCGGTGGCACGTAAGGGGACTCCGGCCGAGCGTATCGCTGAGAAGGTCACAAAGGGATAGCGGCCCCTTGATGGCCGGCAAACGCATACGCCTGCCGGCCATCAAGGGTTGGTGCTAGAGGGATTTGTAGCAGGGTCCGGTGAGCTTGTACGCGGATGCGGTCGGGCCGGCCGAGAATGGCTTGACGACCGTGATGCCCGTGGGTGCCCCAGCGTCCGGTTTGGAGAATTGGGTGCTGCGGGTGACGCCGTCCAGGCCACTGGCGAAGTTGCCTGAGCCTGACGGAAGGATGCCTTCGTAGTCCACGGATGTCAGGGACTTCACCGCGGAGACCAGCCCGGCGCGTGTCAAATCCTTGCTGGCGACAGCTTTTTGCAGGGCTGCCTTTAGCGGATAGGACCAGACCCAGCCGTACGTGTAGCCGTCGTTAGGATTCTGAACATTGCCCATGGCCTCGCGCAGCGCGTTATGACCTGGTGTGTTGCTTCCCCAAGGGCCCCAATAGCCGCTGTGCTCGTAGGAGGCAGTCAATGCTGCCGCAGCTGGGCTCTTCAGCAATGCCGGGTTCCATGTCGGGCCACTGCCAATGAATCGGCCGGTGAATCCCTGGGCCACAGCACCACCGACGATGGCGGCCGCCTCGGTGGGGCTGGTGGAAAGAATGACCACGCTCGGTTTGGCTTTGATGATGGCAGCGATAGCGCCAGCTTGCGCCTCGGCGCCCGGCCCGGTTTCGACGCGCTGGAAGGCCATGCCGAGTTTCTCGGCGCCGAGCTTCGCGCCTGCTGCGGCGTCCGCACCGTAATCGCCCGCGAAGTGGACAGCCATAGCGCTCGTAGCGCCATACTTTTCCTTTGCGTAGTCCAGCATGTTCATCGACTCGAGGCAGTAGTTGGTCCCCGATTCGACAATCACATCTTCGAAGGCCCACGCCGAGGTCCATGAGGCTGGTGCGCCAACGAGATTACTCGACTTCATGTCAGCCAGGACGGCGAGCGTGGTGGAGGAGCCGAGAGTCTGGGCGAGTGCCAGAATCTTCGGTTTGATCTCTTGATAGACCTGTGCGTGAACCTGCGGGTTGTACTTGTTGTCGCGGATGTAACTGGTGACGTCAACCTCGTAACTACCGATCCCACCAGCCTTGTTCACGCGGTCCCAGAAGGCTTTCTGAGCATCAGTGACGGGAACGGCAAGCGCCCGGAAGGGCCCCTCGGTCAGGTCCGAGATGATGCCGAGATAAATGCAGCCCTTGGCTTTGTCGATCGCCTTTGGACATGGCTCGCTAGGGGGTGTCTCTCGGATC
>DPJL01000333.1:2183-13771 GCA_003543035.1 Micromonosporaceae bacterium | reverse complement strand
CGACACGCCGTCCATCAGGAACTTAAGTTCATGATCAACGCGCAGTGGGCGCGAGGTGGCTAGAGGCGGAGGGCGTCGGGGGCATGCAGCCGGAGCATGGTCGAGCCCACGCTGCTGGGCAGCCGATCCCGCGTCGCGAGCGAGACCAGCACCATCACGGTGAAGGCGAGAGGCACCGTCCACGCCGCAGGTTGTCCTATTAGGACACTGAGCCATCCTTGCAGAGGTGGCCCGAGGACGGTCATTAGCACTGCTCCGATTGCGGCTCCGCCACCGGCGATGATTCCGGCCGCCGCGCCGACGTCGGTCAGCCCACGCCACCAGATCCCGAGCACGAGCAGCGGGCAGAAGCTAGATGCCGCAACGGCAAATGCCAGCCCGACCACCTGCGAGACATCCAACCCGGAGACGTTGAAGGCGAGGATCATCGGGATGACGCCGCCCACCACGGCCGAGATGCGGAAGTCGCGAACCGAGCCCTTGCCGAGTACGTCGGTGGACAGAACGCCCGCGACGCTGGTCAACAGGCCGGAAGAGGAGGAGAGGAAGGCCGCGAAAGCGCCGGCGGCGACGAGCGCGGCGAGGAGCTGCCCGAGCAGACCCCCGCCCAGAGCCGCACCCGGCAACATCAGCACCACGGCATCCGTCCGCCCGGTCATCAGCAACTGGGGCGTATAGACCCGGCCCAGGACGCCGTAAAGGGTTGGGAACAAATAGAACATGCCCACCAATGCGAGCACCACGAGAGTCGTCCGGCGAGCGGCCGAGCCATCCGGGTTGGTGTAGAAGCGCACGAGCACATGCGGCAAGCCCATAGTGCCCAAGAAGGTTGCCAGGATAAGGGAATAGGTCGCGAACATCCCTTGGTCGCCCGGGAGCAGCCAGTCAAGACCATCGTTGGCTTTGGCGGTCGAAACCTCCGGCACCTCAGCACCGGCCGGGAAGACGAGCTGCTCGCCCGCTCGCACGTCGACCTTCCTGCCATCGTCGAAGGTCAACGTCGCGGGCTGTTCAATCACGACAGTCGTCTGCTGCGGAAAGGTCAGCCCGTCCGCCGGCGTGATCGGCCTGCGCCCGTCGGCCTGCCAATGCAGTGCCAGGAAGAGAATCGGCACGGCGAGCGCGGTGAGCTTGAGCCAGTATTGGAAAGCCTGCACGAAGGTGATCGACCGCATCCCGCCGAGCGCCACGCTCGCCGTGACCACCACACCGATCAGCAGCACACCGAGCACATATGAGCCACCGGTGACAGTGGTCAAAGTCAATCCCGCACCCTGCATTTGTGGTACCAGATAAAGCCACCCGATAAAAACAACGAACGCGGTCGCCAGCTTGCGCAGGCGGCGGGATCGCAGCCGCAGCTCGCAGAAATCGGGCAGGGTGAATGCCCCCGAGCGGCGCAAAGGTGCCGCAACGAAGAGCAGTAGGGCCAGGTACCCGGCGGCAAAGCCCACCGGATACCAGAGCACGTCGACGCCATACTTGAGGACAAGTCCTGCCACACCAAGGAAAGACGCCGCTGACAGGTACTCCCCGCCGATCGCCGCCGCGTTCCATCGGGGGCTGACCGTGCGCGAGGCGACCAGGAAGTCGGAAGTGGTGCGCGCCAGCCGAAGCCCATACGCACCAATGATTACCGTCGCGAGGATGACCACGATGAGCGCGGGAATCGTATAGGGGCTGTGCATCAACGGTCTCGCTTCACCAGGGAGGTGAAATCGCGCTCGTTCTGTTCGGCGAGCCGCACATAGGCGAGGCCCACCAGGAACAGGAAAGGATAGGCCGCCACCCCGAGTAAGAGCCACGGCAGGTTCACGCCCCACACGGTGACATCACTGATCGGCGGAGCGAGATGGAAGAGCAGTGGCAGCCCGCCCAACCCCACCAGCACCACGACCGCGAGCCGCAATGCGAGCGCCAACTGGGCGCGCATCAGTCCTTTTAGGAGCGCCTCGCCCACCTGGGTCTGCTCGGTCAACTCCTGTGTAACGGCTCGGGTCCGGGCGATCTCACCGAGGACGATCCTGGTGCGGGGCGGCGTCGTCATCTCGTCCAGTCCTGTTTGGCCGCTCTGACAAGGCGGTCTTTGAGGTCACGGGTGTGCCTGCGGGAGACCGGAAGCTCTGTCCCGTCCACCACCACGACGTAGCCGGAGTTCACCATCCGCAGTTCGTCGATCAGTCGCAATTGGACGAGATAGGATCGGTGGATGCGCACGAATCCGCTGTCGGACCAACGTTCGGCGAGGGTCGCGAGCGGCACTCGAACCAGATGCGAGCCATCCGCGGTGTGCAGGCGAGCGTAATCCCCCTGTGCCTCCACCCAACGTACAGCCGACCTTGCCAGCATTTTGGTGGTGCCGGCAAGCTCGACAGGGATAGCGTGGTCTTCTTCCTCGTGTCGCGCCTCTGCCGGTACCGCGAGCGTCGCAGCCACCCGTCGCAAAGCTTCCGCCAGACGCGACGCCTGGATCGGCTTACGCACGTAGTCAACCGCTCCGAGGTCGAAGGCATCGGCCGCCGCGTTGTCGTAGGCGGTAACGAAGACGATCGCCGGTGGCCGGGAGAACCTTCGCAACACCCGGGCGAGCTCCATGCCGTCCAGACCCGGCATGCGGATGTCGAGGAAGACGGCGTCAACATTGGTGTCCCGTAAGGCACGCAGCGCCTCGGTGGCGTCGCCTGCGGTGTAAACCTTGGTCACGCGCGGGTCGGCGCGCAACAGATAGGCCAGCTCGTCCAGCGCCGGAGCCTCGTCGTCAACAGCGAGGATTCTCATGACGCACGCACCATATTGTCGGCGGAGCGTGGAATTTCGGCACTCGCATGCTCATGTGTGTGCCTCATGAGGCACGCACCTGTGGGTGGAATTTGGGCACTCGCATGCTCACCTTCGTACCCGCGTCGGGAGCCGTTTCCACCACCAGACCGGATCCGTCGCCGAACACCGCTCGCAGTCGATCGTCGACATTGGACAGACCAACGTGTTGTCCGTCCTTTTCCACCGGTGTCGAAGCAAGAAGAACCGCCGGATCCATGCCCACACCATCATCTTCCACGGTAATGATGCACTCTGCTCCGGCATCCGTGGCTTCGATGCTGACTGTGCCGACGCCGGGCTTACGGGAGAGCCCGTGCCGAACGGCGTTCTCCACCAACGGTTGCACGCTGAGGAACGGCAGCACCACCGGCAACACCTCGGGTGCGATGCGCAGTCGCACCTTCAATCGCTCGCCGAACCGCGCTCGCTCGAGGGTGAGATAGCGGTCGATAGAGCGGAGCTCCTCGGCCAGGGTGGTGAACTCGCCGTGGGAGCGGAACGAGTACCGGGTGAACTCCGCGAATTCGAGGATGAGCTCACGTGCCCGCTCGGGATCGGTGCGCACGAAGGATGCGATGGCTCCCAACGCGTTGTAGATGAAATGCGGGCTGATCTGCGCCCGAAGCGCTCGCAACTCGGCCTGTGCCAGCCGTGCCCGGGAGGAATCCAGCTCGTGCAAGGCAAGTTGGGTGCTGACCCAGCGCGCGGTCTCCAGCGTCGCCTGGACGAGCCCCGGTGCGGGTGACTGGTCGGCGATCGCGGCGACGGCCGCATCGGCTCCGTTCAGTGGGGCGATCACCGCTCCGCGGATGGCACAGTCCACGCGATCGCACGGCAGCTCAGCCGCGCCCAGTACGGTGGAGCGCCCCGATTCCACCGACTTACGGGCAGCGGCGATCAACTGTTCGCTGTGGTGGTTGCCGCGCCCGTCCAGGGCGAGCACCTCCTCGCCGGTCAGCAGCGCGAGCCCGGTCGCCCCGACCAGAGTGCGCAGATGGCGGACCGCTTTGGCGGCGGTGGCCGGGTCAAGGCCGGCGCGCAGCGGCTCGGTGGCAAGGCCGGCCGTGTGCAGTACGTCGTAAGTCGCTCGCTGCGCTGGAGTCGCGATGCCTCGGTGTCCACGCAACCTGACCACGGCGAAGACGGCCGCGGCTAAGCCGCCGACCAGCGCCAGGACGGCGAGTACGGAGGGCATGAGGTGGATAGTGCCACCTTTTGTGTGACGACCGCCATACAGAAAAGTTTTTGCAAAAATAGTTCTGGATAAACTATCGTCTCCGGCATGAAGGAGACCAAGCTGGTCAGCGGCGTCCAGGAGCTCAAAGCGGTGGCTCATCCGCTGCGGGTCCGGCTGCTCGCCGCGCTGCGGGAGCACGGCCCGGCCACGGCCACCGAGTTGGCCAAGCGGTTCCAGACCGACACCGGCTCGACCAGCTATCACCTGCGAAAGCTGGCCCAATCCGGCTTTGTGGCCGAGACCGACGATCCGGGCGGTCATCATCGAGCCCGGCGCTGGCAGGCGATCCACAAGACCACTTCGTGGAGCAACACCGAGATGGCAGCCAGTTTCGAGGGCCGCGAGGTGGTCAGCTTCATGCATCGGCGTCAGGTCGAGGCGCTCGCCGAAAGCGTCCAGCGTTTTGAAGCCGGCCTGGCCGGGCTGCCGCCCGAGTGGGTCGAGGCTTCAGGCATCGGTGACCTGCTGGTCAAGCTCACCGCCCGATCGCTGGATGAGCTGTGGGAAAGGTTCTACGCCGATCTCGACCGGCTGTCCAAACGGGACGCTCTTGACGAGGGTGCCCGGCCGGTCTCCATCGTCGTCGCCGGGCTCCCACGGTGACCGCGCGGCGCCGCTACGCCGCGATCAGCTTCCTGACCTGGCTGCCGACCGGGCTCTACATCCCGCCGATGGTGTTGCTGATGCTCGACCGCGGGCTGAGCCTGCCCACCATCGCAGCCGTGAGCACGGTTTACTCGGTCGTCGTCGCGCTGCTCGAGCTGCCCACCGGCGGACTCGCCGATGTGCTCGGCAGGCGGCCCGTGCTGATCGCCTCGGCCATCGCCAGCATGATGTCCTTTGTCCTGTTTGGACTCGCCACGACCACCTTCCTCTTCGCGATCGCCGCCGTGTTGCGTGGCGCCTCACGCGCTCTGAGCACCGGGCCGGCTGAAGCTTGGTATGTCGACACAGTGCACACACTCGAAGGACCCGACGCCGACCTCGGGCCGGGGCTCGCTCGCGGATCGATGGCCGGATCGATTGCTCTGACCATCGGCACCCTCGCGGGCGGACTGATGCCACTCGTTCTCGTGGGCCGAGTGCCGGTGCCCCTGGCCGTACCAATCTTCATCGCCGCCGGCGTGGAAGCGGTGCGCCTCACCATGGTCCTGGTTGCCATGCCGGAGCCGCGTCATCACCGTGCGCGCATCAGGTCGGTGTTCCAGGGCGTGTCTATGGGTGCTCTTTCGGATGGCGTGATTGCCAGGGTGCTGCTGGTGGCCGGCGGGACGGGAGTGGCGCTGGCGACGATCGAGCTGCTGACTCCGGCCTGGCTTGCCACGCTCACCGGCGCATTCGAGACCGCTGGCATCGCCTACGCAATCGTTGCGGCGCTTGGCTTTGCGGCCGGGAGCCTGGGCAACGGCCTGAGCATGCGGCTGGTGCGCATGGCGGGCAGCTCCGCAAAGGGTGCGGCCGTCGGTCTGCTCGTGATGGCTCTTGCCCTGGCCGGGCTCGCCGCCACAACGGTCCTAACCGGACTGAACGGCGTGGCCGTTGCCGCGATGGCCTACTCTGTGATCTTTGTTGGGCTCGGCGCGGCGGTTCCGGCGATTTCCACGATGCTGCACGGGCGCGTTGCGGCACAGCAGCGAGCCACCTTGATCTCCATGCAGTCACTGTCGTTGCAGCTCAGTGGCGCTATCGGGGCATTGGCTTTCGCCTGGGTCGCGGCCGAGGCCGGTCTGGGGGTGGCATTCGCGCTCTGCGCTGCGGTGATGGCGGGCTCCGCGCTCCTCATCAGATCCAGAGATATGTCTGTTTTGTTCGCTAAGCTGTCCCGGTGAAACTGACCTTCATTCGCAAGACAGCGTTGTCAGGCGACACCAATTGCCCGTCGCTCTACCGGACTGACCGGGACACGTTCATGGTTCAGGGCTGGCGGGTCAGCGACCCGGAAGCGCTGGCGCAGTTGGACATCCCACCACATGAGACGGTGGTCGAGGTCCCAGCCGACGTGCTGGCCGAGATCGCGCGCACGCTGTCCTAGCGCAACGCTTCGCCTCACCTCACCTCACCGTGATCCACATCCCCATAGGTCTCAATCGGAGGCCGGTTTTGAGACCCGGCGGGATGTGGATCACCGGTTGGGGAGCGCTCAGTCGTCTTCGTCGCCTGAGGACTTGCGGCGCTTCCGGCGGGTGAAGGCGGGCATCGCCATAACCATGCCGCCGCCGTAGGGATAACGCCTGCGGTAGTGGTACTTGCGGCGCGGGCCGGCGATCGCGTAGACGACCGCGGTCGCCACCCCGAAGGCCGTGTAGATGCCCAGGGCGAAGATGCCTCCGCTGTCCTTGATGCTCAGCACGCCGCCCTCGCCGAAGATCGGCAACAGCAGCATTGCCAGCAGGACCCAGGTGGCCATGCCCCAGACGAGCCCGACGCCGATGGCCGGGATCAGCTGACCGGTGATGAAACGGCCGACGAGGGTGCCGAAGATTCCTCCGGTCGCGCCCGCCACCACGAGCAGCATGACCCATGCCGTGGAGAGGGTGCTGTCGCCGACCAACTGTCCATATAGCTCGACGTACTTCTTCTTCTCGAACAATCCCAGCGCCGTCAGGGCGATGGCCAGCAGCAGGCCGCCTGCGACGCCACCGACGACACCGGCGCCCATTCGGCTGATGAAGTTGACCCTGGGGACGTATTCGTCACTCATTCTTGAGCTCCGGAAGGGTGAAAGGGGTTAGCTGGCGCACCCTAACACGGCGTGACTTGCGCCGGGACCGGTCCAAATGGGAGCCTTCCCATGAGCCGTGGGCACACGACGCGATCTGGCATCCGTCGTGAAAGGACTCCTCATGCGCAAGACCATGGCAAGTGTCCTCGCCGCCGCCCTGGCCGCAGGCACGCTCGCCTTCCTCACCAGCACTCAGGCCGCCAACGCGGCCCCCTCTGAGCCGTATTCGTGGAAGAATGCACGCATCGATGGCGGTGGGTTTGTCCCCGGCATTGTCTTCAACCCGACCGAAGCCAACCTCATCTACGCCCGTACCGACATCGGCGGTGCCTATCGGTGGAACCAGGCCACGAGTGCGTGGACACCACTGCTGGACTGGGTCGGCTGGAACAACTGGGGCTGGAACGGGGTCCTGTCCATCGCGACCGATCCGGTGCAGACCAACCGGGTGTATGCGGCGGCCGGGATGTACCTCAACAGCTGGGATCCAAACAACGGAGCCATTTTGCGCTCCACCGACAAGGGTGCCACCTGGACAGCGACTCAGCTGCCGTTCAAAGTCGGCGGTAACTTCCCTGGCCGGGGGATGGGGGAGCGGCTCGCCGTCGACCCGCACAATAACGCGACTGTCTACTTTGGAGCCGAAGATGGCAATGGGCTCTGGAAGAGCACGAACTCCGGCGCGTCGTTTACGAAAGTCGCGAACTTCCCGAACCCGGGGAACTACGTCCAGGATCCCAATGACCCCAACGGTTACCTGAACCACAACCAGGGTGTCGTGTGGGTCGCCTTCGACCAGCCCGGCGCCGTCTACGTCGGTGTCGCCGATCTGCAGAACACGGTGTATCGCAGCCTGAACAATGGGGCGAGCTGGGAGCGTCTCGCTGGGCAGCCGACCGGATACCTTGCCCATCAAGGGCAGATCGCGGGCGGCTACCTCTACCTCACCACCAGCGACAAGGGTGGCCCCTACGACGGCGGGGCCGGAGACGTTTGGAAATACCAGATTTCGACGGGTACCTGGACCAAGATCACACCATCCACAGATCGCTATTTCGGCTACTCCGGACTGTCCGTCGTGGGCAACACGGTGATGGTGACCGGTTACAGCTCCTGGTACCCGGACACCTTCATCTGGCGCAGCACCGACGGTGGCACGACCTGGCGCTCGTTCTATGACTACGCATGGCCCAATCGCACCAACCATTACAGCCTCGACATCGCCGAAGTCCCCTGGCTCAGCTTCGCCGAGCAGAAGTCGGCACCCGAGCAGTCACCCAAACTCGGCTGGATGACCGAGGCGCTCGAGATCGACCCGCACAACCCGAACCGGATGATGTTCGGCACCGGCGCGACGATCTACGGCACCACCAACCTCACCGCGCTCGACTCCGGCGGCACAGTCAACCTCAAGCCGATGGTTCGTGGCCTCGAGGAAACCGCTGTCCTGGACTTGGTGAGCCCACCGACCGGCTCCGCCCCACTCCTATCCGGCCTCGGCGACATCGGTGGTTTCCGGCACACCAACCTCGACGCCGTCCCTGCGATGATGTTCAACCAGCCCTACTTCGGCGCGACGACCAGCATCGACTATGCCGAAGCCAACCCAAGTTGGATGGTCCGCGTCGGCCGGACCGATCGGTCAGGCCACACCACGCTCGGCTTATCCACTGATAGCGGCGCCAATTGGTGGTCCGGCAGTGTGCCCGCATCGGCGGCAGGCGGCACGGTGGCTTTGAACGCCAACGCGAGCCGGGTCGTCTGGAGCACGGAATCCACTGGGGTTTTCTACTCCACTAGTTTCGGTGGCAGCTTCTCCGCTTCCTCCGGATTGCCGGCCACCGCCAAGGTCGAAGCGGACCGAGTGAACTCCAACAAGTTCTACGGCTTGTCCAACGGCACGTTCTACGTGAGCACCAACGGCGGGCAAACCTTCGCCGCCACGGCCGCGAGCGGGTTGCCCGCAGATGGCCGGTTCAAGGCGATGCACGGTATCGAAGGCGACATCTGGCTGGCCGGGTCGACTGGCGTCTACCACTCCACCAATTCCGGCACATCCTTCACGAAACTGTCCAATGTGTCTGCGGCTCGCAACATCGGCTTCGGCAAGGCCGCCCCTGGCTCGACCTACATGGCTCTATATGCCGTGGCCACAGTAGATGGCGTCGAAGGGGTCTACCGCTCCAACAATGCCGGAGGCAGCTGGGTCCGTATCAACGACAACCAGCACCAATGGGGAAACATGGGTGAGGCGATCACCGGTGACCCGCGCGTCTACGGTCGTGTTTACCTCGGCACGAACGGGCGCGGCATCATCGTCGGCGACTCGACCACCACCCCGCCGACCAGCTCACCTACGGTTTCACCAACGTCATCTCCCACCCCCTCGCCTTCTCCCACCTCGTCCCCCACTCCGAGCCCTAGCCCAACCCCAAGTGCGGGCAGGTCGTGCTCGGCTACCTACACCGTTACCAACCAGTGGCCCGGTGGCTTCGGTGCCGAGGTGCGGGTGACCAACACCGGCACCACGGCTCTCACGGGTTGGCGCGTGAACTGGACCTACACGGCTGGCCAGACCATCACCCAACTCTGGAGCGGCAACCTCACCCAAACCGGCTCCGCTGTCCAAGTCACGAACATGAGCTACAACGGATCGCTGAGCCTGGGCAGCTCGACCACGTTCGGCTTCAACGCTTCCTGGACCTCCACCAACCCTTCCCCCACCCCCACCTGCTCGGGTTGATCATGAACTTAAGGTCTTGCTCGACGGCGTGTCGCTGTTCCCAGCGTCTTGATCGACGGGGAGACGGGCGGTCGGGGATCTGACATATCGGGTTGGCCGCGCCGCACTCGCTGTGCGGCGCGGCCGTGCCAATCTGGGTGTGTGGCAACTCGGACAAATCATGTCATTGTGGTTGGCGCCGGGCTGAGCGGTCTCGCCTGCGCGCTCTATCTCAGCTCAACCGGCCGCGAGGTCACCGTGCTTGAGCAACGCGGCATGCCAGGCGGGCGCCACGGCACGCTCGAGCTCGACGGCTTCCGCTTCGACACCGGCCCTGCGCTTCCATTACCGCCCGAAGCCATCGCGGCCCCGCTGCACGCCGTCGGCGAGCGCCTGCGGGACTGGATCGAGTTCCTACCGCTCGACCCGATCTGCCGTGCCTACTATCCCGACGGGACCAGCCTCGACGTCTCCTCCGATCCACACCGGACAGCGGCAGCCATCGGCGCGCTGTGCGGCGGACGTGAGGCGCGTGCATATCTGCGTTATTTAAAGGCGGCGGCTTATCGGGTACCCGTCGAAATGTTCTTCAATGACCCACGAACCTTGCGCCTCTTCGGCAGTGCCTTGCTCTTCGGGTTTTCCGTGCTGGGATCGCCGTGGCATCCCCGCGGCGGGATCCACGCGGTGCCGCGCGCGCTGGCCATGGTCGCCGAGAAGCGTGGGGTGAACCTGCGTTTCGACTCTCGGGTGCATGCGTGGGAGACCCGGGGCAACCGGGTAACGGCAGTCCACACCACTGAGGGGGAGCGGCTTACCGCCGATGCGTTCATCTTCCCGGCTGGCCGTGTCGGGCCGGCCAAGGGTCCATCGCACCTGGTCATCCACCTTGGCGGGCAAGCGTCGTACGAGAAGATCGCGCACCACAACCTCCACTTCGGCAAGCCATGGATTCGCAGCACGCACCAGGTGCTCGTGCGTGGCGAGCTGATGAGCGACCCTACGGTGCTGGTCAGCAACCCGAGCCGAACCGATCCCACGGCCGGGCGGCACACCTATCAGGTCGTGGTGCCGGTGCCGAACCTCAAGTCCGCGCCGCTGGACTGGGACGGCCCGGCCACCCGCGCCTACTCAGGCGAGATCCTCGCGACCTTGGAAGCGCGCGGCTACCTCGATCTCGGCGTCGGGCTCACAACGTCCTATGTGGTCACTCCGGCCGATTGGTCCAGGCAGGGCATGCCCTATGGGATCCCCCACAGCCCGACAAAGCGCCCGAGTAGGCTCCACTCAGCCCTGGGCAATGTAGTCATCGCGGGGCCAGGACTGGATGCGGGCAGAACAGCCGCGGAAAAAGTGGTCGGAGTATGACTTCTCCCCGAGAGTCGCAGCTGGTTGAGCTTGTCGACGTGAACGGGCTCGCCTGCGGGCAGGCCACAGTCGCCGAAGCGCACTCATCACCTGGCCTGCGCCATCGCGCCTTCTCCGTCCTGTTACTGGACGCCAAGGGGCGAATGCTGTTGCAGCAGCGGGCGGCCGGCAAGACCAGATTTGCCCTGCGCTGGGCCAATGCCACCTGTGGACATCCCGCCCCGGGTGAACCCGTGGCCGAAGCCGCTGCCCGCCGGCTCGCCGAAGAGGTGGGCCTCAAGGCGGTTGAGCTGACCGAGATCGGCGTCTACGGGTACCGGGCCACCGACCCCGCCACCGGCAAGGTCGAAGACGAGTACGACCATGTCCTGCTCGGCATTCTCGACATCGATCACGAGCGGACCCGGCCCGACCCGGCCGAGGTCGCGGCACTTCGCTGGGTCCCGCCCACCGAACTCCTGCGCGAGCTCCAGAGACGGCCCGGTGACTTCGCACCCTGGCTCGCCGGTGTGACCGACCTCGCACTCGGCGGCGCGCTCTAATTGGGATTTGGAGAACGGACAGTGGTCACATATGCTTTCCGAGCCTCCGGCGGGGCCGGATGGGAGCAACGCCATCAATGCATAGCGATATGCGATGATGGTCCAGCCGCCCTCATCGTCTAGCGGCCTAGGACGCCGCCCTTTCAAGGCGGTAGCACGGGTTCGAATCCCGTTGGG
>DPJL01000333.1:646-1801 GCA_003543035.1 Micromonosporaceae bacterium | reverse complement strand
AGGTCCTGTGGAGCAGTTGGAGTGCTCGCCGCCCTGTCAAGGCGGAGGTCGCGGGTTCAAGTCCCGTCAGGACCGCTCAAGGCCATGTAGCTCAGTTGGTACGAGCGTCCGACTGAAAATCGGAAGGTCGGCGGTTCGACCCCGCCCGTGGCCACCAAGCCTCTTCGCCGGGGCTGCGCCCCGACCAACCGAAACGTTGGCTCGGGGCATTTCCTTTCTCTGCTTAGGCTGGATTCCTTGCCGCTCAGGCCATTCACAGCGTTGATCTCTATTTGGCGACTGGTGGTCATTTCCTATTCGGATTGTGAAACTGGCCGACACGCGAGGCCAGGGCTGTTAGTGGTCTGCTTGCGCAGCTTGGGATTGCAGGCTGTGGAGAAGGATCTAGATGCCTACCGCCCTCTCCTGGATCTGCCCAGTTCCTGGGAGGAACGGATATCGCACCCCAGGGGGACGGTGTGCGGCCGATGGATCCGGTATCCAGCGCAGCTTTCCGCATCCGCCGGAGCCCGCCACACTGGAGATTGTGAGCACGTCAGAGGCACTCGAGCGCGGGCGGATCGCCGCCGCCGCACGGTTGTGGCAGGACGCCTTTATAGCCCTCGGCATCGCGGACGCCGAGTCGCCTCTGGGGCTCGACGACCTGGAGGTGCTCGCGCTTGCGGCGTACCTGACCGGGCGGGAGGACGCGTCGACGACTTTGTGGACGCGCGCCCACCACGAGGCGCTCGGAGCGGGTGACCCGCGCCGGGCGGCCCGGCATGCCTTCCTGATCGGGTCGGGACTCATTTTCCGAGGTGAGATCGCTCCGGGCGCGGGCTGGTTCGCCCGAGGCGGACGGGTGCTCGAAGCGCATGAGGACTGCGCAGAGCACTATTGGTTCCGCACCCTCAACGGCCTGGTGCAGATGTTCGGCGGGGACCCGGCCGGGGCACAGCCGACCTTCCAGGACTGTGCTGGGGTGGCCCTGCGGTTCGGGGACAAGGACCTTGCCACGATGGCGCGTCTTGGCGAAGGCATGTGCAAGGTCATGGTGGGCGACACGGCGGCGGGCCTCACCCTTCTCGACGAGGCCATGGTGGCGGTGACAGCCGGAGAGGTGTCGCCGGTGTACTCGGGCATGACGTACTGCACGGTGATCGGTGCGTGCGCTGA
>DPJL01000333.1:0-333 GCA_003543035.1 Micromonosporaceae bacterium | reverse complement strand
TTTCGACCTGCGCCGGGCGCGGGAGTGGACCGCAGCGCTCGAGCGGTGGTGTGACAGCCAGCCGGATTTGGTCCCGTTCCGCGGCAACTGCCTAGTCCACCGCTGCGAGCTCCTCCAGCTGCACGGTGATTGGGGCGAGGCGACCGCGGCGGCCACTCAGGCATGCGAATACCTCTCCGGGCCGACGACCTGGGACTCGCTCGGCGCGGCGTACTACCAACTCGGCGAGCTGCAGCGGCTCCGCGGTGAGATCGGCCCCGCCGAGGACAGCTACCGGCGGGCGAGCCGGGCCGGGCGCTCCCCGGAGCCGGGGCGGGCGGCGCGCCGCCTGGC
>DPJL01000414.1 GCA_003543035.1 Micromonosporaceae bacterium | reverse complement strand
GTGGCTTTAGGGCAAACATCGGGTGACCAGCAAATCGAAGATTCCATAGATCCGATCAATCTTGGGTCTTCCATTGATCTATGCCTCGTATGTAGTCTCAGGAAACTTAACAGAAACATGATAGATCCGATCTCTTACTGGAAGAGATGTGATGTCATGAGAGTCAGAGCCTTTTTGGTGGCGCTGCTCCTCGCGGTGAGCTCGGCGATCGTGCTGCAGTCGCAGCCGGCGCAGGCTGACCTGCAACATCCCCGGCAGGCTTTTCTGCGCAACTCGGTCGGTGGGCTGTTCCTGCACTGGGGGATGAGAACAGCTCCTTCGCACACCAGTTGCAGTGCATGGGAATCCGCGGTTACCGGTGGCGGCTGGAACGCCAACTACTGGGTGCAGGAGGCCAAGAAGCTGCACACGCAGTACGTGGTGCTGGCGACGTTCCACTCCCGCCTCGGGTATGCGAGGCCTTGGCCTTCCGCGATTCCGGGCACCTGCCGTACGTCGCGTGACTTCGTGCGTGAGCTGATCGACGCGACCAACGCACAGAATCCGCCGATGAAGACCATCCTCTACATGACCGACGATCCACAGTGGTGGAACGAGGGCCTGGGCTCGGGCCAGAGCTGGATGAACTCGTCCGCTTACTCCGCTTACAAGGGTCACAGCGTCGATCTGCACACCCGGCCCGGTTTCGGGGAGTTCAGCTACGACAACTTCTTCGAGGTCATGAACCGCTACCCCGACCTTGGCGGCTTTTGGATCGACAACGACAACGCCTATTGGGAGAGCAACGACCTCTACGAGAAGATCCACCAGACCCGGCCCAATTACACCATCTCGAACAACAATGAAGACACGCCTGAGATGGACATGATCAGCAACGAGCAGAAGACCGGTATGACGCCGAGCTACGACTACCCCCAGGCTGTCTACACCGCCGCACCTCGGCTGATCGAGGCCGACTTCAAACTGCCCTCGTCGGGAGCCTGGTGGTACACCGGCACGGACAACTCGGTGGACTACAAGCTCACCCTCGGCCGGCTCATCACCAACGCCGGGTCGTCCATCAAAGCCTTGATGGCGGAGACGCCGATGAAGGCGGGCCGGATGCCCCCGGCTCAGGAAACCTTCAACAACTTCGCCAACAGCTACCTGAACGCCATCGGGGAATCCTTACATGGCACCGAAGGTGGCGGCTACAACTTTGGCGGGCTTGATCCCGGGTTCTGGAACGATGGCGCGCACGGGGTGACGACCATCAGCAAGACCAACCCGAACCAGCACTACATTCACGTCATCAACCGGCCGAGCGGCAGCACGCTTCGCCTTCGCGACAACGCTTACAAGGTTGCCTCGGTGACGAATCTACGCACCGGCGCGGCCGTCAACTTCACCCAGAGCGGCGGTTGGCTGACCCTCAACGGGATTTCCAGCTGGGATCAATACGACACCGTGTTCAAGGTGATGAGCAACGGGCGTGAGGGGATCATCCCGCAGTCGTCCTACACCATGAGTGCGTCCTCCTCGGCCACCGGGCGACCCGCCTCGGCCGCGGCAGACGGCAGTTACCTGACCTACTGGGACAACAACAACGCCGGTACGGTCTCGCTGCGCTTCGACCTGGGCTCAACGAAGCAGGTCCAGTACATCGGGCTCAACCAGCGGGAAGACTCGACCACCTTCCCGGCGACGAATTCGGCCAGGGCCAACGCCTACCGCGTCTACACGTCCCCGGACGGGTCAACCTGGACCCAGGTCAAAACTGGCAACCTGCCCAACCATCGCGGGGTGCAGGTCATCGACCTGACCCAGACCAACACGCGGCATGTGCGGCTGGAGAAGACGAGCAGTCATGGCATCGCGCGGTGGCGGATCGACGAGGCATGGATCGGTTCCGCCTACGCCGGTGGTGGCGTGGTCGAGCCGCCTCCGGGCCGGTTCGAGGCAGAGAACCCACCGGCGACATGTAACGGAACGATCGACTCCGATCAGCCGGGCTTCTCCGGCACCGGGTTCTGCAACACCACCAACGCCGCCGGGGCTTTCGCGGAGTGGACGGTCACCGCGACCGCGGCCGGTCCGGCCACGCTGACCTTCGGCTGGGCCAACGGTGGTACCACCGATCGGACTTCTACGGTGGCGGTCAACGGCACGGTGGTGGCAACACCCGCCTTCGCGCCGACCGGTGCGTGGACCAACTGGACCACGACGGTCGTGAACGCCAATCTCAACGCGGGCAACAACACCGTCCGGGTCTCTGGCACCACGGCTGGTGGTGCGGCCAACCTCGACTACGTGGACGTCGCGTCGAGCGGGCCTGCGCCAACCGAGGTCCAGGCGGAGAACTGCACCATTTCCCAAGGTGTTGTCGAGTCCAACCATGCCGGCTTTACCGGCACCGGGTTCGTCAACGGCGACAACGTCATCGGGGCCTACGTGGAGTGTTCGGTCAGCGGCCCGGTCACCAATGTCGCGGTCCGCTATGCCAATGGCACCACCGTCGACAGGCCGATGTCGGTCAACGGCAGCACCGTGAGCTTCCCCGGAACGGGCGCATGGACCACCTGGTCTGTGGTGAACGTTCCGGTCTCGCTAGGCGCCGGGACGCATCTCATCCGGCTTACCTCAACCACCGCCAACGGCGGCCCCAACCTCGACCGGATCAGCCTCAGCTGAACCTGTTTGCCGCGGGCTGAGCGCGCCCAGCCCGCGGCACCCTCCTGGGAGGAAATAGTCATGCGTGTACTAAGGCGTGGCCTCGCCATGGCCGCGATCGGCTTGATGATGGCGTTGCTGATTGAGGCACCGGCTCAGGCGGCGACGTTCAACGTGCGGGACTATGGCGCGACTGGCAACGGGTCCACAAACGACACCCCGGCGATCCAGCGGGCGATTGATGCCGCCGCTGCCGCGGGCGGCGCGAACATTGTGCGGTTCCCATCGGGCACCTATCGCTCGGCCAACTCGATTCACCTGCGCAGCAACATAACCATCCAGCTGGACAGCGGCTCGACGATCCTGGGCTCGCCCAACGACGACTACGACGCGGCCGAGCCCAACCCGAACGACCAGTACCAGGACTACGGCCACAGCCACTTCCACAACGCGATGATCTGGGGCAACAACCTGACCAACATCGCATTCGTCGGCTCCGGGGTCATCGACGGCGGTGGAAATCTCATCACCGGCAACCCGGGTTCCGGCGAGGCCGACAAAATCATCTCGCTGACCAGGTGTAACGGCTTGCGGGTGGACGGCATCACGCTGCGCCGTGGTGGCCACTTCGCGATGCTCACCAACGCCTGCAACAACATCACCTCCAACAACCTGTTCATCGACACCGAATCCGACCGCGACGGCTGGAACGTCATCAACGCCAACAACGTGACGATCACCAACGCGAGGATCGAGGCGGACGACGACGCGCTAGCGTTCAAGAGTGACTGGGCGCTGGGACAGCGTTTCACCAATGGCAACGTGAAGGTCTACGACACCTACCTGTCGGCGGTCTGTTGCAACGCCTTGATGTTCGGCTCGGAAACGTGCGGCAACTTCACCGGTTACGACTTCCAGCGGATAACCATCAACGGCTCCAACAAGTCCGGGCTCGGCATGGTCTCGATGGATGGCACGGTCATCTCCGATGTCCACTACAAGGACATCACCATGACCAACGTTCGTGGCGCGATCTATCAGAAGATCGGGACTCGCAGGCGATGCGGCGACAGCCCGGGCATCGGCCGGATCGAGAACATCACCTACGAGAACATCACCTCCTCGGGCCAGAGCAGCTCCAACTTCACCGCGACGCTGTGGGGCGAGTCGGGCACGAACAACCGCATCCGCAACGTCACTTTCACCAAGGTGGACCTGACCGTCCCGGGCGGCAACGGTTGTATGGGCACTGGTGTGCCGAGCAATGACCCCAACAACTACAACCCGGTGAGCATCGGGACGCGGCCGGGCTATGGCTGGTACATCCACAATGCGCACGACATCAGGTTCGTCGACAGCTCAGTTCAGTTCAACAGCAACGATTGCCGGCCGGCCGTCGTGGCGAACAACGGCAGCACGGTGAACTTCACCAACTTCAGCTACGAGCGGGGCACAAGTAGTACGGCGGACTTTGTCTTCCAGTCCATCAACCCTTACTGCGTCCAGAATTCCGGCTCGCCGCGGATCACTTCGACTTCTTCAACGTCGAGTTGTGGCCCGGTCGAGCCGCCACCCGGCCGGTTCGAAGCCGAGAACCCGCCGGCGGTCTGCAACGGCACGATCGACTCCGATCACTCGGGCTTCTCCGGGACGGGATTCTGCAACGCCACCAACGCGGTCGGCGGCTTCGCCGAGTGGACAGTGAGCGCTGCGGCAGCGGGCGCGGCGACGCTGAAGTTCGGCTATGCCAATGGCACCACGGCAAACAGGCCGGCGACAGTCAGCGTCAACGGCACAGTTGTTGCCACGCCTAACTTTGGGCCCACCGGAGCCTGGACAACCTGGAGTCAAGCGACCGTGCCGGTGACGCTCAACGCGGGTAGCAACACGATCCGGGTTGCGGCGACGACGGCAACAGGCCCGGCCAACCTGGACTACGTGGACGTGGCGGCAAGTGGGCCGGCTCCATCCGAGTACCAGGCTGAGTCGTGCACGATTTCGCAGGGTGTCGTGGAGTCGAATCATGCGGGCTTTACCGGCACGGGTTTCGTGAACGGCGACAACGTCATTGGGTCCTATGTGGAGTGTTCGGTTACCGGGCCGGTTACCAGCGTGGCGGTCCGGTATGCCAATGGCACCACCACTAACAGGCCTATGACCGTCAACGGCGCGACGGTCAACTTCCCCGGCACTGGCGCGTGGTCGACGTGGAACACGGTGAACGTGCCGCTGTCCCTGAGCGCCGGAACGCATCTGATCCGGCTGACCTCCACCACCGTCAATGGCGGACCCAACCTCGATCGAGTCACCATCTCCTAAGGAGCAGGTAATGAAGCGGCGCAGATTGCTCGGTGTGGCGATGGCTCTCGCCGTCGGAGTTGTGCTCACCGCCCAGGCGGGCGCGGCGCAAGCCGGGCCGGGCACCTACAACGTCAGAGACTATGGCGCGACAGGCAACGGCAGCACCCTCGACGACGACGCCATCGACAGCGCGATCAACGCGGCCGCTTCGGGTGGCGGAGGGGGAACAGTTGTCTTCCCCTCCGGCACCTACCGCTCGCGAACCATCCATCTCAAGAGCAACATCACCCTGCAGATCGATGCCGGAGCGACCATCCTCGCGCACAGCAGTGGGATGGACGCGCCGGAGTCGAATCAGTGGGATCAGTATCAGGACTACGGCCACAGCCACTTCCACAATGCGCTGATGTGGGGGGAGAACCTCGCCAACTTCGCCATCACCGGTAGCGGGACCATTGACGGCGGCGGCAACCTGATCACCGGCAATCCGAGCTCGGGTCAGGCCGACAAAATCCTTTCCATTAAGAGGTGTACCAACCTGAGCCTGCGCGGGATCACGATGCGCCGGGGCGGGCACTTCATGGCCCTCATCAACGGTTGCGGTGGAGTCACCATCGACAACTTCAAGACGATCTGGAGCGAGAGCGGCGTCCGCGACGGCGTGAACCTCATCAACAGCTGGGATGTCACGGTTACCAACTCGCGCATCGAAGGCAGCGACGACGCCATAGGTCTCAAGAGTGACTTCGCTTTGGGCCAGACCTTCGAGAGCCGCAACATCCGGATCTCGGACACCATCGTGTATTCGCACGAGAACAACGCTCTGCAATTCGGTTCCGAGACGTGTGGCAACTTCCGCGATATCCGGTTCGACCGCATCACCATTCTCGGTGCGGGCAAGGCCGGCATCGGCATGGTGAGCATGGACGGCGCCATCATCGAGGATGTCCACTACAAGGACATCACCATCACGAAGGCTGCGTCGCCGGTGTTCTTCAAGATCGGCGAGCGCAAACGTTGCCCGGGAAGCCCGCCCGCGGGCCGGATTCGCAACATCACGCTCACGAATGTGAGCGGCAGCAACCTCATGGCACCGGCTCAGCCCGGCGGCGGTGGGGCTCGCGAATATGCCAGCACCATTACTGGTACGCCCAGTGTGGACATCGAAAACGTCACCTTCAACAATGTGGACCTCGACGTCCCGGGTGGACACCCAGCCTCGGATGCGACAAGGGTGCCTGGCGAGTTCCTGACCACCTATCCGCCGCGCGACTACGGCACGCGGCCGTCGTACGGCTGGTGGCTGCGGCACGTTCGCGGGATCACCTTCAACGACTCCGACGTTTCCTTTGCCAGCAACGATGACCGGCCCGCGTTCATCACCGATGACGGTGCCAACATTGTGATCAATCGAACGCGTGCCGAGCGTGGCAGCGGTTCCGCATACGACGTCGGCTTCAGCGACATCAACGGATATGCGTTGCGAGACAGCACAAATACCAGTGGGGGCGAGTTGCGGCTCCGGGCTACCAACTCCACTCCGTTGCCCGGACCCGGCCCCTCGAACCGGCATGAGGCTGAGAACGGGACGTGCGACGGAACCATTGACTCCAACCATCTCGGCTTCTCGGGCACCGGGTTCTGCAACACCACGAACGCTGTCGGGTCCAATGTCACCTGGACGGTCAATGCGGCTGCGGCCGGGCCGGTGCTGCTGAAGTTCGGTTATGCCAACGGTGCGACCGTCGATAAGCCGATGACGGTGACTGTCAACGGCGCGATCGTTGGCACGGTTGCCTTCGCGCCGACGGGGGCTTGGACAACCTGGGTTACCGCACCGGCCAACACCTCGTTCAACGCGGGCAGCAATGTCGTGCGGCTAACCGCGACGACGGCGGCCGGTGGCCCGAACGTGGATTATGTCGACGTCGAAGCAAGCGGCCCGGCACCATCCGAGTACCAGGCTGAGTCCTGCACGATTTCGCAAGGCATCGTGGAGTCCAACCATGCCGGCTTCACCGGCACCGGTTTCGTCAACGGCGACAACGTCATTGGGTCCTATGTGGAGTGTTCGGTTGCCGGGCCGGTTACCAGCGTGGCGGTCCGGTATGCCAATGGCACCACCACTAACAGGCCTATGACGCTCAACGGCGCGACCGTCAACTTCCCGGGCACCGGCGCCTGGACGACATGGAACATCGTGCATGTCCAGCTGTCGCTAGGCGCCGGAACGCATCTGATCCGCCTGACCTCCACGACCGTCAACGGCGGCCCCAACCTAGACCGAATCGGAGTTGTGGCATGAGACGACGCACAGTACTGGGAGTGGCCGGTGCCGCCGCGGTCGCCGTAGCCCTGCCGCTGGGGGAGACCGCAGCCCAGGCCAGCCCGGCACCGTGGGACCAGGTGCCCGCGATCCTGGCCCGGATCGTGCCACCGACGTTCCCCAGCGCCACCTTCAACATCGTCGACTACGGCGCGGTCGGCAATGGCACAACCGATTGCAGCAACGCCTTCCGCAACGCGATCCAGGCCTGCAACGCGGCCGGTGGCGGCAGGGTGTTGGTGCCGGGCTCCGGCGTCTACCGCACCGGAAAGATCCATCTTCTATCCAATGTGGAGCTGCATGCGGCGAGCGGGGCCACGATCCGCTTCCGCACCGACACGGGCGCTTACATGCCAACGGTTTTCACCCGATGGCAGGGAATCGAGTGCTACAACTGGTCGCCGTTCATCTATGCGATCGATAAGACCAACGTGGCCATCACCGGAGCCGGGATCATCGACGGCAACGCGCAGGCGGGGCCCTGGTTCGGGTTCGACTCGCAGCGCGGGCCGGATTGGGATGCGCTGCAGCAGATGGCGGTCGACGGAGTGCCGATCAATCAGCGTCAGTTCGGCGACGGGCACTTTCTCAAGCCCAACATGATTCAGCTCTACCGCTGCACCAACGTGCTGGTCGCCGACGTGGACATCCGCAACTCGGCGATGTGGGCGGTGCACCCGGTGCTGTGCACGAACGTGACAGTGCGCAACATCAAGGTCTTCACCCGCGGCGGCATGGTGGACGGATGTGACCCGGAGGCGAGCACCGACGTGCACATCACCGGTTGCCGTTTCGACACCGGGGATGATGGCATCGCCATCAAGTCGGGCCGGGACACCGATGGTCGGCGTGTCGGTGTCCCCTCACAGAACATCGTCATCGACAACTGCACGTTCCTCGGCCGCTGGGGAGCGATCACCGTCGGCAGTGAGATGTCCGGCGGGGTACGCAACGTCTTCGCCCAGGACTGCACCATCCAACGCGGCTCGTCGTACAACAACTTCCACGCGGTCTACCTCAAGACCAACCAGCGTCGTGGCGGGACGGTCGAGAACATCAACGTGCGCAACATTTCCGGGGGGCCGTGCGATCGCGGTGCCATTCACATCGACATGAACTACAGCCTCACCGGCCCGGGTTTCGGCCCGATCGTCTATCCGGTCTTCCGCAACATCCACGTCGATAACCTGACCATCAACGACGCGCCCTATGCCTTGCGTATCAACGGAATCTCGCAGAGCAAGCTAAACCACTTCCATATGACCAACAGCACCTTCACGGCTATCGACACGCCGGCGCCGCAGATCAGCAACGCCAACGATGTCGTGCTCAGCAACGTGCGCATCAATGGCGTGTTGTATGGCGATCCGCCACCGCCCGCGGGTGTGCGCTACCAAGCGGAGAGCGCCACGATCAGCCAAGGTGTGGTGGAGTCCAACCACACGGGCTTTACCGGCACCGGGTTCGTGAACCTGGACAACGTTGTGGGGTCGTACGTGGAATTCGCCGTTACCGCGTCAGCGGCAGGAACGGCCTCGTTGGTGTTCCGGTTCGCCAACGGCACCACGACGAGCAGGCCGATGTCGGTCGCGGTCAACGGGACAGTCGTTGCCACGCCGGCGTTCGGTGGCACCGGAGCGTGGACCACCTGGGGGACAACGACTGTGTCGGCTCCGGTCAACGCTGGGGCAAACCTCATTCGCGTCACGTCGACGACCGCCAACGGCGGGCCGAGCCTAGACTGCCTCGACTTCGCCGGCCCGACCGGAGGCGGCGGTACGGACTATCAAGCGGAGAACGCCACGATCAGCCAAGGCGTGGTGGAGTCGAATCACGCGGGCTTTACCGGGACCGGGTTCGTGAATTTGGACAACGTCGTGGGCTCCTATGTGGAATTCTCCGTCACCGGACCCGCGACATCCGTGGCCGTTCGGTACGCCAATGGCACCACCACAAACCGGCCGATGACCCTCAACGGCACGACGGTCAACTTCCCCGGCACCGGCGAGTGGACCACGTGGTCCGTGGCAAACGTGCCGGTCTCGTTGGGCGCGGGCACCCATGCCGTCCGCCTGACGTCAACGACCATCAACGGCGGCCCCAACCTCGACAAGATCACCACTTCTTAACGTTGACCAAGACGCTGGGAACGTCGACACGCCGTCGAACAAGACCTTAAGTTCATGATCAACACGGAAGGCGGGAGTGATGAAGCGGCGGACTTTGATGGTGGCCAGTGGGGCCGCGCTCTTTGCGGCTCCGCTGGCCGCAGTGCCTGCCAGTGCCGCGCCGGTGGCACTGGCGGATTGGCAGCTGCGGTGGTCGCCTTCGCCTGCGGTGCACGGGCTCGGCGCGTTCGAGGGGATCGAGGACGATCGGGCCAACTCGCATCCGGCCGGGCAGCCGCACATCTTCGTGCAGGGCGACACCTACCGGTTCAACATGCACATGGTCGATCGCGACAACCCGAGTGACCGGCAGCGCCAGGAGGTCAAGGGGATGGTGGCCGACGGCGGCAACCTCATCCTCAACAAGGGCGAGACGTGGAAGCTCACGCATCAGATGTTCATTCCCACCACGTTGAAGTCGACCACCTCCTTCACGCACATCATGCAGACCAAGGCGCCTGGAACCGGTACCCTCCCGATGATTGTGATGTCCTTGCGGCGTCACAGCGGAGTTCAGAAGATCGAGCTCCAAGCGGGCGGCGTGATCGTGGGGGTGGCCGATCTCGTTCCGCTGCAGAACAAATGGATCGATGTCGAGCTTGAGATGGTCATCGGCGACGCCTCGACAGGACGCGTGCGATGGGTGTTGCGCGACGGGTCAAACACCGTCATCGACGTCACGCGTAGCAACGTGGACATCTGGCTGGAGGATCGGGTCCGGCCAAAGTGGGGGATCTACCGGTCGCTCGGCGACTCGTCGGGGTCGCTACAGGACTGCCACATGCTCATCAGGAACATGCGCGCTTACGAGTGGAGCGGCACAGCGCCACCGCCCGGCAAGACAAGGTACGAGGCCGAGTCGGCGACCATCAGTCAAGGAGTCGTTGAGTCGAACCACACCGGCTTCACCGGTACAGGTTTCGTCAACCTCGACAACGTCGTGGGGTCGTATGTGCAATTCGCCGTCAGTGCACCGGCGGCGGGGACGGCGACGCTGACCTTCAGGTACGCCAACGGTTCCACGACCACCCGGCCGATGGACATCACCGTCAACGGCACGCTCGTCGCGAACGACCTCTCCTTCATCCCGACTCCGGCGTGGAACGACTGGGACACCCGCACGGTCATCAATGTGCCGGTCAACGCCGGGACGAACCTCGTGCGCGCCACCTCGGCTTCGTCGGCAGGTGGCCCGAATCTGGACCATCTCGAGGTCCAGCTTGCCACCGCGCCGCCTCCCGCACGGGAGTACCAAGCAGAGAGCGCCACCATTTCGCAGGGTGTCGTGGAGTCCAATCATGCGGGCTTCACCGGGAGCGGGTTCGTGAATCTGGACAACGTCGCGGGGTCCTATGTGGAATTCGCCGTCACCGGCCCCGCAACTTCACTCACGATCCGATATGCCAACGGCACCACCACGAATCGGCCGATGACTGTCAACGGCACCACCGTCAACTTCCCCGGCACCGGGGCCTGGTCCACCTGGAACACCGCCACCGTCCCGATTTCCCTGGGCTCGGGCACCCACGCGGTCCGCCTCACGAGTACGACGTCCAACGGGGGACCGAATCTCGACAAGATCACGATTTCGTAGGGAGAACAATGCGCAAGCTGCTTTCCATCCTGGCGTCGGCGGTGATGGTTGCCACCACGGCGGTGGCGATCACACTGAGCGCCCCGGCTACTCCAGCCCTCGCGCTGGACAACGGGCTCGCCCGGACGCCCCCGATGGGCTTCAACAACTGGAACTCCACCCATTGCCGCGCCGACTTCAACGAGGCGATGGTCCTTGGCATAATTGACATTTTCGTCAACCAGGGGTTGCGCGAGGCGGGCTACCAATACGTCAACCTCGACGACTGCTGGGCTGTCCCGGCCCCCAATTCGCGGGACGGCAACGGCAACCTCAAGCCCGACCTGACCCGATTCCCAAGGGGTATCAAGTTCCTGGCCGACTACGCCCACGCGCGCAACCTGAAGCTTGGCATCTACACCAGTGCCGGCACCAAGACCTGTAACACGATCGGCTTCTCCGGCGGCCTCGGCAACGAGGTCAAAGACGCGAATCTGTTTGCCTCCTGGGGAATCGACTACTTGAAGTACGACAACTGCAATAACCAAGGCGTGGACGCGAGGCAGCGCTACGGCACCATGCGTGACGCATTGGCCGCCACCGGGCGCCCGATCGTCTACTCCATCTGTGAGTGGGGCCGCACCGGCCCGCCGCGCGTTTGGGAGTGGGGCAAGGACTACGGAAACCTGTGGCGTACCACCGGTGACATCAGTGACAACTGGGGCAGCATGATCGGCAAGGCCCAGTTCAACCGGGCTCTTCCGCAATGGGCTGGGCCGGGGCACTGGAACGACCCGGACATGCTGGAGGTCGGCAACGGCGGGATGACCCCGACCGAATACCGCTCCCACTTCAGCCTCTGGGCCATCATGGCCGCGCCGCTGCTGA
>DPJL01000271.1 GCA_003543035.1 Micromonosporaceae bacterium | reverse complement strand
GCACTCGCGGCAGTGGTGATGATCGCCCTGACACGCTTCAAACACCCGTTCGTCCGCGCGGGTCTGTGGCTCAGCGCGATCGTCACCCTCCTGCTCGCGTACTACGCCTACGCCGGAATCGACAAGCTCGAAGACCCGTACATGGGTTTCTTCTCCTGGTCCGTGCCACTGTTCGCGGCCATCGGGCTGACGATGTGGATTTGTGCGAGGCTGCCCCATCCTCACCCGGTCTGGCCGGCACTGGTCGGCGTGGCCCTGCTGGTGATAGTGCCGGGCTTCCGCACCTTCCCCAACGACGATTATCCGAACGTCCCGAAAACCTTGCAAGCGTTGAAGAGTCACGCGGCCGGAAGGCCGGTGGTAGTGGAGATAGCCGCGGACAACATCGGCCCAGAGTTGGCAGGACTGGCGCTCTGGGCTCGCCGGGACGGATTCCGGCTCTGCCTGCGGGATGCCCGATGGAACTTCATGACCACGCCGGAGTACATCTGCACCGAAGCCGAGATCGGCCAGGGAGTCGTGGTGTCCCGCACGCAGGTCGCGCCCGCGTCGCCCTTGCAAAAGGGTGAGATCGCCCGCACCGGAACCTCGGCCTTTCTCGCGAAGCCAGCCGATTTGAGCCAAATGGGCTAGCTCGCCAGCGCCGATCATGCGCGACGATCAGGCAATGCGCAGTCGTCTTGTCGCCGTGCTGGTGCCCCTGTTGGTGGCACTGGTCGCTGCGCTGGGCGTGCCGCTGGCGGCCTTCATAGCCCAGCGCGAGACCCAGGCGGTCTATCTCGACCGGCTCGCCGACGCCGACCGGTTCGCCTCGTTGACCGACGACGCGTTGCGCCGCGGCCGGATCGCCGCGCTGACCGCGGAAATCGCGCACTACGACGAGGTTTACGGCATCGCGGTGGCTATCTACGCCCCCGACGGCCGGCTCCTGGTGGCATCGCGTCCCTTTTTCGACGCCGATCTCCCGGCGGTCCGCAATGGTCTGTCCGCCGCTTTTGCCGGCCGGCGTTCGGAGGACATCGCCGCGGTCTGGCCATGGCGAGCCGTGCCGATGGTGGTGGTGGAACCGGTAGGCCGCGACACCGGCGTGATCGCCGCGGTCGCCATCGTCTCCCCGACCGATCAGCTGCGAGCGGGTGTGCTGGGCCGCTGGGGTGAGCTGGCGGCGCTGGGCTTCCTGCCGTTCCTGGTCCTGGTGGCCGCGACCGTCCAGCTCGCGCGCTGGGTGCTGCGCCCGGTCCGCGATCTTGACCAGGCCACAGTGGCGATTGCGGCGGGCCGTTTGGACGCGCGTGCCCTCACCGTGGTTGGGCCGCCTGAGTTGAGGCGGCTCGCATCATCGTTCAATACGATGATCGACACCGTGGTCCGCACCATGCGACGGCAACGAAGCTTCGCCGCTGACGCTTCGCATCAGCTACGCAATCCCCTTGCGAGCCTTCGGCTTGCGGTCGACAACCTCTCCAGCTATGTCCAACCAGCGGGCCGCGACTTGCACGAGATCGCGGTCGCCGAAGTGGAGGAGATGGAACACGTCGTCGAGGACATGCTGGCTCTCACCGCAGTCGGCGGCACCCCCCTGACCCGGACCGCACAGCCAGTCGTACCAACGGTTGTGGAGCACGCTCGGCGGTGGCGGCAGGTTGCCGCCGACGCGGGCATGACGGTGACCGTGGAGATCGCCAATGGCGTTGCCGATGCCGGGACCTATGCGCCCGCCGATGCGCTGGGCAGCCTCCTCGACGAGTTGGTCGGCAACGCGTGCCGGCTCAGCGGAGGTACGTCGGTTGTAGTTGCCGTGGCGCGGGCCGACTCAGACCTTGTGCTTTCGGTGCGGGACAACGGTATCGGGCTCTCCGACGACGAGCTTGCCAAAGCGGGTAGCCGGGAGTGGCGTGCGGCGAATCAGGCCGACACCCCCGGAACAGGGCTGGGCTTGGCGATCTGTGCTGAATTGGTGGACGCGTGGGGCGGCAGGCTTGAGTTGCAAGCGGCCGAACCGCGCGGTCTGCAAGTGGTGCTCAGCCTCCCCGCTGCCGACGTCAGCTAAGGCTTGACCGAGCGGAAGTATTGCAACGCACCTTCGTGCAGCCGCACCGGTCTAGTGGCAATCCCGGTCCGGGTGTTGAGCCTGTTGGCTTCCGGATGCCCCCGAGCGATGCGATCCCGTTCGGTGAACAGCGCCCTCGCCACGATCTCGATGACGTCGGCCGGTAACTCTGGCCGGGCCAGCAACAGGTTCGGGGTGGTAAGCGTGGCAGTCGCGGGGACCCCGGGGTAAGCCGAGGACGGCACTGTCGCGGGGGTGTAGAGCTCGCCAAATCTGTCGAACATGGTCTGGTCGTAGGAGTCCAGCGGGATCATCCGGATCGGCATCGCCTCGGCGAGCCGGGTCACGGCCGGGGTCGGGATCCCGGTGAGCGAAAGCATGGCATGCACCTGTCCGGTGGCAAGCAGCTCAACGCTTTCCGCCTGCGTCGCGGTCACCAGAGCGGGCTTGATGCCCGCGACCGCGATGAGCCGGTTGAAGGTGAAGCGGGTCCCGGAGCCGGCGGCTCCCGCTGCCACTGTGCGGCCGTCGAGGTCGGCGAAGGTCCTAAGTGGACTCTCCTGCAGCACGACCACATGCAGCCAGCTGTCGTAGAGGCGGGCGACTGCGGTGACATCTTTGGGGGTACCAAGAGAGAGCCCCTCGACGGTCGAATCGAGCGAGGTTATCCCGAGCTCCGTCCCGCCGTTCGCAAGCAGGGCGAGATTGTCCACCGAGGCACCGGTCTGGATCTCGCTGACCCGGCTGCGCGGGAATCGCTCGGCAAGCACCTTTACGAGCTCGCCGCCGAGGGCCCGATAGACCGCTCCCGGCGGCCCGGTGGCGACCCGAAGCTCGGCGAGAGTGCTTACCGGGGCTGGTTTCTGGTCTGACCGCAGCGCCCAAGCCGTTGCGGCCGCCATAGCTGTGGCAGCTACCCCGGCACCGAGAAGGGCGCGGCGGCGCATGCTAACCGCCGTCCGGCTCGATACGCAGCCGGTAGCCCACGCCGCGAACCGTCTGCACGAGGCGCGGCCGGCCGAGCTTGCCCCGCAGCGAGGCGATGTGCACCTCCAGCGTGTGGGCGTTGCCGGCCCAGGTGGTATGCCATACCAGGGCGGCCAGGCGATCCCGGGTCACCACGGTGCCCGGCTGCTTCGCGAGCACGGCGATGAGGTCGAATTCCTTGCGCGTCAACGCAATCTCCCGCCCATCCACCTCGACTCGATGGGCGTCCAGGTCGACGGTCACGTCTCCAATCACGACAGTCGCTTGCGGGGTCTGCTGCCGCGCGGCACGCCGCATCACCGCGTCGATCCGGGCGTGCAGCTCGGCAACGCCAAAGGGCTTCACCACATAGTCATCGGCGCCGATGCGCAGGCCGTCAACCCGGTCGCGTTCCCCACCCCGAGCGGTGACCGCGATGATGGCAACATCGCCGCGGCGGCGCAGCTCGCGGCAGACTTCAAGGCCATCACGGTCGGGTAGGCCCATATCGAGCAACACAAGATCGACCGGTGGCGCGGCGAGCGCCTCGGCTGCGGTCCCTGCCCGGATTACGTCGTAACCCCGCTGGCGCAGCGCGGTCTCCAACCCCCGGGCCACCCGGAAGTTGTCCTCGACCACTAGTACCCGCACTACCGCAGATTACTGCGCATCCGGGCGCTCGTTACCTCTGATGTTCCGCAAGTTTTCGCCTGTGACGGCGACGCATAGGCCGTGGGCGCCCATAGTGACCCTGACCACATCGGTGTGGCATCCCTAACCGGAGCGCAACCAGGAGGAAACAAGTGGACGCATTGACGCGCGATTACAGCCGCCGGGATTTACTGAGGCTGGGTGCGGGGGTTGGGTCGGGCCTCCTGCTCGGCGCGTGCGGCAATCTCAAGACCGACAGCCCCGCGAAGTCGACCTACCCGGATCACGCGGTCGAGTGGGTGGTGCCCTTCGCTCCGGGTGGAAGCACCGACCTGATCGCCCGGACATTGGCCAAAGGGTTGGAAAAGCCACTCGGCCAGTCGGTAGTGGTAGTCAATCGGGAGGGTGCCGCCGCCGTGGTCGGCACCAAAGAGGTGCTGGGTGCGCAGCCGGACGGCTACAAGATCGCCTTCCCGCCCTCATCCCTGTTCACCATCACGCCTCTGGTCGTGAAGAACGCGCAAGAGGTCAAGCTCGAGGAGATGAAGATCGTCACCGGGCTGACGGTGGAGAACATTGTCATCATCGTGCACAAGGACTCTCCATATAAGACAATCCAGGATCTGTTGCAAGAGAAGGGTACCGGGAAGAAGCTCAAGTTCGCCCACTCCGGAGTCGGGACCGGCGTCTACTTCTCACAGCTCGCCTTCTACAAGGAGGCCGGGATCGACGCGATTGACGTTCCCTTCGGCGGGAGCGGCCCTGCGGTCACCGCACTGCTGGGCAAGCAGGTCGACGTCGCCGCCTCACAGGTGGCCGAATCCAACAAGTACGTCGTCTCGGGTGACATGCGACGACTGGCGATCTTCAGCGCCGAGCGCAGCCAGTTGCTGCCCAACCTGCCGACGATCAAGGAGGCCGGCTTCGATCTCGTGGTCGACCAGTCCCGCTTCGTTGCCGGGCCGGCGAAGATGCCTGACAACGTGGTATCGGTCCTCGCCAAAGCCTTCCAGGAGGCCACCAGATCCACCGAGTACGGCCAGTTCCTCGCGGACAACTTCATCGAGCGCCGCCAGTTCAGCGGCGAGGAGCTCACCAAGCGGATCAAGTCGGACCTGGAGCGCTACAAGGTCCTCGCCGAGAAGTTTGGAATCCAGCCGAAATGACCACCGACATCGTGCCGGCGGGGCGGGCTGTCCGCCTCGCCGCCACCCTGGTCCCACTCGGGTTGGGGGTGGCCTGTCTGCTCTATTCGCTGTCGCTGAAGGTCGGGACTCCCACCGCGCCCGAACCCGGGTTCTGGCCCGCGATCGTCAGCTGCCTGCTTCTTGTCTCATCGATCTGGCTGCTGGTGTCCGGGCATGGCAAGGACGAATGCGAAAGCTTTACCCGCAGCTCTCTGGGGATCGCCTTCGGTGTGGCGAGCCTCGTGGCGTTTGTGTTGCTGTTCAACGTGATCGGCTTCGAGCTGGCGTGCGTGGGGTTGTTTGTGTTCTGGCTCAAGGTGCTCGGCCGGGAGTCGTGGAAGGTCACGGTGCTGACCAGTGTGGGCTTCACCGCCGTCTTCCACGTGCTTTTCATCGAGCTGCTGGGTGCCCCGTTGCCCAGGCTGATCGGATAGGTGGCCCGTGGACTTCTTTGACCCCATCATTTCCGGCTTCCAAGTAGCGTTGCAGCCGTCGAACCTGTTGTGGGTGCTGGCCGGAGTCGTCATCGGCATGGTGATCGGGGTGATGCCCGGGCTAGGGCCGGTTGCCACTATCGCGCTATTGCTGCCGATCACCTATGAGATCCCGCCGGAGTCGGCGATCATCCTGCTCGCGGGCATCTACTACGGCGCGATGTACGGCGGGACAATCACTTCGGTGCTGCTCCAACTGCCCGGCGAAGCGGCCAGTGTGATCACCACGTTGGACGGCTATCAGATGGCCAAGCAGGGCCGAGCCGGGTCGGCCTTGGGCATTTCGGCCATCGGGTCGTTCATCGGCGGGACGGTCAGCATCCTCGGATTGACTTTCATAGCACCGATCCTGGCCGAATACGCCCTACGGTTCGGCCCACCCGAATACACGATCCTTGCCCTGATGGGCATTCTGCTGGTGTCCACATTGGGCAGTGGCTCGACGATCAAGTGTGTGATCGCGGCGGCGGGCGGGCTCATGTTGGCCACGGTCGGGCAGGACCCGGTGCTGGGTGCTTCCCGGTTCACCTTCGGCAGTCTCGAACTGCTTGACGGTCTCGACTTCGTCGCCGTCGCCATGGGCCTTTTCGGGGTGGGCGAGATTCTCTATGCGCTGGACCATCGAGCCAGGGCGACCTTCGCTCACATGAAGATCTCCAACAAGTGGCCGACCCGAGCAGACTGGCGCGAATCCAGGGGCGCGGTCGCCCGCGGCTCGCTCGTGGGCTTCCTACTCGGAGCGCTGCCGGGTGGCAGCGGCACCCTGTCGTCGATGGCCTCCTATGCGCTGGAGAAGAAGGTGGCCAAGCAGCCTGAGCGCTTCGGCAAAGGGGCGATCGAGGGGGTGGCCGGCCCGGAGACGGCCAACAACGCCGCGGCGACCTCATCTTTCATCCCACTGTTGACGCTGGGCATCCCAACCAACCCGGTGATGGCGCTTATCCTCGGAGCGCTTGTGCTGCAAGGCATCCAGCCCGGTCCACAGCTCATCGCCGAGAACCCGGCCGTGTTCTGGGGCGTGATCGACTCGATGTACATCGGGAACATCTTCCTGCTCATCATGAGCATCCCGCTGGTCGGGATCTTCGTGAAGATGGTTGCCATCCGGGAATCCATCCTCGCGCCCATCGTGGTCACGGTGACCCTGCTCGGCGTCTACACCATCAACAACAGTGCGTTCGACATGCTTGTCGTCATTGGTTTTGGCGTTCTCGGGTACCTGATGAAAAAGACCGGTTTCGAGCCCGGCCCCATGGTCTTGGCCTTCGTCCTCGGCGGATTGCTGGAGATCTCATTCCGCCAGTCTCTGCGCGTCTTCGACGGCGACCTGACCGGCTTCGCCGGGCGGCCGATCGCGGGCACTCTGCTCGCATTGCTCGTCGCGGTGGCGATCATCCTGCCGGTGAGCCGAGTCATCAGTCGCCGGATCCGGCGCTCTCGCGAGCCCGAGCCGCCAGCGGCGGAGGAGGCTGAGCAGCTGGAGGAAGGGGCTGAGCCCGAATCGAGCCTGGTGAAGTAACGTGACCGGGTGTTGTTCCGTACGTGGGACGAGCCCCGCTTTGAGCAGGCGATCGTCGAGGTGACCGATCACGTGGGAGTCCCCCACGTGGTGGTCACCTCGCATCGCCTGATCAAGCAGGTGCTCGCCGACCCGCAGACGTTCGGCCCGGACAACGCCCTGGATGCGATCACGCCCATGCCGGTCAGCGCCCTGCGCGTCCTAGCCGCTCACCGCTTCCGCCTCCCCGCGACGCTCGCGAACAACGGCGGCTTCTCCCATCCGAAGATCCGCGAGATCACCGAACGGGCGCTGCACCTCGACCGGGTCAACGCTTTGCGGCCCTGGCTCACCGACCTGGTGCGGGATCGGGTCGGTCTGTTGGTCAAGCGGCTCGATGCGGGCGAGACCGTGGACCTCTACGCTGAGTTGGCTGCCGACCTGCCGCTGCTTGTCCTGGCCCGGCTGGTCGAGCTGCCCGACTCGGACGCGGTGGTGGTGAAGGAGTTCTCCCGGGCGGCTCTCGAACTCTTCTGGGCACCGGTGGACGAGCCGCGCCAACGGGAGCTCGCCGAAACGGTTGGGCGCTTTCACCTGGTACTCAGAGAATTTGTGCAGAAAGCAGGTGGCATGGCCGGTGAGTTGCGCGACCACACCGCCCTGGCCGGCCTGCACCGGGACACCCCAATCGGAGCACTGTTCTTCCTGCTGGTGGCCGGGCAGGAGACCACCTCGCAGTTCCTGACGCTGCTGATGCATCGGCTGACCCGCGAGCACGGTGTGCTTGACGGCATCGCCGAGCGAACGATCGAGGTGGAAGACGTCGTCGAGGAGGGCCTGCGGCTCGTGCCGCCCATTCCGACCTGGCGGCGAGTGGCCGGGCGTGACGTAAATCTCGGTGGCGTCAGCATTCCGAAGGGCCGCAGCATCGTTCTCTGGCTCGAGCAGGCAGGTCTCGAGCTGGCCGGCCCCGATTTCGTTCCGGGGCAACAGGGTTCACGGCGCCATCTCGCGTTTGGCGCCGGGGCGCATCGCTGTGTCGGGGCGCAACTGTCGCGAATGGAGGCCTCGGTGGTGGTAGCCGAAACGGCAGCTCTTTTGCGCAGCGTAAACGTGGTGCGGGCGCCCTGGTGCCCGAGCAATTTGAGCTTCAAAATGCCCGATTCGTTCGTGGTCGCGAGGTAGCGGGCTGATTTCCGACAGATGGCATCACGCGTCCATCTACTAGGGATACCGTCGGCGAGTGCGGATATGGAAGCAGTTCATCAGCCCCGAGGGCCGCAACCACCGCCTCATCGTGGTCGGTGTTGCCCTGATGGCGGTTGTTGCGGCAGCCGTGATCGTCCAGCAGACAGTGCAAGGCGGCCCGTCCGACAAGACCTCGGCTTTGCAGAGCACTCCCTCCGCAGAAGGGACTTCGAGCGCGACCGAGGTGCCCGAGCCGTCGGCGACTCCTGCTGCGACGCCGACCGCGACTCCCTCGCCAAAGAAGACCACTCCGCTCAAGCCACGGCCTCCGTTGCCGATCCCGGCCGGCTTCCCATCGCCGACGAACACCGGCTGGAAGCACACCGGCGTCACGCTGACCGCCGTAAACGGCCTCTACCTCGCCCAGACGGCGGGCGAAGTGCTTGACGCCAAAGACTTCCGCGGCGGCATCCGGATCAAGGCGGACAACGTCACGGTCAAGCGATCCCGGGTGCAGTGCGGCAACTGCCCGGGCATTTGGATCGACTGGAACGTCAAGAACACGCTCATCGAGGACGTTGAGGTGACCTCGAAGTCCAAAGACGAGCGGATCGATCGCGGGATTACCGCCGGCAAGACGATCAACCTGACCATCCGGCGGACCTACGTGCATGACGTGCAGCGGGGCATCGAGTGGGGCTACAGCGCGCTGATCGAAGACAACTATGTGGACGATCAGTACAACCCGACCGAGGCACACGTCTCCGGACTGGGCGGCGCGATCCAGCAGACCGACGTGAAGCTTGTGATCCGGCACAACTGGATCGCCGGCAAGCCCGGCCAGAACAACTCTGGTGCGCTGCTTTACTACATCGACAACGGGCCGAATCCGCAAAAGGTCGATATCACCATTGAACAGAACATTATCAATGGGGGTACCTATGCACTGTGGCTCTCGGCCGATGAACGTCTAGTGGGTCCGGTCACCGTGCGCAGCAACATGTTCGGCACGAAGTACCATGACCTTTGCGGCGCCTACAACACCCACTTCGCGGATAACATCCACAAATACTCGAAGATCGCCTTCACCTGGGAAGGCAACGTCTGGTACGCCCCGGGGATGGCCAAGAACGGCTCCGAGGTCACCTACATCATCAAATACTGAAATTGCCGTGCAATATCGGCGATAGCCACCCGGGTGCGTTCTGCCGGAACGCACCCGGTTCCATTTCCCCCGCGCCTTCGGGCAGCTTCCCGTGCAACTCGACCGGAAAGTCCGCCAGATTGGTGTAGTGCACCAACTCCGGCTCAGCCGGCCAGGAGCCGAGCACGAGGTAGGACGGGATATCCCTGCGCTGCAAGGCTTCCAGGGTGAGCGCCGTGTGGTTGAGCGTGCCGAGCGCCGGCCGGGTCACCACGATCGCGGGGGCTTGGAGTTCCGCGGCCAAGTCGGCCATCGTCCACTTCGGACCCATCGGAACGAGTAGGCCACCCGCACCCTCGATCAGGACAAGGTCATGCGCCTCGCTGGCCTTTGTTGCGGCCTCTGTCACCGCACCGATGTCGAGCGGCTCTCTTCCCGATACGCGTGCCGCGGCGAGCGGTGCCAGCGGATCCGGATAGAAGACCAATGTGGTTAGCAGGCTCGGTGCGGCGAGCTGCCGGACAACTTTTTCGTCGGAATCGTCTCCGGTCTGGGCCGGCTTGATGACGGCGACTCTCAGCCCGGCTATTGTTGCTGCAGCCGCGATCGCAGCGGTGACAATGGTTTTACCCACTCCGGTGTCGGTGCCGGTTACGAGGACTAGTCCGCTGAGGGACGGCATCGCTCGATCACCTCCAGTGCGTGCGCGAAGTCTTCGTATGGCACGCCTGCGTTGACGGTCAGTCGCAGTCGCGAGCGACTATCCGGGGTGGACGGTGGCCGGAAGCATCCGACTGCCACCCCCTTTTCGCGGCAAGCGGTAGCCCATGCGAGCGCCGCCTCGGCACTCGGCGCCGTCAACGACACCACTCCCCCCGGCGGCCCGTCGACTCTTCCCGCGGCAGCCCCGCTGACCCTTCTCTCCGCGGCCGGCTCGCCCATCCCTTCCCGCGCGGCAGCCC
>DPJL01000272.1 GCA_003543035.1 Micromonosporaceae bacterium | reverse complement strand
CCCCTCGCTGGAGTGGGAGTAGGCGAACTCCGCCGTCACCACCACCACGTTCTCCGCCGCCAGCTGACCGAGCTCCAGCCTGCCCTCGACGACCTCCGCCGGCAGCGGCGCGCCGTTCAAGGTCGCGCTGATCAGCCTCTCCGGCCGCACCTCGAGGAAGGTCGCATCGCCTTCGTCGGCCGTGAAGCGAACCGTTGTCACGGTCCGGAAGGTATCCGGGCCACCGGTCAAGTCGACGTCAAGCTCGTATGCGAGCTTGCGGACCACTGCTGCCCTGGCGATGGCCTCGGCATGGGTCAGGCTGCGATGAGACATGGGCCCCATCCTGCCTGACCGGATCCGCTCGCTGCCAACCCCGGGTCATCACGACTTTTCATAGCGTCAGCAGATCCAGCAGAACCGCCACTTCCTCCTCACTGAGCAACGGGGTCAACCCACGCAACCGCACGATGAGATCCGCGGCGATCAATACCTCGGGCCGCGCCTGCCGCTCACTCAGCACCCGGATCACCCGGCGGCCGGTCACCTCGAGATCGCGCACCCCGCACACCACCGCGCTGGCCAACAGACTCTCGGCCCGGATGATCTCCACCCGTTGCGGCCCAGGCTGCCGCTCCACCAACACGATCAAGCGATGCATCCGGCCTCCCCGCGAGCCCCAGCCCCCACGAAACTCAAGTGAACCCAAAAAATCACCCCACGAGAGGAGCCAGTGGCCCCTTGTCAGATCCGCCCCGAACCGGGAAAATGACCCCCGTGCGGATGACGATAACCATGAGCTGGTGGCTGCCCTGACGGGCGGCCCGCATCCGCGTACCCACACATTCCAGGCCGCCCAACCGGGCGGCTTTTTTGGTGCTCCGGTTGGGCTCTGCGCGACAAGGAGCACACCATGACCGCGACCCTGCAACAGACCCGCAGCCTCACCGCATTCAAGCCCACAGGCCACCTGCAACTGGGCAATCTATTGGCGGCCATCCAGCCTTTGGTGGCCGCCCAACACCACAGCGAGTCGGTCGTCATGATCGTCGATCTGCACGCGCTGACGGTCGAACACGACCCGAAACGGGTGCGCGACCTCACGTTGGAACAGGCGGCTGTGCTCCTCGCCGCCGGCATCGACCCCATGCGCACCACCATGTACGTCCAGTCCCACCTGGCCGAACACGCGCAGCTGCACTACCTGTTGGAGTGCACGACCGGGTACGGGGAGGCCCGCCGGATGATCCAATTCAGGGAGGGGTCTTCGGGGCCGAACCCGGTACGGCTGAGTCTGCTCACCTATCCGGTGCTGATGGCGGCCGACATCCTGTTGCACGACACCGACGAGGTACCGGTGGGCGACGATCAGGCCCAACATCTGGAGCTCGCCCGTGACGTCGCCTACCGCTTCAACACCCGCTATGGCAACACTTTCACCGTTCCGCGGGGCGTGCACCCGGCCTTCGCCGCACGCATCATGGACCTGAGCGATCCGGCGGTGAAGATGGGCAAGAGCAACATCGTGACCTCCGGTGTGGTCGGGCTGCTCGATCCGGTCGATCTGGTGCGCCGCAAGATAATGCGGGCGGTCACCGACACCGGCGGCCTGGTCCGCCGTGACCGGGAGCGCCAGCCCGGAGTGACCAATCTTCTGGAGATCTACGCCGCCTGCCGGGGTGAGTCCACCGACTTCACCTCTTACGGACAGCTCAAAGAATCCGTGTGCGACGCCGTAATCGCTTTACTGGAGCCAATTCAGCGCGAATACGCCAAGCTCGACCACCGGGATGTCGCGGCAGTGCTCCGAGAAGGCGCGCAGCGAGCCCGGCCTCGGGCCGCCGCAACGCTGGCGCGGGCGACCGAGGCGATTGGACTGATCACAGCTTCTTGACGAAGCACACCGAATAGGGGTTGCCTATGTATTCGCCGTAGGGCTCGGTTCGTTCGTAACCGGCCGCCTCGTAGAGACCGAGCGCTTCTCCTTGGCGCACACCGGTTTCGAGGATGACGGTCTCAATTCCGGCCGTGGCTGCCCGGCGTTCCAGTGCCTTGAGCACCCGCCGGGCCACCCCGGTTCTGCGGTGGTCCGGCAGCACATACATCCGTTTGACTTCCGCCTGGGTGTCGCTGATCAAAGCGAGCGCGCCACAGCCGACCGGACGGCCGATCACATATGCGACAACGAATTGCGCAGTTGCGTCCAGAGGCGACGGGACCTGGTCGGGGTAACGCTCCAACAGCTCGTCCTCGGCGTTGCGGACAAGCAGCATGACGTGCGGATGGGTGATCTCCCTGTTTTGGATCAACACCCATGCGAGGTTAGCCAGGCTGTGTTTCCGGCCTGTTTCTCACTCGGCCGCTGGCTCGTCGCTCCAGTTGCCCGCGGTGTCACCTTCGGCGCGTACCCGGCGACCCTTGCGGGCGGCCAACCGCTGCGATGCCTTCGGCCGGGAATCCTGCTCCTCCAAGCGGGTGTCGACCCCACGGTTGGTGGGAACGAATTCGGCCTCCACCGTCGGCTGCCAATCGAACTCGCGCTCGCCGATGCGGACCGGATCCCCAGGCTCCGCACCAAGCTTGGCCAGCTTCTCCTCGACGCCGAGCCGGGCCAGCCGGTCGGCCAGGTAGCCGATCGCCTCATCGTTGTCGAAGGTCGTCTGGCGTACCCAGCGCTCGGGTTTCGTCCCGGAGACCACCCAGACGCCTTCCTCATCGCGCTCGACGATGAAGCCGGAATCGTCCACGGCAGACGGCCGCAGCACGAGTCTGGTCGGCTCGAGGATGGGCTGAGCCGCCCGATGCTCGTCCACCATCCGGCCGAGCGCGTAAACCAGCTCTTGCAGCCCTTCCCTGGTCGCCGCGCTCACCCGGAACACGGGCCAGCCGTACTTCTGCAGATCGGGTTCGACGATGTCGGCCAGATCGCGGCCATCGGGGACATCGATCTTGTTGAGGACGATGATTCGCGGCCGCTCCTCGAGCCCGCCGTACGCAGCGAGCTCCGCCTCCAGCGCGTCGATGTCCGCGACGGGGTCGCGGCCGGGCTCGAGGGTCGCGGTGTCGACGACATGAGCGAGCACCGCGCAGCGCTCGATGTGCCGCAGGAACTGCAACCCGAGCCCTTTTCCGGTGGCAGCACCGGGAATCAGGCCGGGCACATCTGCCACCGTGTAGACGCGCTCACCTGCCTGCACCACACCGAGATTTGGTACCAGTGTCGTGAATGGATAGTCGGCGATCTTCGGCTTGGCCGCGGAGATCACCGAGATGAGCGACGACTTGCCGGCGCTCGGGAAACCGACCAGGCCGACATCGGCGACGCTCTTGAGCTCGAGCACGACGTCGAGTCGCTCTCCCGGCTCGCCCAGCTCGGCAAAGCCGGGCGCCTTACGCCGTGAATTCGCCAGGGCGGCATTGCCTCGGCCACCGCGGCCGCCTCGTGCCACTTCGAGTGTCGTGCCCACGCCGACGAGGTCGGCGATGACCTCGCCCTTCATTGTCTGCACGACAGTGCCAGAGGGCACCGTCAGCACCAGATCGCCGCCGTTGGCGCCATCGCGGTTGGAGCCGGCACCGCCGCCACCGCTCTTGGCCTTCACATGCGGGCGGAAGTGAAAGTCGAGCAGGGTGTGCGCGTTCTGGTCGACGACGAGCAGGACGTTGCCACCGTGCCCGCCGTTACCGCCATCGGGGCCGCCGAACGGCTTGAACTTCTCGCGGTGGATGGAGACGCAACCGTGACCGCCGTCACCTGCCTGTAGATGCAGCACGACTCGGTCTATGAATGTCGCCACGTTCTCATCCTCTCCCAGAACAAAGCAGAGCGGGTGGGAGACGTCGTCTCCCACCCGCCGCGTGTTTTAGTGCGAAGCTCAGACCTCAGTCGGCACGATGTTCACGGTCTTACGACCGCGCTTGTGCCCGAACTGCACCGAGCCCGCAGCCAGAGCGAACAGTGTGTCGTCGCCACCGCGCCCGACCAGGTCACCCGGGTGGAACTTGGTGCCACGCTGGCGGATCAGGATCTCGCCGGCCTTGACGACCTGCCCACCGAACCGCTTCACACCCAGGTACTGGGCGTTGGAGTCACGTCCGTTGCGTGAGCTGGAAGCACCCTTTTTGTGAGCCATCGCTTGCCTACTTCCCGGTCTTAATGCCGGTCACCTTGACCTGGGTCAACGGCTGACGGTGACCCTGGCGCTTGTGATAACCGGTCTTGTTCTTGAACTTGTGAATCCGGATCTTCGGGCCCTTGGTGTGGGCGACGACCTCACCGGAGACGGAAACCTTGGCAAGCTTCTTGGCGTCGGTCACCAGGTCGTCACCGTTCACGAGCAGCAGCGCGGTCAGCGCCACCACATCGCCCGGCTCACCGGCGAGCTTCTCGACCTCGATCACGTCGCCCTCGGCGACCTTGTACTGCTTGCCGCCGGTCTTGACGATCGCGTACATGGGACGCGGACTCCTGTCGGTAGCTGCTGGCGGAAGTTTGCTTGCGTGCACGCACGCATATGTGCGTGAGCACACGCACAAAGAGAAAGCCTACGTCATGACTAAGCGGATGCCCAAACCGGGCGGGTAGTCGGCTTGCTCACGCGGCTCCGCACAGCTTTTCATAGTTCTCCGCCGCTGCGGCGTATTCGGGCACCTCGAAGATCGCCACCAGGGAATCCGGGTTCTCGGCCACCTTCTGAGCGCTCAGCTGACTATTGATCTTGTCGAGTGAACCGGCCAGATCATCGGCCACCTTCTTCACCTGAGGATCCTTGCTATTCGCGCCCTCAGCGCGGATTTCTCCCGCGAATTTGGTGTTCGCCGCCTTTACCTTGTTGACGACGACTTCCACCTTCTTCACGTCGTTGCCGGCCGAGGACAGACCGCCCGCCGCCTCAGCAAAGGCACCACCCCACGCGCCCAGCTTCACCGAGATGGCCTCACAGGCCGCTTTGTCGGTGGAGGTACCGGTAGGACCGCCACCAGGTCCAGGGCTGCCCGGCGCGCCGCTGGACCCCGGGCTCGGCGTGGAGCCGGGCGAGGTCGCGTTTGCCGTCGGATTGGCATTGTTGGCGGGCTTATCCGAGCAGGCGGCAATGGGTAGGAGCGCGGCACACAGAGCCGCTGCCACCAGGATGCGTCGCATTGGGAAGTCTCCTTCGGGGGTACCTTGCGGGCAAAGATAACGGGCAGAATCACTTTTCGCAGAGCGACCTGACCTTCTCCCCCGCTTTGGTGAACTCCGGCGTCTGCAGCGCGGCCAGCGCCTTCTCCGCATCCGCCCCGGCAGCCTGGGCGTCCTTACCGGCCTGCCGCCAGGCCGCGAGATCGGCCTCGATCGCCGCTCTCAGCTCGGCGTCCTGCGAACGCGCCGCCTCCGCCGCGATGGCGGTCTCGAAGGTGGTGATCACCGTCTTGAGTTCGGTCACCACCGGCCCTGCCTTGCTCGGCGAGCCCATCGCCTCGGCCAACTGCGGCAAAATCACCTGAAGTTTGGCCTGTGCCTCGCCGACGGCCTTTTCGTAGCCCGCGCAAACCGTCTTCTTGTCGACTCCGCCGACCACCGGCCCGGAGCCGGGCGAGGCAGTCGTCCCTGCCGACGAGGAGGCGGACGGGCCGGCGCCGGTGGGCGTCGATCCTGGCTTGTCAGGACTTTTGTCCGAGCACGCCGCCGCGGATAGCAGGGTCATACTCAAGATCGCCGTGACGAACATGGGTCGCATGTCGGTATTCCTCCCAAACTGAAACTGCCCGATGGACAGTCAGGTCCATCGGGCAGCTTACGTATGGGAACGGTCAGGGCCTAGTGCGCCGACGCCCTCCGCGTCTGGTGCGCCGCCTAACCTGACTTTCCTCGGTCTCCTCGGTGACTTCCAGATCGTCGTCCTCGGAGGCCTCGTAGCGGGAGAGGTCATAGCCCTCCGTGTCCACGACGTAGGGCTCGCTCTTGACCGGCGCGATCTGCTTCACCTGTGCAGGCGGCGGAAGTGCCGGCGGCTTGCGCTCGGGCACCGGCTCGATGTGGATCAACACACCGCGTCCCTTGCAGTGCTCGCAGGGCTCGCTGAAGGCCTCAAGCAGACCCGCGCCGATCCGCTTACGGGTCATCTGCACCAGGCCCAGCGAGGTGATCTCAGTGACCTGGTGCTTGGTCCGGTCCCGGCCAAGGCACTCGGTCAGCCGGCGCAGCACCAACTCCCGGTTGCTCTCCAACACCATATCGATGAAGTCAATGACGACGATGCCGCCGAGGTCCCGCAGCCGCAGCTGCCGGACGATCTCCTCAGCCGCCTCGAGGTTGTTGCGGGTGACCGTCTCCTCGAGATTGCCGCCCGCGCCGGTGTACTTGCCGGTGTTGACATCGACCACGGTCATCGCCTCGGTGCGATCGATCACCAGGTGGCCGCCGGAAGGCAGGAACACCTTGCGATCGAGTCCCTTGAGGATCTGCTCGTCGATGCGATAAGTGGCGAACACGTCGGCCACCCCGGCATAGCGCCGTACTCGGCTCACCAGGTCGGGCGAGACGTGGCTCAGGTAGGACTCGACTGTCTCCGAGGCGATGTCGCCCTGGATGACCAGCTCCTTGAAGTCCTCGTTGAACAGGTCCCGGACCACGCGGATGACCAGGTCGGGCTCGGCGTAGAGCAGCACCGGTGCGCCGCCCTCGGCCGCCTTGGTCTGGATGTCCTCCCACTGCGCCTGCAATCTGGTGACATCGCGAGCGAGTTCCTCTTCCGAAGCACCCTCGGCGGCGGTCCGCACGATCACGCCCGCGCCTTCGGGGACAAGCTTCTTGAGGATGTCCCGCAGTCGCCGACGCTCCACATCGGACAGTTTGCGGCTGATCCCGGAGGTGTTGCCGTTGGGCACGTAAACCAGGTGCCGGCCGGAGAGCGCGATGTGGCTGGAAAGCCGGGCGCCCTTGTGTCCCACCGGATCCTTGGTCACCTGTACCAAAACCGAGTCGCCCGATTTCAGGGCCTGCTCAATCGAACGGGCCTTTCCTTCGAGCCCAGCCGCGTCCCAGTTGACCTCACCGGCGTAGAGGACCGCGTTGCGCCCTCGCCCGAGGTCGACGAACGCGGCTTCCATGCTGGGCAGCACATTCTGCACCTTGCCCAGGTAGACGTTGCCCACCATGGTCGAGGACGCGGCCCGGGTGACGTAGTGCTCGACGAGCACGCCGTCCTCCATCACCGCGATCTGAGTACGGTCACCGCTGTCCCGGATCACCATGACCCGGTCGACGGCTTCGCGCCGGGCCAGGAACTCGGCCTCGGTCAGAATCGGTGGCCTGGTTCGGCGCTGTTCACGGCCGTCTCGCCGGCGCTGCCGCTTGGCTTCGAGCCGGGTCGAGCCGGAAACACCCTGCACCTCGTCACCGGCGCTGCGGCGCTCACGGATCTTGACGACGGTGTTCACATCGGCATCGCCGTCGGCGTCCGCATCGCCCTTGCGGCGGCGGCGGCGCCTGCGGCGAAGCGGTGCATCCTCACCGTCTTCGGACTCCTCGTCGCCCTCGGCACCCGCAGTAGGCCCGGAGGTCGAGTCGTCGTCGGTGTCGTTGCCGTCGTCCGCGGTGCCCTTGCCGCGACCCCGGCCACGACGCCCGCGGCGACGGCGACGGCTGGCCTCGTCCTCGTCGGACTCTGCCTCGTCTTCGGTGACCGCCACGGCCTCGGTCTCGTCAGGCTCGCCATTACGGGAACGGCGCCGCCGCTGGCGGCGGGTACCCGGCTCGGTCTCTTCCGAAGCCGGAGCCGGAGCCGGAGCCGGAGCCGGAGCTGATGGGGCGGATGGCGCTACGGCCGGCTGAACCGGCTTCTCAACCAGCTCAGGGGCCATGAAGAGGAGCGGCGCCGCCGCCTTGCGGGTAGGCGATGCCTCGGACGATATGTCCTCGTTAGCCTCTGACTCGCCGGAAATGTCGGCTGAGGCGGCCTTGCGACGGCGCCGAGTTGGCTTCTCCGCCTCGGTTTCGTCGCCGGTTACCTCATCGGCGGCGGCCGCTTTGCGGCTGGTGCGCCGACGCTTTGGTGCCTCCACACTCTCGGGCCGGTCTGTGGTGCTGTCTGTGTCGGCATCTGTGTGCCGTTCATTGGGCTCGTTGTCGAGCATCCGGACTGTTCTCCCAGTTCTGGCGATCCCGGGCGCACTTGTGCCGTTTAGGCACCTCACGCAGCCACTCAGGAACGCCTGTGCAAAGTCTGTCGTGAGCGAAAGCCGCGCGGCTAACGCTCGCCGATGATGGCCGGTTCGTGCGGGTGAAGAGCGCGATCCGGTAAAAGTGGATCAACGATCTCTCCGTGCGCCGTCAGCGTGCCCTGCACCAGCCGGGTCACCCTCGCGGGCGCGGCCGGTTCCAGGTCGGCCACAACGCGCAGGCCGGACAGGACGTCATCGGGTCGCACGGACGGGGTGACCTGCCGTACGACAAGGTCGAGTATGGCACACGGCACCCGCATCGACCCGTTAGGCCCAACTTCTGGTGCCGGAACCTGCCTCATTGAATGCACCGCCCCGCGAGCGTCGAAAGTCCTGCGCCCCTGCTTGGTCAGCCGTTCGACCAGTACCTCTTCGCGCGCGAGGAAGAGCTTGATCGCCTGCTCAAGTGAGTCGGATGTCACCCCGGGAAGCTCCACCTGCCACCGGGAAGCGGTAATCCGATCGGCCAGGCTGTCCGTCGAGCGGGCTTCGACCGCCTCCATCAGGTCCAGCCCGGGCGAAAGCGCCGCATCGAGGGCGATGCGCAGCTCGTCCGGCGAGACGCGCTCACGCAGCCCGATCTCGAGGTACTCCGCCTCCGAGGCCACTCCGGTGGGAGCGGCGCTGGCAAACGAGAGCTTCGGATGCGGCGAGAAGCCCTGTGAGAAGGCGATGGGGACGTTGGCCCGATGGATCGCCCGCTCGATGGCCCGGGCGAAGTCCCGGTGCGATGTGAAGCGCAGCGGACCCCGCTTGGCGTAACGGATCCGGATCCGTTGCACCACCGGCGCCTGCCCGCCCGGAGGCTGCCTCTTGCTCACGCGGGCACCCGCAAACCCGGGACCGGTGTGAGCGGAAGCAGTTTGCGTCCGGTCGGCCCGATCTGGATGTCCGTATCCATCGAAGGGCATACGCCGCAATCAAAACAGGGCGTCCAGCGGCAGTCGTCCTGCTCGAATTCGGTGAGCGAATCCTGCCAATCCTGCCAGAGCCAGTCCTTGTCCAAACCGGAGTCCAGATGATCCCAGGGCAGCACCTCAGCCTGCTCGCGCTCACGAGTGGTGTACCAGTAGACGTCCAACCCGAATTGCGGCAGGACCTTCTCACAGGCCTGCATCCAGCGCTGGTAGGAGAAGTGCTCGCTCCACCCGTCGAAGCGGCCACCCTGTTCCCACACCTCACGAATGACCGCACCCACCCGGCGGTCACCACGTGCCAACAGGCCCTCGATCAGCGATGGTTCTCCATCGTGGTACCGCATCCCGATCGACTTGCCCAGCGACTTGTCCGAGTTGATGGCCTGCTTGAGCAGCCGCAACCGATTGTCGATCACTTCGGGGCGATCCATCGGCGCCCACTGGAACGGGGTGTGCGGCTTGGGTACGAAGCCGCCGATGGAAACGGTGCACCGCACATCGCGAGTTCCGGTGGCCGCCCGGCCCGACTTGATCACCTCGTGGGCCAGCCGCGCGATCTGCAGCACGTCGTCATCGGTCTCGGTCGGCAGACCGCACATGAAGTAGAGCTTCACCTGCCGCCAGCCGTTGGTGTAAGCGGTGACGACCGTGCGGATCAGGTCCTCTTCGGACACCATCTTGTTGATGACCTTGCGGATGCGCTCCGAGCCGCCCTCGGGCGCGAAGGTGAGCCCGGTCCGCCTTCCGTTGCGCGACAACTCCTGCGCCAGATCGATGTTGAAGGCGTCAACTCTGGTACTGGGCAAGGAAAGTGAGACGTTGGTGCCCGCGTACTGATCCGCGAGGCCCTTGCACATGTCGCCGATTTCGGAGTGGTCCGC
>DPJL01000400.1 GCA_003543035.1 Micromonosporaceae bacterium | reverse complement strand
TATGAGGCGGCGGAAATCGATGGGGCGTCGAGGACACGGCAGTTCCTCAGTGTCACCGTGCCGATGATCCGGCCGGCCATCATCTTCACCGTCATCGTCTCGACCATCGCCGGGATGCAACTTTTCACCGAGCCGCTGATCTTCGGACAGGGCGCCTTCGCCATCTCCGGTGGCAGTCTGCGGCAATTCCAAACGGTGTCGATGTACATGTTCGAGAAGGCCTTCAGAGACTTCGACTACGGCTACGGCTCGGCGGTCGCTTGGATGATCTTCCTGCTCATCATGATCCTGACTTTGGTCAACTTCCTGCTTACGAGGAGGGCGAAGTAGCCGTGCGCAAATCGAGCCCACTGATTCACGTCACCCTGCTCGCCGCCATTGTGCTGTCGGCCGTTCCGCTCTATTGGCTCTTCGTCGTCGCCACGCGCTCGAATGACATCGTCGGCGATTGGCCGCCTCCCCTGGTACCCGGAAAAAATCTCGGAGAGAACCTCGCGCGCCTGTTCGCCGCCGAGGACGCCCACTTCCTGCGGGGCATGGTCAACTCCGGGATCTCTTCGCTCACAGTGACTGTGGCGGTGGTGTTCTTCAGCTCCCTGGCCGGCTTCGCCTTCAGCAAGCTGCGATTCCGAGGCCGCAACGGGCTGCTGCTCATCATCCTTGCCACGATGATGATCCCGCATCAGATGGGCATCATTCCGCTGTACATGATCATGGTGGAGTTGGGCTGGCAGAACCGTTTGCAGGCAGTCATCGTGCCGTTCCTCGTATCGGCGTTCGGGGTGTTTCTCATGCGGCAGTACGCTGAGCGAGCCGTGCCCGACGAGCTCATCGAGGCCGCTCGGGTCGACGGCTGCTCCACTTTCCGGATCTTCTGGAGCGTTGTGCTGCCGGCACTCCGGCCCGGCGCCGCGGTGCTCGGCCTGTTCACCTTCATGGGCACCTGGAACGAATTCCTTTGGCCCCTTGCGGTTTTGGAAGCCGACAACCCCACGGTGCAGTTTTCGCTGAGCCAGCTGTCCACCACTTACTACACCGATTACACGCTCATGTTCACCGGTGCGCTGGTCGCCATCCTGCCGCTGCTGTTTGTCTTCATCGCTTTTGGCCGCCAGATCATCGGCGGCATTATGGAAGGAGCTGTCAAATCGTGAATAGGTTCGATCCCGGCTTTCTCTGGGGGGCCGCCACCTCGAGCTACCAAATCGAGGGCGCGGCCGCTGAGGACGGACGCGCACCATCGATTTGGGACACCTTCGCGGCCACCCCGGGCAAGGTCGACAACGGCGACAACGGTGCTATAGCAGCAGATCACTATCATCGGTACCGGGAAGACGTCGCACTGATGGCAGACCTCGGCTTGCGCGCGTACCGGTTTTCGATCGCCTGGCCCCGAGTGCAGCCGCTCGGCTCGGGCACCATCAACCAGCGCGGGCTGGACTTCTACCGGCGCTTGACCGACTCACTTCTCGAACGCGGAATCGAGCCCTGGCCAACGCTTTACCACTGGGACTTGCCGCAACCGCTGGAGGACGCGGGAGGCTGGCCGGCCCGAGACACCGCACTGCGTTTCGCTGACTACGCGGCAGCGGTTCATGACGCGCTTTCGGATCGGGTGACATGCTGGACAACCCTCAATGAGCCTTGGTGCTCAGCGTTCTTGGGCTACGCGACCGGACGGCACGCCCCCGGTAGACGTGAACCAGCGGCCGCGGTGCGGGCGGCACATCACCTGTTGATCGGTCATGGCCTTGCGGCGCAAGCGATGGCAGGATCACGCGTGGGCATAACCCTCAACCTTTCGCATGTGTCACCGGAAACCTCTGCCGAGGCGGATCTGGATGCCGCCCGCAGGATCGACGGGATGCAGAATCGACTCTTCCTCGATCCGTTGCTGCAGGGCAGTTATCCCGAAGATGTCGTCCGGGATCTGTTGAACATCACCGGCTTTGACCACGTTCAGGATGGTGACCTCAAAGTCATCGCGGCACCGCTGGACTTCCTCGGCGTCAATTACTACACGCCTTCTGTGGTCGCGGCGGGGAAGGAGTCGGTGCCATCGGCCTATCCCGGATCAGGGTCCGTGCGGTTCGTCGAGGGTTCCCGTCCCCGCACCACGATGGGATGGGAGATTGATGAACGTGGACTGCTGGAAGTGTTGCTGCGCCTCGACCGGGACTATCCGCCGCTGCCGCTCTATGTCACCGAAAACGGGGCGGCGTTCGACGATGAGGTGCACGACGCGAAGCGGGTCGCCTATTTGAAGGCTCATTTGCTGGCCTGCCAGGAGGCGATCGAACGCGGCGTGCCCCTGCAGGGGTACTTCGTCTGGTCGCTGCTGGACAACTTCGAATGGTCCTACGGTTACGCCCAGCGATTCGGGATCGTCCATGTCGACTTCGACACTCAGGTTCGCACCCTCAAGGACAGCGCTCGCTGGTACTCCGACGTGATCCGCCGAGGTGCGATATGAGGTTGACTGGAACCGCTTACAGCCTTGGTAGGCTTCATTATGACTAATCGTCAGCCGACCCTCGACGACGTGGCCCAGCTCGCCGGCGTGTCCATCGGGACAGTGTCTCGCGTGATCAACAACGCGCAGCACGTCAGCCGCAAAGCCCGTGCCGAGGTGGAGCGGGCCATCAAGGAGCTCGGCTATGTCCCCAACATCGCCGCCCGTTCCCTGGCCACCCAGCGCAGCGGGTCGGTCGTGCTCGCCATCTCCAGCGACGATCCGGCTCTGTTCGCCAACCTGTTCTTCGCCGAGGTGATCGCCGGGGTGAACGCGGTCATCGAGGAGTCCGACATGGACCTCACCCTGGTGCTCGCGGCTTCGGATCGGGGCCGGAACCGGCTGGCCAGGATCTTGCAGTCACGCGGTGCCGCCGGGGTCATGCTGCTCGCTTTGCGCGAGAATGACCCGCTGTCCAAGGTGGCCGAAGAGGGCGGCGTTCCAGTGGTACACGGTGGGCGTTCCCTCGACGGCTCACCTCAGTGGTACGTGGATGCTGATAATCGTGGGGGAGCGCGGCAGGCGACCGAGTACCTGATCTCCACCGGCCGCACCCGTATCGCCACCGTCACCGGCCCGCTCGACATGCACGTTGGGGTATCGCGCTATCTGGGCTTCCGTGAGGCCATGGCGCTGGCGAAACTATCCGACGAACGGGTGGCCCACGGCGACTTCAGCGAGGCGAGTGGGGCAGCCGCGATGGCCCAGCTGCTCGACGAGCACCCAGACCTCGATGCCGTGCTGGTCGCCTCCGACGCCATGGCCGCCGGAGCACTGACCCTGCTTAAGGAACGGGGCAAGGTCGTGCCCGACGATGTCGCCGTGGTCGGGTTCAACGACATCCTCACCGCACGGCACACCCAGCCGGCCCTGACGACTGTGCGCCAACCCATCGTGGCCCTGGGCCGCGAGATGACCCGGATGCTGCTGGCTCTCATCCGCGGCGAGCATCCGACGCCGTTGATCCTGCCTACCGAACTGGTCATCCGGGACTCCGCTTGACCAGATCACGCCCTCGGGCCGCCTTCGCCATGTCCTCGGATGCGGCGGCAGCTCTGATCACCGAGCCATTCCTGGTGGCACTACGCGAAATCTGCGACCTTTCACCGCTCGCCGAAGCCGAGCTCCTGATAACCGGCTGGGGATGCCCGCCGCTGGACGAATCCACATTGGACGCTGCTCCGCTGTTGCGCGCGGTCATGCACACTGCCGGTTCAGTCCGTGGCCACATCACGGAAGCCTGCTGGGAGCGGGGAATCGAGGTCTCCTCGGCGGCAAGCGTCAACGCACTGCCGGTGGCCGAATACACCCTCGCGACGATTCTGCTCTCCGGCAAACACGTCCTGGAACGGTCCCGTGAGTACCGATCCGCCCGTCAGCCGCCCGGCAACTGGCTGCACACTCCTGCCCACGTAGGGAACTATCGTAAGACTGTCGGCATCCTTTCCGCCTCAATGACCGGGCGGCGCGTGATCGAGCTGTTGCGCCCCTTCGACTTTCAAGTGCTGTTGTACGATCCCTATGTCAGCGAGAAGGATGCCGTGGCACTCGGAGTTCGCACCGTCAGCCTTGCCGAGCTGTTCGCCCACAGCGACATTGTCAGCGTCCACGCCCCGCTGCTGCCCGCGACAGAAGGGCTTGTCAGCCGCGGCCTGCTGGCCACAATGCGCCCGAGCAGCGTCCTCATCAACACCGCTCGGGGCGCCATCGTCGACCAGGACGCGTTGACTGAAGTGCTTTGCGAGGGACAGATCCGCGCGGTACTGGACGTCACCGAACCCGAGATCCTGCCGCCCGATCATCCATTGTGGACCTGTGACAACGCCTTACTCACCCCACATGTAGCCGGCTCGCAGGGCAATGAATGGCAACGGCTGACGGAACTCGCCATCACCGAAATCAGGCGGTGGGCCGCGGGCGACGGCTTTGCCCATCCGGTCAAGCGGGAAAGGCTGGCGTTTCTGGCATGAGCTCACCCCTGCGACTCCCGGAGGAAGACCGAAAGCTGAGCCCTCACACCGGTTACACCCGCTCACATTGGGAGGCAGCCGCTGATGGTTTGCTGCGCGCCGCCTGGAATTGGGCCACCCCGGGCAGCGCTCTTCTTGACCTGCCCGGACGAACATCCGCCAACGGCACGCGATCCGACGGGCTGGAAGGCTACGCACGCACTTTCCTAGCGGCCGCCTTCCGGGTGGCAGGCGCGGGCGGCAACGATCCGCATGGATGGCTCGACAGGTACGCGGAGGGCCTCGCATCCGGAACCCTTACGCCGGGCCGGGATGACACCGAGTCGTGGCCACTCATCGGCGACTATCACCTTCAGGGCCAGCCCATGGTGGAGTCCGCCTCGATCGCGCTAGGGCTGCGGCTGACCCGGCCCTGGTTGTGGGACCGGCTGGATTCCGATGTCCAGGACCGTGCCGACGAATGGCTGCGCGGGGCGCTTCGGCACATCCCTTCACCCAACAACTGGTACCTGTTTCCCTTTACCGTAGCCGGATTCCTCGAATCAGTGGGCCGAGGCGACGAGGAAACCGGTCGCGCCCAACGGCGTGCTCTCGAGCTCATGGAGATTTGGTATCGCGGCCAGGGCTGGTACTCCGATGGTGACGGGCGTGCCTTCGATCACTACAACGGCTGGGCCCTGCACCTCTACCCGATGCTTCACGCTCACCTGTCGGGCGATGACGCACTGTCCACAAAGTACGGTGCGCGGCTGCGGGAACACCTCGAAAGCTTCTCGTTACTATTCGGCGCTGACGGTGCACCGCTCTACTTCGGCCGCTCGCTCACTTACCGCTTCGCAGCCGGAACAGCGGTCGCCCTCGGCGCCCTCACCGGGCACACTCCGCTCACACCGGGAACTTCGCGACGCCTGCTGAACGGAACGCTGCGCTACTTCCTGGACCGAGGTGCGGTTGGTCCCAACGGGCTACTTAGCCTGGGCTGGCACGGCCCGCACGAGGCCACCGTCCAGCCTTACTCAGGACCGGCCTCTCCATACTGGGCGTCAAAGTGTTTCGTGGCACTGCTTGCGCCAGACGATCATCCATTGTGGACGAAAGCGGAAGAGCCGTCACCTTGCGAGAGAGCCGATCGCGTGCTGGCGCTTGCGGCCCCTGGGCTGCTGGTGCAAAGCACGCGCAGCGATGGCGTTGTCCGCCTTCACAATCACGGCAGCGACCATGTTCGCCCCCACGGAGCGGAGGACGCGGCGGCCGACGATCCGTGCTACAGCCGCTTTGCCTACTCCGCCAAGACCGGACCAACGACGACCGCGAACATTGCGGACAACCACTTCAGTGTCGAGATCGCTGGGGTGAGTAGCGTGCGCCGGCGCATCCACCCAATGGGCGCAGGGCAAGGTGATGGCTGGGGCTGGGCCGCCTCTTGGCACATGCCGGTCTTCGCCCAAGGCCCGCCCACCGTGCCGGGAATGCTCGTGCAGAGCTTGACCTTCGCCCACGGGCCTTACGAGCTCCGGGTTCACCGGCTAATCGGCGCACCGCCCGGAGCCAGAGTCTCCCAAACCGGCTGGGCCACCGGACCAGGCGACGACCTGACTTCAGTTTTGCAAGCGGTGTGTGGCTGGACCGCGCAAGACGAGCGGCGAGCACCGCAGGGAACGGCCTTCCACGTATGGGCACGAGTGCCCCGGCTGACAGCCGACACGGAAGGCACAACGTTGTTCGCGGCCTTGGCGATGCTCACCGCTGAACCAGACCCTCCGCCGTTGAGCGACGCCCTCAGCGTGGTCTCGGTTTCCACCGACACCCTTGAAGTGCATTGGTCGGACAACGCCTGCACCACTCGCATTACGTTTCGCGCGGCTCAGCTATCCCCAAGCGTTGAGCAGATCCAGGGCGCTTTGCTGTCGCGCCGCGTCGGTGATGTCCAAGGGGCCGGCCCATCGTAGGCCGTAGGCGTCCAGCGCATTGCGGTCGCGTGCATAGGCGGAGTCGCTTTGCCTTGCGAGGTAAGCGTTGTACGGGTGGTCGGCCAGCTGCGCGTTGAGCATGCTCAGCCCGCGAAGGTAGATGCCTTTGAAGGATGGGCCGTCCGCACCGCAACCGCTTGGCTCGCAAGGGTCGGCGAGGATGCCTCCCGGGTTGAGTGCCGCGTTGGTGGTCGAGGCGTTGGCGAGCTGCCGCGCCCTGGAAAGCAGCGTGCTGTCACCGTTGGCCCGATAGAGCTCGACCAGCCCGGCGAGCGGCACTCCCTGGTTGTAGGACCAAACCGGCTGGCCGTTGTTACGGCAGGTCGACATGTTGATGCCGTCATTGACCAAATTAGACCCATTGATCATCTGGGTACCGGTGAACCACGTCCACGCCGCGCGAGCGCGCTGCAGGTAAGTGGTTTCGCCCGGGATCCTGTTGTGCAGGGCGGCATTGAGCTGTAGGTAGAGGCTGTTGGCGATGGCGTTCTTGCCCGTCCGGCCGGTCGTCCACCACACACCTCCGCCGCAGACGCTGTCCCAATAGCGGTGCATGTAGTCGGCGTCGAACCGGGCGGTGTTGAGATATCGGCTGTCGCCGGTCAGATCGTAGGCGGCCACCCACGCCAGCCCCCACCAACCGGTGTCATCGATGTACTCGTTGGTGAAGTTGCCGTACATCGCGTTGAGGTTGCGGTCGTAGGTGTTGGCGATCGCATAGTGGTAACTGTTCATCCCGGTCACCCGGATGTTGCCGATGATCGCGGTGAGCGCGTTGGCCGAGTTCCACCAGCCGGTGGTGTCGAATCTGCCGGAGTTGTTGTTGTAGAACATCATCAGGGCGGTTGCCGCGGCGGTGCGTCGGCTCCACGCGTTCCACGTGGTGCGCGCCCATGCGGTGCAGGCGATCTCCGGACGGTCTCCGGCCTTGCCGCACGCGCGCAAAGCGCCGACTCCGCGGTTGTTCCAATCGTCCACATTGAACATCAGCGTGCGCCAACCGCTGGCTCCCGCAGGGACTTTGGTGGCACCGAGCCTGCTGCCGGTCGCCCAGCTGCGGCCGCCGTCAAAGGACCGGTCGAGCCAGACCTCGTCGCCGGGGCTTCCGTTGGCGATCGAAGCCCAGCCCATCGCATCGTTGTCATTGAAAAGCAACGCGATACGCCTGAAGTAGATAGAGCTGCTGACCGGCTCACGGTCGCCGGGTGACAGCGCCGGATCACGGCCGTCGCAGAATCTGTTGCAGATGGTGGCTGCGTATGCGGGCGTTTGGAGGACGAGCGTGGCGGTGATCAGCATGACAAAGCTGATCGCCAAACGGATGCCGGGCGATAGGCGCATAAGGACTCCAAGGGGCGGGCGTGGAGTTTAGAGAGCGCTCTCTCATAAGCTAGCCCTCACAGTGGCTTGCGTCAATGTGGACGCTGGCTGTTCGCCGGGCAAATCCAGCTCGGTCGCGGATGGCGACGACGTGGAAGGAATGTTGCGCTTTCGTATATGCCCGAGGATAGGAGACGATCATGCTGCCGGGTGGGATGACGCCTGTGGTACAGCTGGTCGCGATAATCAGGAACGCTTCTCCCCGAGATGCCGCGCAGCTCCTTAAGGACATGCCTGTCGATCGGCTCCCGGTCGTGACGGCAGCGATGGGCCCCGGCGAGGTAGCTCGGCTGTTGTGGGCTGCACCGGTTGACTTCCGCGGCGCGCTTATCGATGCGCTCACGACGGAACAGTTGCTCGAAGTTTTGCGGGCGCAGCAAACAAACCAAGCCGTCACGCTGCTGTCGATGTTGCCGGACGAAAGGCTGGGTGTCGTCGCCGAAAGCCTTTCCGACAAGGTCGTGGCGGCCCTCCTGACAAGACTGCCGGACAGTCGCCAGGCCGCGGTGCTGGAAGCCATGGATCCGGCAAAGGGGTTCGCGGCGTTGTCGCGGCGCTACGAGCAGGAGGTCGCCGACTCCTTGGTACGAGCCAATGTCGAGGTAACCTTTCCCAACGGAGCGCCAAACGGAATCGTGCTGGTGCAAGGGCTCGGATGGCGAATCGTCGTCGCGGCACGGTATGGCGATGACGGCACGATAGCCTTGCGTGACGCGGAAGACGGGGCCTATCGGTTGGAAGCCAACGGGGCTCTCTCGGTGACGAACCTGAGGCCGGCCGATGCGGTGGTCGGTCACTGTCGCGAGTTGCGAATCCAGGGACAGGCCGTGGATGCCATGCGATGGACCGACACCCAGCACGACGGAGTCCTCAAACGTATTCTGGTTAGCCTGTTCCAATGATCGGGCTCAAGATTGCCGAGGGCCGGGAGGCTGAGGTCTTCGCGTGGCAGGGGGAGGCGGCGGTCCTCAAGCTCTACCGGCCGGGGTATTCCGGGCACTTCGCGGAGTCGGCCGCGCTGGGCCAACTGGAAGACAGTGGCGTGGCGCCCCGGCTGATCGACGTCGTGCAGATCGATGGGCGCCACGGTCTCGTCATGGAGCGGTTAGTCGGCACGGACATGCTGGCGCTGTTGGAGCGACAGCCATGGCGAATGTTTGCGTTGGCCCGGATGTTCGCCGATGCCCATGTCCTCGTACACAGTGTGCAGGCGCCGGAACTTCTCGATGTGCGGCAGCTGCTTGCCACCCGCATCGAAGGCGCTGTGGCCCGACCGGAGTTGCGGGACTTCGCGTTGCGGATTCTGGAGGGGCTGCCCTCGGGGGATCGGTTGTGCCACGGCGACCTTCATCCCGGCAATGTGCTGGTTGATGCCGGCCGGGTGAGTGTCATCGACTGGACCAACACAACCCGTGGTGTGCCCGAGGCGGACTACGCGCGGACAATGCTGCTGCTTGAGCGGGCTGACCCGATGCCGGGCACGTCCCTGCTCTTTCGCGGCGTGATGGCAGCCGGGCGTTCAGCCTTTGCCCGCGCCTACTCGCGGACCTATCGGAAGCACTCGCGGGACCCGTTGCGGCACTTCGATTCTTGGGTGATTGTGCACACCGCGGCACGGCTGGCAGAGGGGATCGAGGTGGAAGAACCCAGGCTCCTAGCCTTCCTCGATCGTGCCTGGCGCAGAGCAGCGTGTTGAGCGATTATGCAGTGTGTGCCACGGAACTATTTCGATGACCGGATAGCAGGAAGCTATGAGGAGAAGTGGCCGGAGCTGTTCGAGCCCGCGGTCATTGACCCGGCGGTGAACTTCCTCCATGATCTGGCAGGAGCAGGTGCCGCACTCGAACTTGGCATCGGTACCGGTCGGATCGCCCTGCCGCTTAGCCGGCGCGGCCTGCGTGTCCATGGGATCGAGCTTTCGCCGGAAATGGTCGCTCAGCAATGTCGCAGCCCATCTCGAGCCGGGTGGGTGCTTCGTGATCGAGGTAATCGTTCCCCAGCTTCGGCGCCTCCCGCCCGGCGAAACCATCCGCGCATTCACCACGACTCCAACGCATCTCGGCTTCGAGGAATTCGACGTCGCGAACCAAATCGCGTTCTCGCACCACTATTGGGTGGTCGATGGCCAACTTGAAACGTTCTCGGCGCCGTTTCGCTACGTGTGGCCCGCCGAGCTCGACCTGATGGCCCGGCTCGCCGGAATGACCTTGCGTGACCGTTGGAGCAATTGGAACAGGAAGCCCTTTACCAGCGATAGCCGGGAACACATCTCGGTGTGGGAGAAGGCCGGCTAGGCCCGCAAGGGCTACCAACTGCGGTTGGCGGCGGCCCATTCGTCGATCTGGGTGAGCAGTGTGCCGGCACCCGAACCCGTTGCGCCGCCTGCCGAATCCGTTGCGACGTCAGGGCGGGACGGGCCGGCGCAGGTGACACGCTCGGACGGCAGGACGCCGTCGATCAGGTACTGGTAGACGTAATCGTCGACTTCCTTGTTTCCGCGAACCGCGAAGATCTCGTTCTGTCCCTCATCCACAACGGAGATCAGGCTGAAACCGAGTCGCTTGGCCATGGCCTCACCGCCCGCGTGCTGCAGCATCGTGTTGCCGATGCCGTGCACGACGACGCCGGGGTCGAAGCCGTCCCGCTTGATCTCGGGTGGCTTCTCCATCTTGCGATCGGTCCAGAAGGTACCCACCTGAGGCTGGAATCGCAGAACACCGTAACCGTATGGATATTTGTCGCGAGCGATCCGCATGTCGGCGTAGTAGGTCTCCAAATCCGTGGGCCACTCGTCCTCACACGTGGCTGCCTCGGTCACCGACTGCACCCGCTCCTGCGGCTCGCCCGGCGCCCAGGCGTCCAGGCTCGCCAACTTCTGCACGGCGGCCTGAGCGTCACCGGCTTCGTCCTCACCGGTGGGGTTGCGCAGCTGTGCCACGAGATCGGCGGTGACTGCCCAAAGTGGACGGTGCCGAGTGCCTGTGCCGATGCCGACGTCGAAAGCCGGCGTGTACGTGCGGAAAGCGGCCTCCTCGGTCGCGGCGAGCACGGCCGCCTTGGTCGTGCCAAGCCCGAAGCGAATGTTGCGCTCGCTCACCCAATCCGCCCAGGCGTCGACGTTTTCGTAGACCGCGGTCACCTGCGAGTGGAACTGGCCGCGCCACCCGACATCGGGATTGCGCGAGGAGTCGAGCACCATCCGGTCCACGCGGGACGGGAACATTGTGGCGTAGACCGCACCGTTGTAGGTCGGGTCGCCGTAGCCCACGTAGGTGAGCTTTTCTTCGCCCAGCACGGCCCGGACGACATCGATGTCGCGAGCCATGTTGGCTGACGTGATCTGCTCCCGCAGCGGCCCGCCAATGCTGGCGCACCCCTCATACAACCGCTTGACATCATCGGTGATGGCAGCGAATTCGTCGTCGCTTGGCCGGGTGTTGAACGGAGCGGTGGGGCGTGGATCCTCGCGCCACAGCGGGGTTGAGGCACCGGTGCCGCGCGGATCGATCCCGATGATGTCGTAATACTGGCGCAGCGGGGTGTAGGCAAACCGCAGTGGGAGTTTGATACCGCCGCCCCAGTTTCCGGCCGGGCCGCCGTTGAGGGTCAGCAGAATCCCGCGCCGCTTGGCCGGATCGCCACACCTGACCCGGCTGATCGCCAACTCGATCCGGTCGCCGCCGGGATCGGCATAGGAGAGCGGGACCTCGATCGTGGCGACCTCGACCTGCGGATCGAAGTCGCCGGCCGACCAGGTTGCCTGTTGCGAGTAGAAGTGCTTCATTCCAGCCTCCGATTTTGAGGTCACCAAGCTTTGTTGGCGGCGATCCAGGACTCGACCTGAGCGACGAGCGTGCCAATGCCCGAACCTGTTGCGCCGCCTGCTGAATCCGGCGCGATGTCGGGGCGAGGCGGGCCCGGGTAGGTGATCCGCTCGGGCGGCAGGACGCCGTCGATCAGATAGTTGTAGATGGATTCGTCGACCGCTTTGTTGCCGCGTACCGCGAAGAGCTCGCTGTGGCCCTCATCCACGACCGAGA
>DPJL01000151.1 GCA_003543035.1 Micromonosporaceae bacterium | reverse complement strand
CGGGTTGGCCGGGTTGGCCGTAGCCGGGCTGACCACCATAGGGATCCTGGTCGTAGCCGGGCTGCTGCCCGCCATAAGGATCAGGCGCGTACCCATCCGCCTGGCCGTAACCGGGCTGCTGGCCGTACCCAGGCTGGCCATATCCGGCTCCGCCGGAAGCAGGGTCGTATCCGGGCGGCTGACCGTACCCACCTGACCCGGACGTCGGCCCGGGAGCGTAATGGGTCGTCTCGTCATATTGGCCGCCCTGCGGGTATCCCTGTTGCGGGTAACCCGGTTGGCCGTAGCCCTGCTGGCCTTCGTAGCCGTTCCACGCTGTCTGCGGCGAGCCGTATCCGCCACCGCTCGACGGAGCACCATAGCCAGCCGGGGGCGGAGTCCACTGCTGAGTGGGCTGGGCGCCGTAGCCGGGCTGCTGCGGACCTCGCTGGGGAGGGCCGTACTGGCCCTGGCCCGCCTCCATGGTCGGATCGGCCGGGCGACCATAACCGGGGGGAGCACCATATTGCGGGCCACCAGGCCCCCGCGGACCGGGACGGCCACGCACCGGCTCGTCCTCTTCGTCTTCCTCATCGTCATCGTTGTTGCGCCGCACCAGAAGCAGCACGATGGCGCCGATGCCGAGCGCGACCAGGAGGCCACCAACGATGATCATAAGGAGGGTGGTGCCGTCCATCCCGCCCTCGCCGCTCGTGGGCTCCTGGGGAAGCGCCGGACCTCCGGTAGTTGCGCTCGGGTCGACGGTGGAAGGCGCCGTCGGCGTCGGCGTTCCTCCGGTGAGGCTCAGGTCCTCCATGAGTAACTCGAGCCCGATGACGTCCTGATTGGCGTTGACGCTCTGCGTCCGCGGTGCTCCACCGACCATCGTGAACGGTGCCTTGGTGGCGGAGATCGCGATCAGACCAGGCGCAATCTTCTTGCCGGGGCCGTCGAAGGTGAAGATGCCGTTGTTGTCAGCGGTGGCCAGATGTGTCTTGCCGTTGCCATCCTGCAGCGCGACCTGAGCACCCTTGATGCCCTTGGCATCGGCATTGTTCTTGACGATGCCCTGGATCTTCCCGGTCGTCTGCTGCGCCGCCTGCACAGTCAGAGTTGAGGGGTTGCCCACCCCATTGTTGTTGACCTCAACCCGCACGCCGGCCTGCCCAGCGTTAAGGCCCTTTATCTTCGCCGTGATCTCTGCAGTCTCACCCTGTGCGTTGACCGGGATGGAACCCCAGCTGCAGGTCCCAATACATTCGGCGACATTCGCAAAGGTCGTTTCGACCGTCACGCCGGTAATGGGCAGGGGTGGGTCCGCTTTGAGTTTGAATTTGAAAGTCGACTCGGCACCAACGGTGATGCTGTTGGGGTTGAGGCTCGCGCCCTGCAGGGACACGTCGGCATACGCCGGGGTGGTGACACCGACCAGCGCCCCGAACGCCACAGCCATGACCACGCCGATGCGCGCCAGCCAGGATCGTCGCTGGGTAGCCACGTCCACCACCTTCCAAAGCCTTGGAATCCCTACGGCAGATTTGAGGGTAGTGTGCCGAGGGAGTACGCCCACGCAACTATGCCTTGCGATGGGGCGCTCACGCGAGCCAGGGGCCGACAAATGCGAGCTTCAGTCGCGTCGTATCGTCCCTATGTGTCCTCGTCGCCAGAAAAGTCCCCTGCGGTGGCCGCGGCCGTCGCCAGTCTCACTCGAGGCGAGGCGATTGAGCGTCCGGTGCTGCGGGACGCGGTGCGTGCACTCCTCGCCGACCTCTCCGAAATCGCTCCTGGCCGTTCGGTGGAGGTGCGCGTTCCTCCTTACGGAGCGATTCAGTGCGTGGAAGGACCGCGGCATACGAGGGGGACGCCGGCGAGCGTGGTGGAGATGGACCCCGTCACTTTTGTTGAGATATCAACGGGATTAGGGGGTTGGGACAATGCGGTCCGAGATGGCAGAATTCGAGCCAGTGGAATTCGAGCCGACATATCCCATCTTTTCCCGATCAGCGGCGTGAACAGGTAGCAGCGAGAAGGTGGCTCAGCGTTAGCCGCCGTACTCACGTAGACTGTCCGGCGACGGCAAACGCAAGGGAGCTGCAGGTGCCCGGAGGCGACGGCCGGTTGAGCCACGAACTCGACCCCTACCGGCCAGGCCCGCAAGACGCGTGTGGCGTCTTCGGAGTCTGGTCGCCCGGTGAAGAAGTTGCCAAACTCACATACTTCGGGCTGTATGCATTGCAGCACCGAGGCCAAGAAGCGGCCGGGATAGCCGTGAGCGACGGCTCAGGAGTCGTTGTCTACAAGGATCTCGGCCTGGTCGCCCAGGTTTTCGATGAGCCGACCCTGGCGAGCCTGCGTGGCTATCTGGCCATCGGCCACACCCGCTATTCCACCACCGGCGGCTCGACCTGGGAAAACTCCCAGCCGACCATCCAGGCGACCTCGGCCGGGGCCACGGTTGCGTTGGCGCACAACGGAAATCTGGTCAACACCGCCGAGCTGGCCCGCAAGGTCAGCGAGCTCGGCTTTGACACCAGAGGCGCGACCAGTGACACCGCCCTCGTGACAATGCTTTTGGCCGCCAAACCTGACCTCTCTGTCGAGGCAGCCGCGCTCGAGGTGCTGCCGACGGTGCAAGGCGCATTCAGCTTCGTCTTCATGGACGAAACCACTCTTTACGCCGCACGAGACGCACATGGCGTGCGGCCGCTCGTCCTCGGGCGGCTCGAGCGGGGCTGGGTCGTGGCGAGCGAGACGGCCGCGCTCGACATCGTTGGCGCCACAGTGGTTCGCGAGGTCGAGCCGGGCGAGTTGATCGCCATTGACGAGCACGGCCTGCGTTCATCGCGCTTTGCGGCACCCAACCCCAAGGGCTGCCTCTTCGAATACGTCTACCTCGCCCGGCCGGACACCACGATTTCCGGTCGTAATGTCTATGCGGCCCGCGTCGAGGTCGGTCGCGTGCTGGCACGGGAGCACCCGGTCGAGGCCGACCTTGTCATCGGGGTGCCTGAATCCGGTACACCCGCGGCAATTGGTTATGCCGAAGCTTCTGGCATCACGTATGGCAAAGGGCTGGTGAAGAACGCCTATGTCGGGCGGACTTTTATCCAGCCGTCGCAGACGATCCGGCAGCTCGGCATTCGGCTCAAGCTGAATCCGTTGAAGGAAAACGTTCGCGGCAAACGACTTGTGGTCGTCGACGACTCGATCGTGCGGGGCAACACCCAGCGCGCCATCGTGCGGATGCTGCGCGAGGCCGGTGCGCTCGAGGTGCACGTGCGGATCTCCTCCCCGCCGGTGACCTGGCCCTGCTTCTACGGCATCGACTTCGCCACCCGCGCCGAGTTGATCGCCACCGGACTCGACAACGACGGTATTCGCCGCTCGATCGGTGCGGATTCACTTGGCTATGTGTCGCTGGCCGGGCTCACCGCCGCCACCGAGCAGCCGGCCTCCAGACTTTGCCGGGCCTGCTTCGACGGTCAGTATCCGATCGAGCTGCCCGCGGAGAACCTCATCGGAAAGCACGTGCTTGAAGGGGTCGACCGTCGGGTCGGCAGCGAAGAGGGCGACCAAATGGCGCCAGCCGGTCGTGAGAAGAGTCCAACCCAGCTCCAAAGGGGATAGTTAATGACCCACGTGACCGAGCGTTCCCAGCCATGGTCAGCCGACAACAGCCGGCGCAAGACGGTGACCTACGCCGATGCCGGGGTCTCCATCCACGCCGGTGACAAGGCCGTGGAGCTGTTGAAGAACAAGGTGCAGCGGGCGCATCGGCCTGAGGTGATGGGTGGGCTCGGTGGCTTCTCCGGCCTGTTCCGCTTGGACACGGAGAAGTACAAGAAGCCTGTGCTCGCTTCGTCAACCGATGGCGTCGGTACCAAACTGGTCATCGCCCAGCAGATGAACATCCACGACACGGTGGGCATCGACCTTGTCGCAATGGTCGTGGACGATCTCGTGGCGTGTGGCGCCGAGCCCCTGTTCCTGTTGGACTACATCGCTTGTGGCGAGGTCGTCCCGGATCGGGTCGCCGAGATCGGCGCCGGGATAGCGGACGGCTGCCGCTATGCGGGCTGCGCCCTGCTGGGCGGCGAGACCGCCGAGCACCCGGGTGTCATGCGCCCGGATGAGTACGATCTGTCGGCCAACGGTGTCGGCGTCGTGGAAGAGGACGAAATCCTTAGCCACGAAAGGGTTCAGCTCGGCGACATCGTCATCGCCATGGCTTCCTCGGGTCTGCACTCCAACGGCTATTCGTTGGTGCGCCACGTTTTGCTTGGCCAGGCGAGGATGAAGCTCGAGAGCGTCCTCGACGATCTGAGCGACCAGCGGACCCTGGGCGAGGAGCTACTGACCCCGACCAAGATCTATGCAAAGGACTGCCTGTCCCTGATAGCCGAGTGCGAGGTGCATGCGCTCGCGCACGTCACCGGCGGCGGCATCCCCGGCAACCTGGTCCGGGTGTTGCCCAAGCACCTCGATGCGATCGTCAACCGGACCACCTGGCACCCGCAGCCGATCTTCGATCTGATCCAGCGCAAGGGCCGGATAGAGCAGAACGACATGGAGTCCACCTTCAACATGGGCGTGGGCATGTTCGCGGTGGTTGCTCCGGCGGACGCGGATCGGGCACTGGCATTGCTCACCGGGCGCGGCGTTTCGGCGTGGCCGGTGGGCGAGGTCGTTGCCGGCACTGGGCTGGTTCACATGCTGGGGTCATACACCCGCGGCTAGAGCAACCGCCGCGCGCCCGTTCCTTCTAGCGCGAGCTCGTCCTCAGGGTTGTAGAGCTTGCAGCTTTGCAGGGAGAGGCAGCCGCACCCGATGCAGCCGGTGAGGTTGTCGCGTAAGCGTTCCAGCATGCCGATGCGGTCGTCGAGCTCGCTCTGCCATTGCCGGGAGAGCTTTTCCCAATCGGCCTTGGTGGGCGTGCGGGCATCGGGCAGTTCGCTCATCGCCTGGCGGATGCGGTCCAGGGAGATGCCAACCTGTTGCGCGATGCGGATGAACGAGACGCGGCGCAACTGAGCCCGGTCATAGCGGCGTTGGTTGCCCGTGGTGCGGGTGGAGCTGATCAACCCTTGCTGTTCGTAAAAGCGCAGCGCTGAGGACGCCACCCCGCTGCGCGCGGACAATTCGCCAATGGTGAGCATCACAGCCTCTTGAGTTCAAGTGCACTTTAACTTGCAGGCTACTCGCATGGCAGTCATTGAGGTCGCCCCGCTACTCACGCGGCTCACCGGAGACGAGAAGCATGCGCCAAGCGCCTTCTCCACTCTTGACGTCCTCTGGGTTCTCTACGA
>DPJL01000042.1 GCA_003543035.1 Micromonosporaceae bacterium | reverse complement strand
TCGATAAGAGGAGTTCGTAGATGGCGCTCGTCCTGCTTCCCGCGGTGGATGTCGCAAACGGACAGGCCGTGCGCCTGGTCCAGGGCGACGCGTCGCGCGAAACCTCTTACGGCGACCCGTTTACCGCCGCCATGGACTTCCAGTCGGCGGGTGCCGAGTGGATCCATCTGGTCGATCTCGACGCTGCTTTCGGCCGGGGCTCCAATGCCGCTCTGCTGGCTGAGGTCGTTGGCCAGTTGGACGTCAAGGTGGAGCTCTCCGGCGGCATTCGCGACGACGCTTCGCTTACCGCTGCGCTCGCCACCGGCGCCGCCCGGGTCAACATCGGCACTGCCGCGCTGGAGGATCCGGTGTGGTGCGACCGGGTCGTGGGGGAGTATGGCGATCGCGTGGCCATAGGGCTTGATGTTCGGGGCCGCACCCTTTCCGCACGCGGTTGGACCCGTGACGGCGGCGACCTCTTCGATGTGCTCGAACGGCTCAACAAGGCGGGGTGCGCCCGCTACGTCGTGACCGACATCCACAAGGACGGCACGATGCAAGGGCCCAATCTGCAGCTGCTGCGAGACGTCTGCGCTGCCACGGATGCACCTGTCATCGCGTCCGGCGGAGTGTCCAAACTGGACGATCTGCGGGCGCTGGCGTCGCTCGAAAGCGTTGGGGTGGAAGGGGTCATCGCCGGTAAGGCACTCTACGCCGGCGCCTTCACCGTAGCGGAAGCCCTCGCCACCCTCCGCCCCTGATCGCGATGATCAGGGAGTTCTGTGGGCGTGTCGTCGGCGTGGCGAGCGCGTAACTCCCTGATCACCGCGATCATGGGCCGACTATTTGGCACGTTGAGTCACTGGCGAGTCACGCAGAGGCGTGCAAAGCTTCCTCACGTTGAGCAGTGGATGAGCCACTGATCCACGGGAGGTACGATGCCGCACCCGATCAGCCGAGACTCGCTTGTGGACGCTCTGGTTGAGCGGCTCCGCGATGACGTCCTCAACGCGCACTACCCGCCCGGCTCGCTGCTCCCACCCGAACGCGATCTCGCCGCTTCCTACGGCGTCACGAGGACATCGTTGAAGCATGCCCTGGTGCGGCTGGCCCAGGCCGGCCTGGTCGAGACGAAGCACGGGGTTGGTACCGAGGTCCTGGACTATCGACGGAATGGTGGGCCAGATCTGCTGCCAATGTTGCTCGCCCACGCACTCAGCGAACGGTCCTCAATGGACGGTCACTGGATGACCGAGATCTTCGAGGTGCGTTGCGAGATCGGGGCGCTCGTGGCGGCGCGGGCGGCCGGCTCACGTACGCCAGAGCAGGCCGAAGCTATGCGACAGCAGCTCGAATCCGTTGCGGCGGCGGAAGATGCGGACGCGGCGCAGCTGGCCGAATGCGAGCTGCACCGTCTGCTCGCAGCAGCCTCCGGCAATCGCGTCTATGGCCTTCTGGTCAACTCGCTGCTGAACGCCTACCTACAGGTGAGGATGCTATTTCTCGGCCCCTTCGCCGACCCGGCTTTGGCGGCGGCACGCCTCGAACCTTTGGTGACAGCGGTGTGCGCGGGCAATCCTGAAGCGGCGCATAAGGCGGCCGAGGCCTATCTGACCGAGACCGAGCGGTTGATGCTGCGATGAGAGTGACCTTTCGCGAGCGGATGGCAGGCGAGCTGCGACTGACCGGCGAGCAGGAGCCGCGTCAAATGGAGCTGCGGCTCGACGTCGATTGGCGGGGCGAGCATGCACCCGTCCGCGGCATCGTGCACGTGACTGGATGGCCGGAGATGCCGTGTCATGGCACGATGCGCATCGCGCCGATCAGAGCCCGCAGGATCCGCTATCAGCTCGACTTCGCCGAAGACTCGCACCTCGACGGCTGGAAGTCAGTGTCGCTATGGCATCCCGTCCGCTCGATGACCCGGCTCCCGGCGACTCTCACCCGATCGGGCGAAATCCTTGGTGTCGCATCGTTGCGCTTCCACCTCCGGCACGACCTGATGCGGCTTCTTCTCTCATTCAGGAGGGCTCGATGGACGAGCTGATGCGTTCGCGCTGGCGTGGGCAGGCTGGTCGCGCGGAGGTTTGGTATACCACCATCACCGACACCGCCACCGGCACCGGGATCTGGCTGCACCACGAGCTGATCGCCCCACTTTCCGGCGAGCCGGCCTATGCCCACGGGTTTGCCGGCATCTTTCCCGTGGACGCGCCGCCGGTGCTTGCCCGCTTCGGCCCGGCACCGTGGCTGAACCCTTCGGTCTTCGCGTGCGGCGACGTCACGATGACGACCAGCACCTTCACTGGCACGGCAGGCAACGTCAGCTGGGACCTGATGTCCAAAGACGGCAGTGCACCCATGTATACCTTTCCGCGCTGGGCCTGGCGGAGCGGTCTCTTGCCCGGCGCGCAGATCGTTCCCGCGCCCAACGCGATGCATCACGGCACGGTTCGCTTCGGCGATCGAACCCTGATCCTGTCGGATGCACCCGGTGCCACGGGCCGGATCTACGGCCACGGCATGGCCCGCAAATGGGCCTGGCTGCACGCCGACCTAGGTGGCGGTGACGTGCTCGAGATCGTTGCAGCAGTGGCAAAGAGAGCGGGTTGGCGAAGGTTACCGGTGTTGCCGTTCGTTCGTTTGCGGCTCAACGGAAACGATTGGCCCGCAGGCGATCCGCTGCTCGCCGCAATGCGCTTCCGAGCCACGATCGACCTTCCCGAGTGGACGGTCAGCGGCCGAGGGCTGCGGGTCGTGGTGCGCCAGCCCGCCGAGCGAAGCCTGGCTGTGCCCTTTAAGGATCCTGACGGTTCGCCGATCATCTGCCACAACAGCGAACGAGCCGATGCCGACATCGAGCTCAAGCTGCCCGACGGGACACACCGGCGGTGGGAGTTGCGTGGCACAGCGCATGCTGAGGTGGGCTTGAGGTGAACCCTGGGCTGGCTCAGGCGGTGCTTGGCCTTCCCCGCGACGAAGCTCAGCGGGTGACCCGGATGCTGGAGGAGATCTCGCGCTCCTTCGGCAGACCGGCCCGCGTCGGCCTGGCCGCAGCTTCCTACTTGTACCGCATTCTTCCGGCCGAAACCGTCGAGCTCCTCAAAGCTCCACTCCTATTGGCGGCTTCGCATCCGGGTGCCGTGGAAGTGACGCAAACGCCGGATCCGTTGCGGGTCATCGACTCTGGCGAGTGGCCCACCTGTACCACGGCCGACGTGGTGATAGTCGGATCCGGGGCGGGTGGGGCGATGGTCGCTCGCACTTTGGCCCGAACAGGGCGCAGCGTGATTGTCTTGGAGGAAGGGCGGCAACACACGACTGCCGAGTTTGCCGCCAAGCCGCCCGCGCAACGTTTCACCGAGCTCTATCGCGATGGAGGTGCGACAGTCGCGATTGGACTTCCGCCGATCCTGCTGCCGGTGGGCCGCGGCGTTGGTGGGACCACTCTGGTCAACTCCGGTACCTGTTACCGCACTCCGGATCGAGTGCTGCGCAATTGGCGCGATCAGCACGGCGTGGAGCTCGACGAGTCCTACCTGGACGAGGTCGAAAGAACGCTGCGAGTCGCGCCGTCACCGTTGGAAGTGTTGGGGCGCAACGGCGAGTTGGCGCTGGCGGGCGCTGCCGCACTCGGCTGGGCAGCCGCCCCGATCCGGCGTAACGCTCCGGGCTGCGTTGGCTCGTGTGAATGTGTGGTCGGTTGCCCTTCCGGTGCGAAGCAGGGCGTGCACCTGAATGCGTTGCCTCAGGCCGTTTCGGCTGGGGCGAGGATTATCGGGTACTCAAGAGTGATTCGTCTTTTGCACGAAGCGCGCAGGGTGACCGGTGTGGTGGCAAGGCGCCCGGACGGCAGCCGCTTTGAAATCCTTGCCGACACAGTTGTTGTGGCGGCCGGGGCGACCCGCACTCCGGTGCTGCTGCACGCCTCAGGCTTGACGCATCCCGGGCTTGGCCGGGGGCTGGCCATCCACCCCGCGTTGTCGATTGCGGGGCGGTTCGAGGAGCCGGTCAACGCGAGCAAAGGTGTGCTCCAGAGCGTCGGAATCGAAGAGCTGCATAGCGAAGGCGTTCTGATCGAGGCGACTTCGGGGCCGCCCGGGGTGGCATCGTTCCTGCCGCCGGGGCGCGGGCCGGCACTTCGGGCGGAGCTCGCGAAGATGGATCACGTTGCCGTGCTTGGTGCCATGGTTGCCGACGGCCCACACGGTCGGGTGCACCCCTCCGGTTTAGTGAGTTACCGGCTCCCCCCCGCCCCCCCCGCCCGCGCGGGGGG
>DPJL01000039.1 GCA_003543035.1 Micromonosporaceae bacterium | reverse complement strand
CTGCGCATCAACGGCGTTCCGATCGTGGTCGGCCCCGGGCCGGTCACCATCCCGCTGGTGATCGGGTCGCTGCGGCTCAACAGCACGACAACCACACCGACCAGTGTCACCAGGCAGGCAGTCATCCTCGACACCCTGCTCACCGACCTCATCCTCGGTGAGTCCAAGGTAAACATCGAAGATCACCCCTGCTCGGTGTAATAGTTTCCTTGAAGTCCGTTTTCAGGTGCCCGGCATTGCTGGGCACCATGAGAATCCTGCCGGCCATGGGTGCCGACATCGCCGGTGACCGGGCAACCCGGGTGAGCGCCTCGCCTCATTTCGACGGGCGCGTCTTCGTCAACTCCGGACCCGCGACCGCCATGCCACCCGGGTCGGGCAAGAAGATCCTGCGAGATCTGATCTTCGGCAAGGAGCGGCGCAAGCCGTCGGGGCCGATCCCCATCATTGCGCCGGGCGCCTGGGAACAGGCGTCCGGCGCCGTGGAAGCGGTATGGCTGGGCCACGCCTCGACCCTGGTAGAGATCGAAGGGCATCGGGTCCTGATCGACCCCGTGTGGAGCCTGCGTTGCTCCCCCACCTCGTTCGCCGGGCCGAAACGGTTGCATCCCATGCCCGTCGCGCTGGCCGATCTGCCGCCCATGGACGCGATCCTCATCTCGCACGACCACTACGACCACCTCGACATGGCCACGGTCATCGAGCTAACGCGTACTCAGAGCGCGCCTTTCCTGGTGCCACTTGGGGTTGGGGCACATCTCGAGCGATGGCGCGTTCCCGCCGACCGGATCATAGAGCTCGACTGGAACGAGAGCGTCACGATCGGCCGGCTCGAGCTCATCGTCACCGAGGCCCGGCACTTCTCCGGGCGCGCCTTCCGTCGCAACGACACCCTTTGGGGCTCTTGGGTTATCGCCGGACGCGAGCACAAAGTCTTCTACACCGGCGACACCGGCTACTTCCCCGGTTTCGCCGAAATCGGTTCCCAGCACGGGCCTTTCGACCTGAGCCTGATCCAGATCGGCGCCTACAGCCCTTACTGGCCCGACATCCACATGACTCCGGAAGAGGCGGTCGCGACCCATCTCGATGTGCGTGGCGGCCTGCTCCTCCCGGTGCACTGGGCCACTTTCAACCTCGCGCTGCATTCGTGGGGCGAGCCGGTGGACCGCATCTGGCGTGAGGCCAAACAAAACGACATCACGCTGGCTGTCCCCCGCCCCGGCGAGCGGGTCAAAGTCGGTGACCCGCTCGAAGTCGACGGCTGGTGGCAGGCGCTGGCTTAATGCTGCGCGTGCTCGGCGCGCTCCGCTTCGCTTCGCAGCACGCAGAACTCATTGCCCTCCGGGTCGGCGAAGACCACCCAGCCGGTGCCGTCCGGGTTACGGCGATCGTCCACAATGGAGCCACCGAGGCCGAGCACACGCTCCACCGCGATGTCGCGCCGCTCATCCGGGGTGAGACAGATGTGCACCCGGTTCTTCACCGTCTTGGGCTCCGGAACCTGCGCGAAGTAGAGCGCGAATCCCTGCTCCAGAAGGACAATAGCCACCGGATCACCGGGCGAATCGTCCTCGTCCAATGGGCGGCCCATTAGGGCGCCCCAGAATTGCGCGAGCGCGTAAGGGTCGGCGCAGTCGATGGCTACGTTACGAACTTTGAATCCCATACCATCACCCTAAGAACTCGTGGAAGCGATTTTCCGCCTCGGCGAAGGCGCTCTGCTCCTCGGCATTGAGCGCTCTGAAGAATTCGGTTTCAATCCCTTTGCGGGTACCGGGTTTCCACGCCCCGATCAGCTGACCGTCAAGCAGGATCAGGTGCAGGAGGTGTGCTTCCGGCACTTTCACCCCCGGCAGCATGAGTGCGTCTCGGCTCTCGGAATAGGACATCACGACCTCGTCGTAGCACTGGATGAGGTCGATCCGGTGCCCTCGGTCTGCCACGATTTCCTTGTTCGGCACGGTTTCTCGCACGAGATCGAGCGCCAGCTTGCAGTCGGCGATGCTCAGACTCGACCACTGGGCGAAGTCCTTGACAGTCGTGGCCGGCCCGCGGGTGCCGAAGTATCGCCGGGCAAGCTCCGCCAGCGCACGCTCCCGCTCCCACGGTTTGCCGGGCGGCACCCGCTCATCAAAGAGGGCATAGGTCCGGCCCGCGCCGCTGCAGATCACCTGATCGAGCTCGGCCCGCATCAGGATGTAGCCGAGGTGGATCCCGGTGGCTTCGGGGAACAGTGGGGCGAGCTCGCGACGGCTCAGCTGGTTGCCTCCGCGCAACACCTTGGCCAGCAACGAGTTTGCGCGCTCGAACTCCTCGTCGTCGAGCCGGAACTTGCGATAGTAGTAAGCGTTCAAGGCGTTGATCCGCGGTGCGGTCAGCTCCAGCAGCCAGCGGATGTCGTCGCGGTGCACGAAGTGCCACGTCGGCCGCAATAGGTGGGTCCGCAGGATGGTTCCGTCGGTGAGCGCTTGATCCACGGCCGCTTTGTCACTCCCGGCACGCGCCGCGATCGACCAGGTGGCCGGCATGTACTCCTGGGCCTGCACAGCGCCCAGCGCGCGCACTGTCTCCTCAGGGCCTGCAAACGGCTCGCCCCAAAGGCGTTGGCTGTGCATCCGCTGCCGAGCTATCTCCCCCGCGTCCATCCGCCCAGCTTAGTAGGATCCGTCCGTCGGAATGGCGACCAAGGACCGCTTTCGATCTCTGCGACGCTCATGCTCCGCGCATGACACAACGTGTGGAGTTCGGCGTTCCGGTGGCCGCTCTGGCTGGTGTTCCTGAATTCGCCGATCGGCTGGTCTACTCGTATCGCTTCGCCCCGCTGAGCAACACCGGGTCGAATGGCCGTCCGGTGCTCACCAAGGCCCAGTGGGTTTATCTGGCGAAAGCGGCCGGTCTCAGTGCGGAGGCCGCGCAGCAATGGCTTTCCTGGCACTCCAAGGACATCAGGGTCGATCCCAACGCGGATGAGCCGACCATGAGGATGAATCCGATGGTGGCGCGGATCAGGGGTCCTTTCAGCTCGGGCGGAGGCATACAGCCGAGCACCGCGGCGACCACCGATCCGTTCGACGGCGTGCTGCGCCGCCCTCAGCACGATGTGCTGCTGGACATGGCGCGATCACAGATCGGCCTACTCTTCCTCGACCGCACTCGTATGCGCCCGGCCGGTTTCGTAGTCGGCGAGCACATTTACACGCTGGGCCTCGCCGCGGGTGAAGAGGTGGTCCTGGAGCAGAAGTCCTTCTACCAGAAGGAATTCTCGGCCGAACGCACTACTGAGGAAGAGGAGAATGCGGAGAACGAGACCTCGGAAAGCTGGACCAAGGACAGCTCCGAGTTGATGGTAGGGACCGGCTCCAGCAGCCGCACCGACGGCTTCAGTGCGGGCGGCAGTGCCGGCTTCGACTACGTGGGCAAGGTCGGGGTGGAAGCCAAGATGTCGGATAGCGCCACCAACGCCGACACGGATTCCCGCACCACGTCCACAAAGGAGGTTGTGGCACGCAGTAGCAAGAACACGGCGAAGCTGCGGGATCTACATAAGACAGTGGTCAAACTGTCGGCCACCGACCGGTTCGAGCAGTCGGCGCGGCGCACCATCCGCAACCCCAACGCGCACACGCCGATCGACTTGCACTGGTTCAAAATCCTGCGCCGGATCCAGTTCTCGCACGAGCGCTTCGGCGTTCGCCTGTGCTGGACGCCTTTCGTCCGGGACCCGGCGAGTGAGTTCTATGCCGAGGAGGAGAAGGTCCGCCGCGCTCTGCTCGACAAGGCGAACAACTCCATCCCCGCCGTCGTGCTGCCCCCACAGCCAAAGGACATCCAGGTTCCCAATGCCACCGTCGTCGGTCTCGATCCGCCGATGACGGAGTTGAAGCAATGGGGTGGCTGGCCGGGCTCGGACATGAGCTATGACTACACCCTGCCGATCAACGTGCCGGCGAACATGAAATGGGACGAGGACCCGGCTTTCGTCAAAACGAGCCTTCGCGTCACACTGACCGGAGCCCCTCGCGGCTTCGCCTTCCATACCGTTGGCGAGCCCTGGTACGCCGTCAATGCGGCCGGTAATCAGACCGTCTTCCAGGTGATCCACGTGGGTGCGGGCTGGCGCCTGACCGGCAGCTCCCAGCTGTGGGCCCAGTTGAGTGCGCGAGTCATCCCCAACACGACCTCCTTGGCGCAAGAGGAAGCCAAGGCCATGGCCGAGTGGGAGGCCGCTTGTAAGAAGCTCCAGGCGGAACGTGCGGCGAAGGTGGCAGTGGCGCAGGAGCAGGCTCTCCTTGAGTTCGCTCAGTGGCGCACCCAGCATCGGGCGACCCTCAATCCGGCCCGGGAACTGTTGCGGCGCTTCATCAAGACGATGTTCAACGAACCCGACTCTCGCGACGAGATTTGGGAGCTCGACGTCTGGGACCAGGTTTTCGATTGGGAGCTGGCGTCGGCGAAGCTCTACTCCGGGACGTGGAACGCGGAGACTCCGTTGCGCGACCCGAGTCTGCCGGCCGAAGACTTCACCAACGCCTCATGGGCCAGGCTCTACCTGCCGGTGCGGCCAGGCTATGAGGAGACCGCACTGCGCTGGATGTTCCTCGTGGAGCAGGCCACTCCCGGCCCGGTCTGCATCGAGGATTTCATCACCAAGGTCGTCAAGCAGCTGAGCGATTGGCGCCAGCTGAACCTCGGCGGTCCGGACGAGGTCGTCGTGACCCAGATCCCCGGCCGGCCATGTCCGGATGTCGTGCAAAAGCATGTGTGCCTCGGTACTTGGAGCGACGACGTACCCACCGACGGAGTCCACATTGAGGTGACTCAGGCGACCACCACCGCCGCGGACGTGCTCACCGAGAATCGTGCGGAGAACGAATCCGAGCGGATAGCGGCCATGGTCGCGGCGATTCTGGCTGACGGCAAGGTTCGTGAGGCTCTGGCCGCAGCCAGTCTCGGCCAGGTCGACACGCACGTGCACCTGAACGAAGTCCAGTGACAACGCAATCACCTCAGCTTGCCACCTTGCTCAGCCCGCCGGAAATGGCGGCGCTGAGCGAGGCGATCGGTGCCGCCGCGGCATCCGTGCCGCGCGCGGCACCGCCGGTGGGCGTCGACAATTTGGCTCTGGCGAAGTACTTGGCAATGACTTCGAAGCCGGCCTACCCCGCTGTCGCGTCAATCGGGTTCGTCGTCGGCTTCGCGGACGGTTTCGTGACCGGCGCAGGAATCTGGCTCACCGAACTCAAAGCGCTCTTCCGGTTGGCCGGTGTGGGCACGACTGTTGGCCTGGCTGAGTTTTTCGCTCGTCCATTGGTGGAAGAGAATCCAGCCGGACTGCTACCACAGACCCGGCAAGCACTCGAGCTGCTCAACACCATGCGCCGGCTCCGGCCGGTCTTCCTGTGGCTGGAAGAAGTCGGCCCGGCACAAGCGGTGCAGGCCCTGCGCGAACTCATTCCCACCGCGGACGACCTCGTGACCATCCTGGGGCGGCTGGCCGGCGAGGTTATCGCGGCCCAGATTCGCACCGCTCCGGACGGATTCGCCTCGGGCGAGCACATCGGCAAGCTGATCGGCCGGGTAACGCTGGAGATCATTCGTGCGGCGGTGGAACCGATGACCTTCTCCATCGCGGCCCTCGAGGCTGACGACCCGAAGGAGCAGACACCATGAGTATCGTCCTCAAGCTGGTCGCGGCCGCGAGCGGCACCGGCCTGCAGGGGCGGGTGCAGCGGTTCACCCTGCGCATCTTCGGCAAGGACGTCGCTACCTACATCGGCCGGGAGCTCCCTGGCCTGGCGGCTCGCGTCTCGGAACGGGACCTGGCGCAGACCTTCCGCCTGATCGCCGCCGGACTGTTCGAAGAGGCATTGAAGGTTTACGACACGCTCGCGGTCAGCTATCCCAAAATCCTTGGTGGCGTGGACAAAGGAACCTTCGCCGAGATGGTCGCCCAGACCCTGGGGCGCGGCAAGATGAGCTCCGAAGCGTTGCGCGGGCTACTCGTGGAAAGAATCTGCCGCGCCCTACCGGAGACCCGGGACCTGCTGCGCGCCATGGATAAGGTGATGCTTGCCGCCAACAAAGGCACCGCAAAAGGCAAGGGCTGGAAGAACCTGCGACTCGCCTACTCCATGGTGGACGGTCACGGCAAGCAGCTCGGCGACCTGACGATCGTGTGCGAGCACCCCGACGGCCGCGTCTGGATCATGGCCATCATCGAGTCGAAGTCGGTGTCGAACACTGGCGATCTCGCCAAGCTCGGCGATCTCCCAGTCAGTCAGCACCTCTGGGATTTCACCCGCGCCAAGGGAAGCGGGGTGGTCATCGACGGCCGCATGTTCAAACCGTCCAAAGTGGAGATGAAGCCGGTGCCGGCGGGATCCTGGGGCGAGAAGGCCGGAGCGGTCGCGACCAAGAGCACTGATCAACGGGTCAAGGAGATGGCAGCCGGTCGGTTCACCCAATTCATCGGCTTTGTACCACGGGAAATGACGCCGTATGAGGCACTGAGGGTAACCGCGGATGGCTTTCAGCTCGAGCTGTGGAAGTGGCCCTTCGACATCAGCGACTTCGACAATTTCCAGAAGGAGCTCGTCAAAATGCTGGGGCGAAAGAGGACCCTGCCATGACGGCGACGAATCGATCGCGGCCCGAGGCCCAGCCTTCCAGCAATTCGATGCCGGTCAGCCCGGCATCGGTCAGCGCCGCGCGGTACTCCTCTTCGGTGAACAGAGTCATCCGGTGCTCGTCGTCGAAGTGCCGGATCCCTTTGCCCGGCTCGCCGATCAGATAGTGCATCCGCATGATCGAGGTGCGGCCGGCCCGGGTCGAGTAACCCATCCGGGCGATCGTCAGACCCTCAACCTCGGCGACGGTGTGCGCGATGTTTCCGTCATGCCACTGCTCGGGGGTGAACCACGGCTCCAGGATCAGCACACCGCCCGGGTTGAGGTGGGCCGTGAGGCAGCGCACGGCCGCGCGCAGCTCGAGCAGACCCTGGACATAGCCGATCGACGAGAAGAGACAGGTCACCGCATCGAAACTGGTGCCCAGTGCGAAGGCGCGCATGTCGCCCTGATGGATCTGAACCCCGGGCAGCTTGGCCCGCGCGATGGCGGCCATCTGTTCGGAGAACTCCAGACCTGCCACGGTTTCGAAAAGCCCCCGCAGGTGTACGAGGTGCTCACCAGTCCCGCATGCCACGTCCAGAAGCGTTGCCGCATCAGGGTTTCGGGCCTTGACGAGGTCGGCCAGGTCGGCCGCTTCGTGTCGGTAGTCCTTGGCTCTTCCCGCGATGTAAAGCACGTCGTAGATGTCGGCGAGCTCTGCCTGGTACACCCCAAATCTCCTATCGACGATTGAAGATGCCGAGCAAAATGCTCAGCGCCACGGACACCAGAATCATCGACGTGATGGGGATGTAAACGCGAGTGGTTTCCGTCTCGATGCGGATGTCTCCGGGCAGCCTGCCAAACCACGAGAGCCCGCCCGTCCAGGCCAGGATGCCGAGGATGACGACGAAAATGCCCGCCCCTACCAGCCATGGGCCGAGATCTTTGCTCATGCCTTCACAGTAGGCCGCTCAAGCAGAGCGGTCAGCCCGGCGAGAAATGTCGCCCGGTCGGGTGTCCCGGTGAGCACCCGTTGCAGGGCGTAGGCCGGCATCAGTCCGAAGAGGACAGCGCCCACTGCCTCAGGATCGGCTGTCTTGGGCAGCTCGCCACGCTTCTGAGCCTTACGGGCCAGCTCAACGAAGTTGCCGCGGATCCTGCTGTAGGCACCGTTGACGAATTTCGCCAGCGCCGGGTCACGCATCGCCTCGGCCCACACCTGGATCGCGAGCCGGAAGACACCCTGGGGGCCGGTCTGGGCATCGACGAAACCCAATGCTCGCTTGACTACCTCGGTCATCGGCAGATCCTGCGCGACGAGGCCGCCGATAGCCTCGTTCACGCCGCCGACCACCTCTTCGGCGATTGCGGTCACGATGTCGTTTTTGCTTTTGAAGTACCGGTAAACGGCTCCCACGGAGAGCCCGGCCTCAGCGATCACATCTTGCATCGACGTCGCGTGGAAGCCGTTGCGCAGAAAGCACGTGCGGGCGGCGTCGAGGATCTGGCGGCGGCGGTTGGCGAGGTGTTCGTCAGAGACGCGTGGCATGGCTCTCACTATAAAACGAACGCTCGTTCTTGACGAGCGCCGGGCTCGGTGGCACGCTGAACCCAAGAGAACGAACATTCGTTTTAAGGAGTCACGATGGCTCGCAAGCAACCTCCCGCCATAGCCCTGGCCGCGATTCTGGCCACCGGCATCGTGCTGGTTCAAGCGCTGCTGGTCCCACTCTTCGCCGGCCCTGCCACCCACATCGAGCCGCGCGATCTCCCAATCGTGGTCGCCGGACCGGACGCCTTTGTGCAACAACTGGAAACCGCCAGGCCGGGAGCGTTCAAGATTACGAAGGTCCCCGATTCGGCCACGGCAGACGAAGCGTTGCGCAACCGTGAGGCCTACGCCGCCTTCGTGGTCGGCCCGAACGGTCCGGCCCTGCACACCGCTTCGGCCGCAAGCCCGACCGTCGCCACGCTGCTGACGCAGGCCGCGGCTCAACTTAGCGGCGGGAAACCGGTACAGGTAACCGATGTCGTGCCCACCGACCCCGATGACCCACGCGGAGCCGGTTTCGCCTCGGGCTTCCTTCCGCTCGCGTTGACCGGCATGCTCGCCGGCATCGCGCTGGTCCTGGCGGTGCGTGAGCGCCGAGCCCGGCTGATCGGCCTCGGCGTGTACTCGGTGTTGAGCGGTGTGATCGGGGCGGCCGTGCTGCAGGGGTGGCTGGGAGTCCTTCCTTCCAACTACGTCGCGAACGCCAGCACCATAGCGCTCTTCGGGCTCGCGGCGAGCGGGCTCGTGGCCGGTCTGGGAGCCGCCTTGGGCCGAGCCGGGATCGGCCTTGGCGCACTACTGGTTTTCCTCATCGGCAACCCACTTTCCGCCGTCTCGGCAGCACCCGAGCTGCTTCCGCAACCGTGGGGCGAGGTGGGCCAATGGCTCCCGGTCGGAGCCGGGGCGACGCTGTTGAGGTCGGCCGCCTACTTCGATTGGGCAGGCGGCACACAGGCTCTGTGGGTGCTGACCGGCACTGCGTTGCTCGGCCTGATCCTGGTGACCGTCGGGCGCGCCATTGTCGCCGAGGCACCCGAGGACCCGGCTCGCGAGGGCGCCCGCAAACTCGCTGACACCGTCGCTGCGTAACCCCTGCGCGCGACGCACCGCGCGCGACGTGATCCACATCCCTGTACGT
>DPJL01000194.1 GCA_003543035.1 Micromonosporaceae bacterium | reverse complement strand
CGCCCTCGACCCGAAGGGCAGCCTACTCAAACTGGGCCTCGTCGAGCCACGCCGAGACACCGCCGGCATGGTTGGCGCGATGGTCCTCTCCGACGCGGTCGTCGCCTCGGAGAAGGATCTGCCGAAGCTGGTCATGATCTACCGCAGCCTGGCCACCCAGATCAACGACACCACGGCGCTGTGGCAGGCAATCGGCGACGGCACCAAGGCGATCAATGGCGCCCCCGTGAGTGAGCAGGCTGTGCTCGCCTACAACGCCGGTGGCAAGGTGCCACCGATGGCGGCTGTCCCGCTGGCCGATGTGCCGACATTGGACTTTCCGTATGCTGCCCGGGCGCGTCAGCCCCGGCCCATGGCGGCTGCCGCGGCTGCCTTCCGCACCGCGTTGACCAGTGGCCAGTACAAGTCTGTGTTGGCGCAGCACCGATTGCGTTCACCCGACGGCACGGCTTCGGCCGGCTTCCCGACCGGCCACGGTGTGACGACCGCAGCCGTTCATGTGCAACCGCTGAACGATATGGCCAAGGCGAAGAGCGCGCTCACGGTCTGGGTGGCCGCTCGCACCCCTTCACGCATCGTGGCGATGGTCGACGCGACGTCTTCGATGGCGCTGACGGTGAACGGCAGCGGCAAGAGCCGGATGCAGGTCATGCAGGATGCCGCGAGCACCGGCCTGACCCTGTTCACCCCGGAGAGTCAGGTCGGTCTGTGGGCCTTCGCCGGAGCCGGTCATAAGAACATGGTGCCGCTGGAAGCGGTCGGCCCGGCCGGCTCGGCGCAGCGCACCAAGCTGACCTCGACGCTGAGCGCAGCCTCGCCCATGCCCACCGACGTTAACCCCCTGTACCAGTCGATCAAGGCCGGCTATCAGGAGCTGCTCACCGGCTACAACTATGAGATGCGCAACACCCTGGTGGTCTTCACCGACGGCGGCGACACGACCGGTCTGGACGTCCGGCAGGTGCAGCGCGAGCTGGAGATCCTGGCCGATGTGACCAGGCCGATCCGGGTGGTGCTGCTGGGGATCGGTCCTGACGTCAAGCTGGCTGAGCTGGAGTCCATCGCGAAGACCACCGGCGGGGCGGCCTTCCAGGTGAACAGCCCGGAGGAGATGCAGCTGATCTTCCTGAAGGCGCTGCTCACCTAGGCGGAGATCTTCTCCCGCCTTTTGCTCCGGCGCTCACGGATGATCTCGATGAAGATCGGGATGGCCGAGATCAGGACGATGACCAGCACGAAGGGCACGATGTACTTGTCGATCTTGTCTGGGCCGCCGATGGCGTTCACGAGCTGGTCTGCGAGCAGGTAGCCGACGAGCAGAATGCCGTCGACCCAGATGATGGCGCCAATGATGTTCCACAGCAGGAACTGCTTGGCGGGCATGCCCAGCACCCCGGCCACCGGGTTCATGAAGGTCCGCACGATCGGGATGAAGCGTGCCAGGACGATCGCCCGGCGCGGGCCGAACTTCTGGAAGTAGTGCTCGGCCTTGTGCACATACTCCTGCTTGAAGAAGCGGGAGTTTGGTTTGTCAAAGAGCCTGCGGCCATAGCGGGCACCTAGCCAATGACCTAGCTGAGCGCCCAGGATCGCGAAGATCGGGCCGCCGATCAGCAGGCCCCAGATGTTGAGCTGAATTCCCTGAGTGGCGAAGGCCTCCGAGGCGAGCACCCCGGCGACGATCAGCAGCGAGTCGCCCGGCAGGAAGAAACCCGCCATCAAGCCGGTCTCGGCGAAGAGGATGAACCACACTCCATAGACCGCGAATGAGCCGAAGAGTTGCAGCCAGTCCTTGGCGTTGAGTGGGTTGAAACCGGTGACGTCGGCTATCGCGTGGAGAGTGCTCACGAGCGCCAAGACTACTTGCTCAGCTGTAGTCGTCTTCGTCCGCCGGGACCGGCATCGCCTGCTCTAGCCCGTCGGCCTCGGGCACCTCGATGCCGAGCTCCGGAATCTCCACCTCATCCTCATCCGGATCCAGCGGAATTGCCTGTTCCAATGCGTCGTTCTCTGGAACTTCGGTCATCCAATCACCGTAACTTAGATCCATGGGGTTTCTGGTGCGCTGGCTCATCAACGCGGTCGCCCTCTGGGTGACCACCAAGGTGGTCTCCGGAATCGACGTCACTGGGTCAAGTACGACGAAGAATCTATTGACGCTGCTCGCCGTGGCGTTGATCTTCGGTCTGGTGAACGCGATCATCAAACCGATCATCAAGCTCGTCGGCTGCGTGTTCTACGTGCTCACGCTGGGCCTGATTGCGCTCGTGGTCAACGCGTTGCTCTTCCTGCTGACCGACTGGATAGCGAACCTGCTGGACCTGCCGTTCAAGGTCGACGGGTTCTGGCCGGCCTTCTGGGGTGCCATCGTCATGGGTCTCGTGAGCTGGGCATTGAGCCTGGTCATCCCAGATCGCGCTCAAGGGCAGGAATAGGCAATACTCCAGGTCGAGGAATTAGTCTGGGCAAACACAGCGCGGTGCAACGCCAAGGAGTTCACCCGGCGGCTGGCCTCTGCCGCCGAGCCGCCAAGGGAGAACTCCAAGGCGCCCAGCCGGTATAACGTGCACGTTAGGAGCAGCACCGATGCCTATCGCATCCCCCGAGGTCTATGCCGAGATGCTTGACCGTGCCAAGGCAGGCGCGTTCGCATATCCCGCTATCAATGTCTCCTCCTCGCAGACGCTCAACGCGGCGCTGCAGGGCTTCGCAGAGGCGGGTAGCGACGGCATCATCCAGGTGTCGACCGGTGGAGCTGAGTACCTGTCCGGCCCGACCATCAAAGACATGATCACCGGATCCGTGGCCTTCGCGGCGTATGCGCACGAGGTGGCCAAGAAGTACCCGGTGAACATCGCTCTGCACACCGATCACTGCCCCAAGGACAAGCTGGACAAGTTCGTCCGCCCGCTGCTCGCCATCTCGGCGGAGCGGGTCAAGAACGGTCAGGACCCGCTCTTCCAGTCGCACATGTGGGACGGCTCCGCCGTGCCGCTCGACGAGAACCTTCAGATCGCTCAGGAGCTCCTGGCCCAGGCCGCCGCAGCGAAGATCGTCCTCGAGATCGAGGTCGGTGTGGTCGGTGGCGAAGAGGACGGTGTCGTCGGCGCGATCGACGAGAAGCTCTACTCGACTGTCGAGGATGGACTCGCCACGGTCGCCGCTCTGGGCTTGGGCGAGAAGGGCCGCTATATGGCGGCGCTGACCTTCGGCAACGTGCACGGCGTCTACAAGCCGGGCAACGTGAAGCTGCGCCCGGAGATCCTCAAGGAGATCCAGGACGCGGTCGGCTCGAAGTATGGCAAGGAGAAGCCGCTCGACCTGGTCTTCCACGGTGGCTCCGGCTCGCTGCTCAGCGAGATCCGCGCGGCGCTGGACTACGGCGTGGTCAAGATGAACGTCGACACCGACACCCAGTACGCCTTTACCCGGCCGGTTGCCGGGCACATGTTCACCAACTACGACGGCGTCCTGAAGGTCGACGGCGAGGTGGGCAACAAGAAGGCCTACGACCCACGGGCGTGGGGCAAGGCGGCCGAGGCAGGCATGGCCAAGCGCGTTGTTCAGGCCTGTGAAGATCTGCGTAGCGCGGGAACGTCGCTGAAGTAGTTTGCGCCTCGTTGTCACGGATGCCGCACTTTTCCCAAAAGTGCGCGATCTGCTGGGCATTTGGAGGGCGGCTGGCGTGCTAGGCATCGATGGGTATGAACCGGTTTGGCACCACGATGCGAGCGCGCTGGCCGCCGCTCACCGGCACAGGTTTGCGAGGATCATCGGCCAGCCCCTGGTGGGTTCATGGCTGGTCTGGGATCTGGACGAGCAGACCTGGTTCACCGGCGGCCCGGTGGTCTTCGGTTTTCCCGACGCCAACGTCGAGGTGACCCATCGCAAGTTCGACGAGTGCGCGATCAGCTGGGACACCATCGACATGCAGGCCACATTGGACTGGCCTGGCCTGCGCCTGGATTGGTGGGCCGACCCGCACCCGGCCATCCAGGCAGCGCTGGGCCGACCGCTCACGCGGGTCAGCGTGGTCGAGCGGATCAGCCCCAACGCTTGGCGGCCGCATGTCTTGCACGCGCTGGAGTTCCACTTTGGAGACGTGCGCGTGGCGCTCTTCAACGCGATGGATGAGAACGGGCTCAACGGCGATGCCGAGGTGAGCCTACCGGTGGGATTCTGGCGTCGTGTCCCGATAGCCTGAGGACGTAAAGGGCAGGTTGGCCAGGATCATGCCGAAGCCGGCGATGATCACGTTCTGCAATGCAGGCGTTAGGCCGTTCCACGTTTTCGACTGCCACATCTGGAACCACTCGCCGCCGATGGTGATGAAGCCGCCGGCGAAGAGGATGAGGACCATGATCCAGCCGAGCGTCGACAGCCGGCGTGCGATCTTGTAGTCGCGGATAAGCCAGTGCACGAAAGCAACGCCGAGCACGATAGCGATCAGCGACTCCCAGAGGATCACGCCGAAGTACGCGATGTTCGCGATCGTGTTGTTGGAGATGTGCCGCCACATGACATCGGGGTCCTTGAAGGTCGTGTCCATCTCGAGCACGTGATCCACGAACGCCTGATTGGTGCCGAAGTCGGTGATGTTCCCGAAGGCGACCAGCGCGTAGTAGAGCGCCGTGATGGCGGTCAGCACCGCGATGGCAACCGGCAGAGTACCCAATCTCGCTATTGCGCGCATGAACCGGACATTACCCCTGATTGATGAGTAACGCCGCCGCTTCCTGGACATCGTCGGTGAGGTGGATCAGGGGGCGCTGGTCGCCGAAGGGCGACACGGCCATCAATGGAGCGAGCACTTTTTCGATCGGGAGTTCGTCTGTCCAGAAGCGACGGCCAAGGAAGACGAACGGGCCGGATGCGTCGACCGTTCCGTAGAAAGTCATCGTCGCCGCCTGGAACACCTCCTGGACGGTCCCAGCTTTGCCAGGGGCGAAGACGATCCCGCCGCGGGCAAGTTTGAGGATCATCTCCTCTCGATAGGCGTTGCTGAACATCTTCCCGGCATGAGCCGCAAAGAGGTTCGCCGGTTCATGACCGAAGAACCAGGTGGGTACCGACAAACCGCCGGCCCGATCCCAAGGGGCATCAGTGCGGAAGCGTGCCCGGACCGAAAGCGCCGCAGCGGTATAAGCCTGACTGTCGTGGAAGTCCGCTGCCTTGGCCAACTCATCGACAGCGGTGGTGAGGTCGTTGGGCGTCAACGTAGACAGGTAGGACCCGAGGTTGGCCGCCTCCATCACGCCCGGCCCGCCCCCGGTCAGCACCAGCTTGCCGGATCGAGCCAGTAGCCAGGCCAGCTCGGCTGCCGCGCGATAGCCCGGTGAGCCGCGATGTTCGGCGTGGCCGCCCATGATGCCGACGATGCTGCCACTGCCGTGTTTGGACACCCAGTGCCCGGTCTCGTGGGCGAGCGCATTGTCGATTCCGTGGTCGTGCACGCGCTGCGCCAACGCTTCGCGCAAGTCGGGGTTGGCTCCGCCGCGTTGGAGATAGTGCCGGTAGACCAACGTGTCGTACATGCCCTCGAACCCGGCGATGTCGAAGCCCGCGGCCAAGTCTTCGGGGGTGTAGAGCCGAGAAGGTTGGGTGGGGTACGGGGTGTCCAAAAAGACTGGTACCACATGCCCGCCCCGGCGGATCACATCAGTGGTTTGACCCGGGGTCAGCGCGCAGCCGACAAAGAGGCTCTTTGTGACATCCACCGCAGACAAATCGACTCCGGTGAGATCTACACCTTGCACGGTGATCTCGACCAGGCTATCCCGGCGTAAGTGGGCAGCGAGTTCGTCTAGCGACTCGACCTCGGCCGGGCTGTGATCTATCG
>DPJL01000365.1 GCA_003543035.1 Micromonosporaceae bacterium | reverse complement strand
GCAGAGGGTAAGGGATTCGAACCCTTGAGAGCATTGCTGCTCTAGTGGTTTTCAAGACCACCGCCATCGGCCACTAGGCGAACCCTCCGAGCCTGGAAATACTACCGTGTCCGTGTGTATGCGATGACAATCCCCACTCCCGGCGAGATGGTCTGGGCGCAGGTGCCCGAGCCGATGCTCGGCCCAGGCATGGCGCTGATCGAGGTCGCGGCTAGCGCTGTGAACCGCGCTGACCTGCTGCAGGTGGCCGGCCACTATCCCCCTCCGCCGGGCGCGCCGAGCTATCCGGGTCTGGAGTGCTCCGGTGTCACCCCGACCGGGCAGCAGGTTTGTGCGCTGCTCGCGGGGGGCGGCTATGCGCAGAAGGTGGCGCTGCCGGTGGAGCACCTTCTCCCGGTACCCGCCGGAATTGCTCTTGAAGATGCCGCGGCCCTGCCCGAGGCGGCCTGCACGGTCTGGTCGAACCTGACCATGGTCGCGGGGCTGAAGTCCGGCGAGACGGTGCTGATTCACGGTGGCGGCAGTGGTATCGGCACCTTTGCCATTCAGTACGCGAAAGCGTTGGGCGCCAAGGTAATCACGACGGCACGGGCAGCCAAGCACGCGAAACTGAGGGAGCTCGGCGCCGACGTCTGCCTCGACTACACGACCGAGGACTTTTCGCAGGTCAAGGCCGATGTCGTGCTGGACATAATGGGCGCCTCCTACCTGGAGCGCAACATTAAGGCGCTCAGGACCGGCGGCCGGCTGGTGATCATCGGGATGCAGGGCGGCCGCACGGGTGAGGTGGATCTGGGGGCGTTGCTCACCAAGCGGGCGATCATTGCCGGGACAACGCTCAGGTCACGACCTGTTGAGGAGAAGACCAAAATCATCAGGGGTGTACTGAGTGAGGTCTGGCCCCTAATCGAAAAAGGTGCGATCAGACCGGTGATCGATCGGAGGTTTCCGATTTCGGCAGCATCGCTGGCTCACGCGTTAGTGGCGTCGAGTGAGCACGTGGGGAAGGTACTCCTAGTGGCGTCTTGACTCGGCGCGCACGCTCGCGAGCCAGGATCCACAGCGCCTCAACGCCGTCCTTCCACGTGATCTTCTTGCCCTCTTCGCGGGTCCGTGCGGTGTAACTGATCGGGATCTCATAAGGCCGGATCTTGCGGCGGAGCAGCTTGCCGGTGACCTCCGCCTCCATCCCGAACCCCTTCGATTTGATGTTCAGGGACCGATAGAGCTCGAGCGGCATGAGCTTGAAGCACGTCTCGAGATCACCGATGTACGAGTTGAACATCACGTTGGCCGCGAGCGTCACACCCTTGTTGCCCATGACATACCAGAACGAGTAGGCGGCGTGCCCGCCGAAGGTCCGGTTGCCGTAGACAACCACGGTCTTGCCATCCAGCACCGGCTGGAGCAGACGCGGGATGTCCTTCGGGTCATACTCAAGGTCGGCGTCAAGGATGACCATGTAGTCGCCATCGGCCGACTCGACCGCCGTCCGGATGGCCGCACCCTTGCCCTGGTTCTTCGGGTGGTGCACCACGCGAAGCCGGTGATCGTCGGAGGCGTCGAGGATCTCGGCCGTGCGGTCCTGACTGCCGTCATTGACCACCACCAACTCGACATCACACGGATACTCAACGGCCAGAGACTGCTTCAGCGCCTCGCCGAGCCGAGCCTCTTCGTTAAAGACCGGCATCAAGATCGACAGCTTCACTTGGTCTCCCTGATCCACGCCAACACCGGCCGAGTGTAACCGCAGGCGCGGGTAGATCGCACAACGGTGACGCGTGAGGCTAGCGTGTGAGCGCCAAAGCGAGCGTGATTCCGGCGAGCGCGACAAAGGTGACGCCCAGAACAAGTCCCTGGATGAGGGAGCGATGTTCGCGCGGCGCATAGGCCAGCCCGGCACCCGCTACGGCGCCGGTCACCAACCCGCCAAGATGGCCCGCGATCGAGATCCCGGGGATCGTGAAGGTCAGCACCACATTGATCAGAATGATGGGAATTACCGACGATGCGTCACGGCCGAGCCGTTTGAGGATCAGGAAGTAGGCGGCGAAGAGGCCGTAGATGGCGGTCGATGCACCGGCCGACAGTGCGTTGGGGGCGAAGACATAACAGGCGACGTTGCCGCCCAAGCCGGCAAGCAGATAGAGCGCCGCGAAGCGGACCGGCCCTAGAGCGGCTTCCAGAGAGCGCCCAAGAATGTAGAGCGCATACATGTTCAGCAGCAGGTGAATGATGCCGTAGTGCAGGAACATAGCCGTCAGCAGCCGGTAGTAGTCGCCACCATCGATGCCCGGATAACCGATCGGAATGAAGGTCCCGTCGTTGGCCTGGACCTCGCCGGAACCGTTGACCGCGCCCCAGACGTGGAGCTCGGATATGCCACCCATCAGAGCGCGGCCCCCCGTCAGCGCAAGCGTCAACAGGAAAACCAGCACATTGATGCCCAGCAGAGCTTTGGTCACATAGCCGTGCACGCCGGCTTGGGATCCGCCGAAATGGGTGAGCGCCGGGCGCTGCGTCTTACGCCCTTCGGCGACACACTCTGGGCACTGATGCCCGACCGAAGCGACCACCATGCAGTCCGGGCAGATCGGCCGATCGCAACGCGTGCAGCGGATATAGGTCTCCCGCCCCGGGTGGCGGTAGCAGACAGGAACGGACGGCTGGCCACCCGAGACGGGAGATGTCATGTGTGCGAGATTAGCGCTCGATCTCAACTCGTTCGATGGTGATGGCCTCGAGCGGCCGGTCGGCGTGGTCGGTGGCCGACTTGGCAATCGCCATGACCACCTCTTCCGACTCGGCGTCAGCGACCTTGCCGAAGATGGTGTGCTTGTGGTTGAGCCAGCTGGTGGCGCCCACGGTAATGAAAAACTGCGAACCGTTGGTGCCCGCCCCAGCATTGGCCATGGCCAGCAGATAAGGCTTGTCAAAGGAGAGCTCAGGGTGGAATTCGTCAGCGAATTCGTAGCCGGGGCCGCCGCGCCCGGTACCCGTCGGATCTCCGGTTTGAATCATGAATCCATCGATCACCCGGTGGAATGGGGTGCCGTCGTAGTAAGGCCCGGTGATCGGCTGCCTGGTCCGTGGATCGGTCGCCCCCTCCTTCGTGCCCTCGGCCAGCTCCGCGAAGTTGCGAACGGTCTTGGGCGCGTGGTTGGGGAAAAGCTCCAGGCGGATCGGACCCTTGCTGGTGTGCAGGACGGCTTTCTTGGCGTCAGCCACAGTCCTTCTCCTTGAATGCGTGGTCAGGTTACCGACGGATTCTCCCATGTGCCCGTTTGAGAGCCCTCCGGCAGGGCAGGATGACTAGCGGGGATCAAACAGGGCGGTTGCGGGGGCGACCGCCAGATGGGCGGGGGATCATGTTGGGTTTCTCAAGGAAGACGCGCGGGCAGCTCATGCGCGAGGAACTCGGTACAAGCTGGGAGCATTTCCTCCAAGCAGCCTCGCATGCGGCAAACGGGGTCGGATCGTCAGTCGGGCCGCAGACCAGGAAGATGCGCGGGCTCGCCGCGCGCGGCCTGGACACGACGACTACCGCGTTTGCGCCGCTTGCGGCGGCTTACCGGGAAGGCGCCGCCGATGCGACGGCTGCCGCGATGAGGCTCTCCAGGAAGAGCAAGAGCGGCAAGAAGGGAAGCAAGATGTCGAATAGGAAGATGGGCATGCTGGTTGGCCTGCTGGCGGCGGGGGCTGCTGTGGGCGCGGCGGGCGCGCTCGTCATGCGCAGGCGCAAGAAGCAGCAATGGTCGGAATACGACCCGTCAGAGTTGGACTCGATGAGCTCCGATGCCCGGTCCATGTTGGACAAGGCGGGCTCCAAGGCCGAGTCGGCAATGGACAAAGCGGCTCACCGGGCCAACAAGGCCATGGACAAGGCCGCCGACAAACTCGAGTCGACGGCATCCTCCATGCGCAAGTCAGACCTCAAGTCCAAGCTCGAGGAGTCGGCAGAGCGGACCAACGACGCGACGGACGACCTGACCTCCAAGTTCTCGTCGAGCAAGCACAACATGCGGCCCTAGAGCCAGCCGTTACGCCGCAACGCTCGGTAGAGCGCAAAGGAGATCGCCAGCATTGTGGCGAGTACCAGCGGATACCCGTAGCGCCAGGTAAGTTCGGGCATGCGGGCAAAGTTCATGCCGTAAACCCCTGCGATGGCGGTCCACACAGCCGCGATCGCGGCCCATGACGCGATCTTGCGCATGTCATTGTTCTGATCGACGGTGACCTGCGCCAGACGCGCCTGCATGATCGAGATCAGCAGATCATCGAAGCCGTTGATCTGTTCCACCACGCGTGCCAGGTGGTCCTGCACGTCACGGAAATACTTGCGCAGATCCTTCTGGATCTCGGGGGTATCCGTGATCAGGGTCAGCATGGGGCGTTGCAATGGCAGCACGGCTCGCTTGAACTCCACCAGCTCCCGCTTGAGCTGGTAGATCCGCTGCATCCGGCCGCTCGACTTGGGGTTGCGGGCGAACACGGCCTCTTCCAGCACGTCCACGTCCTGGGTGATGCCATCGGCGGCCTCCATGTACAGGTCGACGACGTGATCCATCACGCCGTAGGCCACCGCCCATGGCCCCTGCTTGAGCAGGTTGGGCTTGTGCTCCAGCCGTTCCCGCACGGGCCGCAGCCGGCAGGCGTCGCCGTGCCGCACGGAGATCACGAAGTCGTCGCCGATCAGGAGCATGATCTGGCCGGTGTCGATGACCTCGGAATGCTCGGTCAGCTCAACATGCTCGACGTAGCGCGCTGTCCGCAGGGCCAGGAAGTGCACCTCGCCGAACTGCTCCAATTTGGGCCGCTGCCCGGCGCTGACCACGTCCTCCACCGCGAGTTCGTGCAACCCGAAGGCTTCCGCGATGCCTTTCATCTGCTCACTGGTCGGAGCGTGCAGGCCAAGCCAGACGAAGGCCCCGGGTTGCGAACGCGCGACCGCGAGCGCCTTGCGATAGTCCAAAACTTCGCTCTGCTGGCGGACCCCGTCGAGGTAGAGAGCACAGTCCACAATGGCCTCGCGCTCCACCTCGGGAGCGGGCCGGCCCGACAGCTGCTGGTCGCCGGCGAGTATCCGGCTGACCGCTCTGGCGGGGAGAGCGAACGCTCGAGTAAATCGGCCAGGCTCTTCCCTGAAGTTCTCGTCAACCATGACTCGCCTCCTCCCAGTGTGGGTGCGCCGCGTCCGGTGGGCACTCAGCAAGAGTAAAGGCAGCGGGCAGGAGCGCCGGGTGGACCGGCCGCACTATCGGGGGGATGGGGATGCGGCTGGCCCACCCGGCCGAAGGCGACATCTCGCCTTCGGACATGGAACGCACCCGGGGTGGGGGGTGGGTGGCGCTCCTTCAAGGAGGACGGCGGGGTCTGCTTAGACCTGTCGAGGAATTTTGATCCGCATACGCACCCATAAGGAAGGCGGTGGTTCTGTCGGTTTCCTGACAGAACCACCGTCAAATTTGCGCGCTGGGCTTTTTGTCAGCCTCGTACCGCTTCAACGGCTTCGGCCAACCGGCGCACACCCTCGTCGACCTGATCCAGCGTCACCGCGCTGAAAGCGAGCCGCAGCGAATGCTCGCCGCCCTCGAGCAGGAAGTCGGATCCCTTCACGACAGCCACGCCTCGCTCGGCCGCGGCGGGCATGAGCTTGTCAACGTGCACATCGGAGGGCAGCTCGACCCAGAGGAAGTAGCCGCCGTCGGGTTCGTTGAAGCTCACGCCCGGGATGCGCCGGCGCAGCGACTCGGCCAGCAGGGTGGCCCGCTCGGCAAGTGCGGTGCGCACTGTCGCGATAGACCGGTCAATGTCACCGGACGCACAGAACTGATGCACGATCGCCTGCGCGACCTGGCCGGCCGAGATGTAGAGGTTGGTGGCGCGCTTGGCGATGTCGTCGATCAGGCCGGTCGGGCCGATCAGATAGCCCACCCGGACGCCGGGGCACACGGTCTTGGTGAACGAGCTGGCGTGCACGACCTTTCCGGCATCGTCCATGGACAGCATCGACGGCAGCGGCTCGCCCCGGAATCGAATGTCGACGTACGGGTCGTCTTCAAAGATCGTGAAGTCGAACTCCTTGGCCAGCGCCAACAGCGCCTGCCGCTTCTCGAGCGAGAGAGTGACGCCCGCTGGGTTCTGATAGTTCGGGATGATGTGCGCGAGCTTGGGGCGCACCCCGGACTCCAGCAGTGCCCGCAGCTCGGCCGTATCGATTCCGTTAGGACGCAGGGTCACCTGGTGCACCACGGCACCGAGCTGGCGCAGATTGAGCAGCGTGCGGTCGTAGGTCGGCTTCTCCACGACGACGTGATCGCCGGGCTTGACGAGGTAGTCAAAGAGGAACGCGTCCGCTTGCAGCGACCCGTTGGTGATGAGCACCCGGTCAGCGTTGACGCGATGCTTTTCGGCGATCCACTTGCGAAGTGGCGCATAGCCGTACGAGTTTCCGTAGGCAGTGATCCCGGCCGGATCCGCGGCGAAGGCGCGCACGGCTGCGGCAGAGAGGCCTTCGACATCCACAATGTCGAGGCTCGGAGCGCCCCTGGCGAACGATATGAGCTGCTCGGCGGTCATGCCGGACAGCCTAACCGCGGACTTGGAGCTCGCCCTTGGCGGCTCCGTGATATGGGCGGGCCGCCGGGTGAGGTCCTTGTCCGCACCAACTCGTCAGGCGTTCGTTGCCGCCTCGGCACGGCGCAGTGACCATGCTCGCATCAGATCTCGCACGGAGATCACCCCGACGACCTCATCGTCCTCGATGACCACGAGGTGACGGAAGCCGCCGCGCGTCATCACCATGGCAGCCTCTTCCAGGCTCCAGTCGGGATTCGCGTAGATGGCGTCCCAGGTGATGTGATCACCGCAGGGCTCGGAATCGGGATCAGCTCCATTGCCGATGGCGTAGAGCACATCGCGCTCGGTCATGATGCCCGGGCCCTCACCATCCGGGTCGTGCACCACGGCTGAGCCGATCTTCCTTGCCGCCATCAACTGCGCCGCCTGACGCAGCGTGTGCCCGGGGCCGATCATCAGGACCTGTTTGCTCATCGCTTCGCGAACTACCTGGACATCTTGCATGCCCCACACTCCTTCGGAACGCAACCCCATTGAAACGCACCGTACGGACATCGTGGCCCGGTTGTGGGCAACTCACAAGACTTGTTATGGAATGAGCATTGTGCTGCGTGTCGACGACTTTTATGCCTCCAACCGGGGCGGTGGGCTGTTCTCCGAGGCCATCAGCCAACGGCTGGGATCGGTAATCGCCCTGGGTGCGGCGCGCCTGGGGGCAAAACCCACAATCGTCACATTGACCAATCTCATGGTCGGGCTCGCCACCTCGATCACGGTGGCCCTCCTGTCCGGCCGGATGACGCCGGTGATTGGGCTCGTAGCGTTGGTTGGCTGGCAGCTCGCCTACGCCATGGACTGCGCCGACGGGCAGCTCGCCCGGGTCACTGGTCAGGCCAGCCCGGCCGGGGCACGGGTCGACGTGCTCTGTGACGTCGCCTCGCACATCGCCCTGGTCACCGCGCTGGTAATGGTCGCGAAACCACCGATCTGGGTAGCCGCACTCTTTGCCGGCTCATGGATGATCAACATCATTACGAGCGTTCTACCTGGGGATTCTCTGATCCCGTCGCGCTCATTGGGGGTGCGCGTGGTCAAACTCATCCGCGACTATGGCGCGCTGGTCTTTTCCGCCGGGCTGATCCTCATCGTCAACCCGAGCTGGATGATCTGGTTTCTTGCGCTATTGATCATCATCAATAGCGCCTTCTTGGTGGCAAGCTTGGCCCATTCGGCCAGGTCCGCCCTCTCGGGCCGTGGCAGATAGTCTTCAGCCCGTGCCCGAAGCCATTCCTTCCTACAGCAGCGTCATCGCACCTGCTCAGCGGGTTAGCGTCCCCACTGCGCGAAGCGACGTTGCTTCTGTTCAAATCGGTGAGCCGACACCATCGGCCGGTGTTTCAGTCCGGAGACGGTTTGATCTAGCCTTACTGCTGGTCGTGCTGGGTGCGGCGGTTCGGATCTGGCAGTGGGCTCTCGGGCACTCGTTCTGGCTGGATGAGCAACTGATCGCGCTCAACCTCCGCAAATACAGCCTGGCGCAGCTGGCCGGCGAACAAGACAACGGCACAGGCGCGCCGCTGGGGTGGGCCTGGCTGGAGCGGCTCATTCTCCAAACCCTCGGCGAAGGCGAGCGCGCGCTGCGCCTGCCTTCGCTAGTGTTCGGGGTCGCGATCCTCGTGGTGGCGTGGTGGATCGGGCGCCGTTGGCTCGGGCAGTTGGGCGGCGCCGCACTCGTCACGATGTTCGCCGTTAACCCGAGCATGGTCATCTACAGCGAGCAGCTCAAGCACTACTCCGCCGACGTACTCTGGGTTCTGCTCTTGCTGGCGCTCGCGGGACTGGTGGTAGAGGAGCCGAGATCGAAGCGGCGAATCCTCGGATTCTGGGCAGTCGCAGCGATCGGGCTCTGGTTCAGCATGGGCGCCCTGCTCATCGTTCCCGGGCTCGCCCTGGTGCTGGGGTTCCAGGCAGTGATCCGGCATGGATGGCGCGCAACCTTGCCGCATCTCCCAGCCGGCCTCGGCTATGTCGCCTCGTTCCTGCTCCACTACCAATTGTCGTTGCGGCACACCGTTGGCAACTCCTACCTCACATCAGTCTGGTCGAGCGTTGGCTATCCGCCGGACAGCGCCGGCCTGCGTCTCACCTTCACCTGGTTCTGGGGTCAGCTGCGAGCTCTTGGCGAGAATCCGCTTGGCCTGGCGGGTCCAGGGATGAGCAAGCTGTTCTGGCTTCTCGCGTTGGGCGGCCTGCTGATGGCGCTCTGGCATCGCCTCGAGTTTGGACTGTTGCTGGCTTTGCCGTTGGTATCTGCGGTGCTCCTTTCGCTACTGCACCTGGTGCCGCTTGCCGTAAGGCTGGCGCTGTGGGTTGTCCCGGTGCTCTTTATCGCCGTCGCGTCTTGTATCGCAGCTGGGGCGGCACTCATTGGCCGGGCCTGGCGCGAACGCCACCGCGAACAACGATGGCAGAGCAGCGCAAAACTCGGTTTGGGCACGCTCGCAATCGCCGGGTTACTGGTGACAATCCCGATGGCGGGACAGACGTCGGCGATAGTCCGCGGGGAACAGGACATGGACGATCGAGGTGCCATCCATTGGATGATCGAGCAGCGTCGCCCAGGAGACTTGGTACTCCTGGTTTCCGCTGCCGGGCGCGCGGCAGCGTGGTTTGATCCCGAAGGCAGATTGAATCCGGCTCGAGGTGTGGTGTCGGTACCGGCCGGGCCGGAATGTGATCCGCAAGGCCTGGCCAAGGCGACGGCAGGGTACCGGCGGGTGCTTGCCTATGCGGGCGTGCGTTACATGCCCTACAACGAGACCTATCAGGTTCTGCGAGATCGTCTCGCGGAGCTGGGCGAGATCAAGCAGACGCAGCGCTTTGGCAAACTCGGTCTGGTCTACGTCGTCGAGCTCACCGGCCAGCCCAGCACACGTGTCGCCAGCGACTGCATCATCGTCTAGCCAGCTGAAGATACTCGCGCATAAGGATGTGGACGCTGGCTTCAGGTGTGAAGGTGGCCAGATAGTGTTGCCGCGCAACGCTTCCGAGCGCAGGCGCATGGCGCACGGCAGCGACGAGAGCACTGGCCAGCGCCTCGACCGTCGGCTCCACCACCCAACCGGCAGGCCCGATGAGATCCGGAATACCTCCCAGACGGGTACCAAGCACCGGCCGCCCATTGGCCAAAGCCTCAATGACGATGGTCGGGTGGACGTCGTGCAACGTCGACGGCACCACAACAAGCGCGGCGGCGCGGATGGCAGCGCGCATCCCGGCCGAGTCCAGCCGGCCCAGGTAGTCCACCTCGGGTCGTTGCGCCACAAGCGATCGCAGCTCCCCATCGCCCGCCACCCGCAGCCGGCCGAGCTCGACGGGCCACGCATCCAGTAGGAGCCGCAGGCCCTTCTCGGCCGAGAGCCTCCCTCCAAAGAGGACTCCTTCGCCCGCGTGAGCCGGTGGGTCGCCCGGGTCGTCCACCGAATTCGGCTTCACCACGATGCGATCGGCAGCGATCCCGTAGTCGCGTAGATGTGCCGCCATCGCCTCAGTGGGAGCGAAAAAGCGGTCGACCGAGCGCCAAGTCGGCCGGTGAGCCGCGAGCGCCACGGCCATCACGGCACTCTGTGCCAGCGAGCCGCGATAGCACCGATGCCGGATCGCCGGCAGCGCGATGGTGCGGCCACGGCAGTCCTGACAGATCTGCCCGTCGCGGTAATAGAGGCCGGGCGCGCAGACCTGGCGATAGTTGTGCACCGTCTGCACGACCGGGACCCCGAATCGGTGTGCTGTCCGGACCACCCAGGGTGAAATCAGCGGATAGGGGTTGTGCAGATGCAACACGTGCGGCCGATGCTCGCGAATCAGCCTCACCAGGTCGGCCTGTGCCGAAGGGGACCAGATCGGGGCCAACGGCAGCAACACCTTCTCGCGCAGCGGCAACGATGGGATCTCGTCGGAGCTGCGCAGAAACGGCACCACGGTGACCCCGGCCGCGGTGAGCCAGCGGATCTCCTGCTCGACGACTGCGTTCTCGCCCGAGGGGAGCTCAGATCGGTATTGGTTGTGAGCAACGATGACCCTCAGCGCCACGTGCGCCAGAATAGGGGCGTGCCTGAGTTACCCGAGGTAGAAGCGCTGGCCGCATACCTGCGAGAAAGAGCGGTCGGCCAGCAGGTCCTCCGCGTCGACGTTGCCGCCATCAGCGCGTTGAAGACCTTCGACCCGCCGATCTCCGCTGTGTCCGGGCGGGTTTTAACCGGTACCAGTCGGCTGGGGAAATTTCTTGATCTTCAGCTTGGTGACGATCTGCACTTGGTGATTCATCTCGCCCGGGCGGGTTGGTTGCATTATCGCGAGCAGATCGCGCCGGGTCTGCTGAAGCCGGGCAAGGGCCCGATAGCTCTGCGCGTGCGGCTCGAGGACGGCTCCGGTTTTGATCTGACCGAGGCCGGCACGCAGAAGAAGCTGGCCGCCTATCTGGTGCGAGATCCGGCCGAAGTGCCGGGCGTCGCCCGCCTTGGCCCCGACGCGCTCTCGCTGGATCTCGATGGCCTGGCCGAGCTCTTCAAGGGCCGGAACTCTCAGATCAAAGGGGTGCTGCGGGATCAGCAGGTGCTGGCCGGCATCGGAAATGCTTACTCCGACGAGATCCTGCACGTGGCCAAGATGTCGCCCTTCGCGCGGGCCGACAGACTCACCAGGGAACAGTTGGAGCAGTTGCACTCGGCAATGCAAAGCGTTCTCACAGAAGCGGTTTCACGCTCGGTCGGGCAGAAGGCGGCCACTTTGAAGGGCGAGAAGCGAGCGGGAATGCGGGTGCACGGCCGGGCCGGGCAGCAATGCCCGATCTGTGGTGACGTCGTGCGGGAGGTGTCTTTCGCCGACTCGAGCCTGCAATACTGCGCGACCTGCCAGACGGGCGGCAAGCCGCTTGCTGATCGGCGACTTTCGAAGCTTCTTCGATAGTGTTCACGCGCAGCCCAGCCCGATATAGTGTGCCGGTCCTGATGTCCGAGGGTGTCCCCCACAGCCTCGGACATAGCGTGCGAGACTGATCGTTGTGGGTGACACCCGTCATATAACACGTTCAGTCGACCGGGCCCCGGGTTCGGCTGGCTTGGCCGAACAGTCAGGCGATGGAAGGGTGGTCCCAGGTAAGGTGGCAACTAGCCTGAAGCACCCGTCGACGCCTGTTAACGAACGGCGCACCTCAGCGCTTGCCGCGGAATACCTTGTAGACCAAGACGTGAGAGTGCAGAAGACGAACGGTGTCGCCCGAAGTGCGTTTGCGCGTCCTGCCGCGCGCCGGGCTAAGTGGCATCGCCCCTACGCGCTCTCGTTGATCATCGCGGATCTCTTGTGCGCCTTCGCGGCGAGCTATACCGCTGTGTCAACCTTCTCCGCCGACCGCGTTACAGCCGGCTTCGACGACGATCGTGTCTTCCTCCTCATCGCCTACGTGGGCTTGCCGCTCGGCTGGCTGATCCTGCTCTGGGCCAACGGCGCCTATGACCGGCGGATCGTTGGCATCGGCACGGACGAGTTCAAACGTGTCGTGCGTGCCAGCATCGCGGTGGCTGCCAGCCTCGGCTTTCTCGCCTTCGGTCTGCAGAAGGGTGTCTCCCGCGGCTCGGTGGCCTTCGTCGTGCTCGGCGCAATGGCCTACATCCTTGTCGTGCGCCTGCTGGCCCGCAAGGCGTTGCACCTGATCCGCCGGCACGGCCGCATGGCCACCTACCGCATGCTGTTGGTCGGCTCCCTGCCGGAGACGTTATTTGTGCACAAGGTGGTGTCGCGCAACGTGTCGACCGGCTTGGTGCCGGTCGCCATTCATCTCTCCGAGCATCTGCCGGCCGCCAGGCGCGCTCAGGCACCGGTTCCGGTCTACTTTGGACGCGATCTCGTTGAGCTCGTGCACGAGTTGAAGGCCGACACCATCGCCGTCTGCGGCTCGGCCGGCGCCGAGCCCGACGAGCTGCGCCGCCTCGCCTGGCAACTCGAAGGCACCGGGATCGACCTTGTCGTCGCCCCACAGCTCACCGACGTGGCCGGCCCCCGGGTGCACATCCGCCCGATCGAGGGTCTGCCGCTGCTGCATGTGGAGGAGCCCAAGCTCTCCGGCCTCTCGTGGCTGGCCAAGAACCTGCTCGACCGCGTCGCCGCTGCGCTGGGCCTGCTCATCCTCGTTCCCGTTTTCTTCGCGATCAGCATGGCCATCAAGATGACCGACCGCGGGCCCGCCTTCTTCCGCCAGTTCCGGGTGGGCCACGAGGGCCGGGTCTTCCGCGTGTGGAAGTTCCGCACGATGTACGTCGACGCCGAGGAGCGTAAGAGCAAGCTCGAAGCCGAAAACGAGGGCGACGGCATGCTCTTCAAGATCAAGGATGATCCGCGGGTTACCCCGATCGGGCGATTCCTGCGGGCCACCTCGCTCGACGAGCTGCCTCAGCTCATCAACGTGCTCAAGGGCGAGATGTCGCTGGTCGGGCCGCGGCCATTGCCCGCCGATGACGGTGACTACCTGGGCGATGTCCGGCGGCGTCTGCTCGTGCGGCCAGGCATCACGGGTCTGTGGCAGGTGTCCGGTCGCTCCGATTTGAGCTGGGATGAAGCCGTCCGGCTTGACCTCTATTACGTGGACAACTGGTCGCTTGCCTACGACCTGAGCATCCTGTGGCGCACCATCGGTGTAGTAGTCGCCCGCAAGGGCGCCTACTGAACCGCGGCACCCAGAGCTGCCACCCACAAGGCCGCGTAATGTCCGCCCGGAAAGGCGCGTACTAAAGGCCCCGACAGTTACTTCACAACTCCTCCACAGCCAGGCATTACAGTCCTGAGGCATGAGTCAGCGACGAGTTCTGGTGGTGGAGGACGATCCGGCTATCGCCTCGTCGGTCCTGGCCCGGCTGCGCGCTGAAGGTTTTGCCGTCGAGCACGCCGCCACCGGCCCCGCCGCCGTGGAAGCCGCCCTGCGCAACGAACCCGACCTGATCGTGCTCGACCTGATGCTGCCCGGCTTCGACGGTCTTGAGGTGTGCCGCCGGGTTCAGGCACGCAGACCGGTCCCGGTGCTGATGCTCACCGCTCGCGACGATGAGAACGACCTCCTGATCGGCCTTGCCGTCGGCGCCGACGACTATCTCACCAAGCCCTTCTCGCTGCGGGTCCTCGCGGCTCGAGTGCACGCTCTGCTGCGCCGCGCCTCGCTGATGACAGCGCCGGAAGCCCCGATCCGGGTAGGGGATCTGGAAATCAACAAGCAGGAGCGACGGGTACGCAGAGCAGGCGTGGAAGCGCATCTGACCCCCATCGAATACGACTTGCTCGTCTACCTGGCTGAGCGGCACCGCAGTGTGCTTCCCCGCGAGCGGCTGCTGGCCGATATCTGGGGCTGGGCCGAGGGTTGTGGCACCCGCACGGTGGACTCTCATGTCAAAGCGTTGCGCCGCAAGCTCGGTGCCGATCTGATCCGCACCGTGCACGGCGTGGGCTACGCCTTGGAAACCCAATGATCGACAGGTTTCTGGATTGGCTCACCGGTCCGCTCTACCAGGTGCTGGGCCCGGTTATCGCTCTGTCACACCGGTTTCTCGACCGGATGCCGCGCCCGCTCGACCCGTTTCGCTCCATCAAACTCAAGCTGAGCCTCCTGCTCGGCATCGCGGGGGCGACCGGCATAACCGTGTTCTGGCTCGGCATCGGCTGGATCGCATGGAAGACGGCAATTTCGGCCGCCATAGTGGGCGTCATTACCCTGCAGATCTTTGCTCATGGCATGACGAAGCCGCTGCGGGAGATGACGGCCGCTGCCCGGGCCATGGCACGAGGCGATTACCGCCTACGGGTGCGCGCCACGAGCCGGGACGAGGTGGGTGAGCTTGCCAGGGCTTTCAACCTGATGGCGGCGGACCTTGCCGCCGCCGATCAGCAGCGCCGCGAGCTGATTGCCAACGTGTCACACGAGCTTCGGACGCCGATCACCGCGCTACAGGGCGTGCTCGAGAACCTGATGGATGGGGTGACCACGGCGGATCCGGACACTCTTCGAACGGCCTTAGCGCAGACCGAACGGCTCGGCCGATTGGTCAAGGAGCTGCTCGATCTCTCCAAAGTGGACGCCGGTGCCAGCCCACTCAACCTCACCGAGGTCGACGTGTCCACCTTCCTTGCCGGGGCGCTTTCCGAAGCCGGGCTGGGCAATCCGGACGTCCGCTTTGTCCTGCACGATGTGGACTGCCCGCTCTCGATCAAAGCTGATCCATCCCGGCTGCACCAGGTCTTCGCGAACCTGCTGGACAACGCCGCGCGGCACAGTCCCGCAGGTGGCACCGTAACGGTCAGCGCAAATCGTGTCGGAAACGTTACCGTCTTCGACGTGGCAGACCGTGGTACCGGAATTCCGCCGCACGAGCGCGACCGGGTCTTCGAGCGTTTCACGCGCGGGCACGCCGGTGGCCGGGACGGCGGGACGGGCTTGGGCCTTGCCATCGCGCGCTGGGTTGTCGACCTGCACCACGGCACCATCGCGATCGTCGATCCGCCGGACGGCATCGGCTGTCGCATCCGCATCACCCTGCCCGACCTGTCCCCCACCGGAGGCGACCATGACGAGCACAGCACCCGAGAAGGAATCTCCGTCGGAGCCTGACGAGAATCCACCTCTGGAAGTAGCGCCACCTCTCGATGAGGCGCCGCAAGCCAGCGCCAAAGTGCCCGAACAGGCTGCCACGCCGGAATTCCGGGCGTTTGCTCCGCTGCCGCCGCCCCCGCCTGGTTTCCTGGCCACCCGTTGGTTGGGCCCGGCCTACGGCGGAGGTCCGGCCGCGTGGCTGGCCGCTCTCGTCGGTGGAGTCGCGACGGCGGTGGCGCTGCCGCTGACCAAGCCTGGCATCGGCTGGTTCCTGGTCGGGCTGGTCATCACCATCGCGGTCTGGCACGCCGCCCGCTTCGGCCCCAAACCCGACGTCAAGGCCGAGCAATACATTCGGATCGGCTGGGCCGTCCTCGCGTTGGCCCTGCTGGGCGTGGGGATCTTCCTCAACGCCTACTGGCTTTTCTACATCTGCGTGCTCGGTGCGCTCGGCTGCGCCTCGCTGGCCGTCGCCGGCGGGCACTCCGTGCGCGCCCTGTTCGTCTCCGCGACAGCGTTGCCGCTGTCCATCTTCCGGGCGATCCCCTGGCTGGCCAAGGGAGCCAACGCCTGGCAGAAGGCGCGCGAAAAGCAGTCCAACGCGAGCCGGACAGCGGTAGCGGTGCTAGTCACGATCGTGCTGCTGGTGGTGTTCGGGGCCCTCTTCGCCTCCGCGGACGAGGCCTTCGCCACGATCCTGGGCAACATCCTGCCCGACCTGAACTGGTCGACGGTCCGGCGAGCGATCTTCTACACGATCATCGGCGCCCTCTTCACGGCCGGTGCCATCTTCATCATCCTGGCCCCACCGGATCTGTCCGGTTTGGAGCGTCCGGCCACCCGCCGGATCGGCCGGGTCGAGCTGGTGCTTCCGTTGGGCGCCCTCGTGCTGCTCTTCGCCGGGTTCGTGGCGGTGCAGTTCCGGTTCCTTTTCAGCGCCAGCGCTCCGGAGGGCACGACCTACTCGAAGTACGCCGTGCAAGGTTTCGGCCAGCTCGTGGTCGTCACCCTGCTCACGCTTCTGATCATCGGCTGCGTGACCCGGTGGGCACCTAAGGAGACTCAGCAGGATCGCACCCTGCTGCGCTCACTGCTTGGTGCGCTCGTGGTGCTGAGCCTCGTGATCGTGGGCTCAGCCGTCTACCGGATGTGGCTCTACATGAACGAGCTGGGCTGGACGAGGGAGCGGCTGTTCTTCGGCGCCGTTGAGCTCTACCTCGGCGGGGTCTTCCTGCTCGCGGTCATCGCCGGGGTCAAGCTGCGGGCGCAGTGGTTCCCGCGGGCGATCATCGCCAGCTTCGCCATCCTGCTCATCGCCATCGCGGCGGTGAACCCGGAGCGCTACATCGCCGAGCAGAACATCGACCGGTTCAACAAGCTCAAGAACGACCCGACCTACATGCAGACCTTTGATCTTGGGTACCTGCAGTGGCTCACCAGCGATGCCATTGACGAACTGGCGCGGCTCGACGAGCCCTACCGCAGCTGCGCCCTCAAGAAGATCGAAGAGGATCTTCGTACCCAGCCTGAGC
>DPJL01000321.1:1700-6060 GCA_003543035.1 Micromonosporaceae bacterium | reverse complement strand
ATCCGAGAGACACCCTCTAGTTTGACGACTGCGTCGATTACTTGTTGGCCATCCAATAGACTGCGATCGTTGTGATCCGCACCGGTCACCTCGACCACAGTAACCGGCCCGGCTGCCCGCCTTGCGACCTCGCGGCTTTGGGCCGGCGGCACGATGGTGTCCAGGGATCCATAGATAATTACCGTTGGCACCTCGATCCGTGTCACATGCGAGGCGACAGGGAAACGGTCCCGCAGCAACATCCTTACCGGAAGGAACGGATAGTGCACCGCCCCCACGGCGGCCAGATCCACAAACGGCGAACGCAGCACCAGCCCGGCCGGGGGGTGTTCGGTGGCAAGCTCGGTGACGACGCCCGCGCCCAGACTCTCGCCGAAGTAGATGACCGGCCCGGTCAGTTTGTCGCGGGCGGCTCTGATGTCGCGTGCGAGGCCCGCCTCCGACGGGCTGCCCGGGTTCCCGCCGTAGCCGCGGTAGTCGAAAAGCAGCACGGTAAAACCCTTGCCGGACAATGCTTCGGCCAGCAGAGCGCGGCCTAGGCGGTTGCCGCCGTTGCCATTGGCCACCAGGATCGAGATCTTCCGATCCGGTCCGCGGGGCGGGATGAGCCAGCCACCGAGGCGCAGCCCGTCGGAGGATTCCAGCACGACATCGCGGCCACCGTCGAAGACCTGGTTTGCCGCCGGTACGGGGCTGGTGTCCGGAAGGTAAATCAGTTTTCGCTGTCCCAGCCACAACAGCGCCAGGAGCACGGCAATCACCACCACGACGATCAGCGCGGGCCGCAACAGAAGGGCCACTTTGGAAGTCACCTCTACATTCAACCTCCCATCCGGCGTAACGTCGGCAGTATGAGACTTGCTCGCATTATCGGCGTCGTCACCGCCGTCGCCTTCGTCGCCGGAGCCGGAGCCTGTTCGGCTAAGCAGCCTCAGCCCAATGCTATTGCGGAGACTCATGACAACCATCGTTCACTCAGCCCGGAGCCACCTGCCCCGTTGCGCGAGGGCGAGAAGTTCGTCGAGCTGACCATGGAAAAGCCCTACACGCCCGCTCCGCCCAACGGTGGGACGGACGAATACCGATGCTTCCTCGTCGACCCGAAGCTCGCCGAAAAGAGCTTCATCACCGGTAGCCAGTTCCTGCCACAGAACGCCGACATCGTCCACCACGCGATCTTCTTCCGAGTCATGCCGGCCGACGTCGCGCAAGCTCATGATCTCGACGCGGCCACGCCGGGCGACGGCTGGACCTGTTTCGGCGGCACCGGAATCGGCTCGGGTGACAAGCGATTCCGTCAGCTCAACAGTGGCGCGGCGTGGATCGCCGCCTGGGCTCCCGGGGGCAAGGAGTCGGTTATCGGGGCCAAGTCGGGCTATGAGATGGAAGCCGGCAGCCAGATCGTCATGCAGGTGCACTACAACACGCTCGGGTTCAAGGGAAAGCCGGTGAGCGCGGATCGTTCCGCGATCCGGCTGCGGGTCATGGGCGGCTCGGCCGGCCTCAGCCCACTGCGGACCACGCTGCTGCCCGGCCCGGTCGAGTTGCCCTGCGCCCCAGGCGAATCAGGGCCGCTGTGTGATCGGGAGAAGGCGGTCATGGACATCTGGGCGCGCTTCGGGGAACCGGCCGCCGCGACAGTCGCCGGTCTCAATCTGTTGTGCGGCACGGGAAAGCCGGAAGCCGGGCCGACCCAGAAGTGCGATCACAAGTTCCGCGACACGGGAACGGTTTACGCGACGGCGGGACACATGCACCTGCTTGGGCGTTCGATAAAGATCGAGCTTAATCCTGGTACCCCCGAAGCAAAGGTTTTGCTTGATGTCCCGGTCTACAACTTCGACGATCAGGGTGCCCGGCCCTTGGCGGAGCCGGTGAAAGTCAAGCAGGGCGACACTTTGCGGGTGACCTGCACCCACGATGCGACGCTACGCCAGCAGTTGCCCGCGCTGAAAACACTTGAGCCGCGCTATGTGGTGTGGGGCGACGGCACCAGCGACGAGATGTGCTTGGGTATCGTCACCTGGATCAAATAGGCCTTCAAACAAGCCCGGCATCGTGTACCAGAATGGCCGCCTGAACCCGGTTGGAGAGGCTGAGCTTGGCCAGCGCCCGGCTGACGTGAGCCTTCACCGTGGTCTCGGCCATGTCGAGCTCGCGGGCAATCTCGGCATTGGACAGTCCGCGGCCGACGGCGCAGACCACCTCCAGCTCCCTTTCGGTCAGCACGGTCAGCCGCTGCTTGGCGTGATCGGCCTGCGACGGCCCTTTGCCGGCAAAGGAACTGATGAGCCGCCGGGTCACAGTCGGTGACAGCATTGCGTTTCCGGCCGCCACCGTGCGAACGGCATCGGCCAGATCGCGCGGGGGAGTGTCCTTGAGCAGAAAGCCGACCGCGCCTGCTCGCAATGCGGTGTGGACGTACTCGTCGAGGTCGAAAGTGGTGAGCATGATGACTTTGGGTGGATCGGGCAGCCGGCTGAGCTCAACGGCTGCGCTGAGCCCGTCGCGAGCGGGCATTCGCACATCCATGAGCACTACTTCAGGTTTGTGACGGCGCACCGCGTCAAGGGCTTCATTGCCGTCTCGAGCCTCGGCAACGATTGCGATGTCACCGGCCGCCTCCAGGATCAGCCGGAGCCCTGAGCGCACCAGAGCTTCGTCGTCTACCAGCAGCACACGGATCACGCGATCGCCTCCTTGTCGTTGGGCAGCACCACAGTCACCGTGAATCCGCCGTCGAGGCGCGCTCGGGCCTCGAGTCGCCCGTACAGCAACGCCACCCGCTCACGAAGCCCGATGAGGCCGAGTCCACTGCCGGGCAGCTTCTCGATCGAGCGCAGGGATGGACCGTTGTCGACTTTCAGCTCGACCGCGTGGCTCAGATAGCGAAGCGTCACCACGGTTTCCGCTCCGGCCGCATGCTTGACGACATTGGTCAGAGCCTCCTGAATGATGCGATAGGCGGTGCGCTGGACCACAAGGGAGAGGTGGATTTCCGGGCCTTCCTCGACCAGTTTCACCGGCAGCCCAGCGGCCCGCGCCTGATCCAGTAGACGCTCCAAATCGGACAGATCCGGTTGCGGGACCAGGGCGGCCTCCGGCTCACCGTGGGTTCGCAGCACACCCAGCACCTGACGCAGCTCGGTGAGCGCCTCGCGACCGGTGGTCCGAATCAGCGACGCCTCATTGGCAAGGCGTTCGTCGGGGGCATTCACCTCGAGCGCTCCCGCGTGCAGCACCATGAGCGCGACTCGGTGCGCCACCACATCGTGCATCTCCCGCGCGATCCGGGCGCGCTCCTCGGCACGAGCCTGGTCGGCCCGCGCGGCGTGCTCCTGCTCGAGCCGGGCCGCGCGTTCGTGCAGACCGGAAATGACCTGCCGGCGCGCGTTCACCCAGAGGCCGATCGCGTAAGGCAGGCCCACCAGCAGGGCGACGGCTACGACTGGGAGCAGTAGCCCGCTGCTCAAGTCGTTCTGCAGCCCCAAACCGATGCCTATCGGCGCGCCAATCAACGCTGTGGCAACGAGCAGGAAGGTGATCGCGTGCTTGCGGCGGGTCAGATGAATGGCGGCGTAGTAGCAACTGACCATGACAGTCGGATAGACGCTGAGGAATGTCCAGGTGAGCGCGGTGACGAGAAGAAGGGGCCATAACCACTTGCGGGCGAGCATCGACACCAGACCGCACACCGCCGCCGCGCCGCCCAGGACGACGAAGTCGACCTCCGACTCAGCGTAGGCCCCGGCCGTGGCATCTATCGGGCTCTCGTTGGGCGACGTGAGCGCGAGCAGGAAGACAATCAGACCCAGCACCCAGGGCGCGATCCTGCGGGTGACCCTGGTCACCCAGTTCACCGCGGCCACGCCCAGCTGCTCCTCCACGCTGTAGAGCGTATGCCGCGTCTTGGCCGGGCCGCCTGCACCCAAAGTCGCTTCGCTCTGCAACTTAGGTGGGGGGTGGCGAAAGACTCTCGTGCGATTCCGGTCGATCACGAAGGCGGCAAGGTCGGCCGCATGACGAAAACGATCGCGGCCGTGCGAGCCGCTGAGCTGACCAAGGTCTACGGCGACGGCGACGCGCGGGTAGTGGCGCTGGCCGGGGTTGACGTGGAGTTCCACAAGGGCGAGTTGACGGCGATCATGGGGCCATCCGGATCCGGGAAGTCCACCCTGATGCATTGCGTGGCGGGGCTGGACAACGCCACCAGCGGACGAGCCTGGCTTGGCGACACCGAGCTGACGGCCCTCAGCGATGACGCCCTGACCATGTTGCGGCGCGACCGGATCGGGTTCATCTTCCAGGCTTTCAACCTGCTGCCGACGCTGACCGCATGGGAGAACATCACGCTTCCGCT
>DPJL01000321.1:0-1340 GCA_003543035.1 Micromonosporaceae bacterium | reverse complement strand
CGGCCGAGCCAGCTCTCCGGCGGGCAGCAGCAGCGCGTGGCGTGTGCTCGGGCACTGATCTCCAAGCCCGATGTGGTCTTCGCTGATGAACCGACCGGTGCATTGGACTCACGAACCTCCGCCGAGCTGCTCGGCTTCCTGCGGCGTAGCGTCATGGAATTGGGCCAGACGGTCGTGATGGTCACCCACGATCCGACCGCTGCCTCCTACGCGGACCGGGTGCTGTTCCTCGCGGACGGCCTGATTGTGGACGACCTTCGCTCACCGACGATTGAGGCGACCACGGGGCGGCTCATCGGGGCGGGTGCCTGATGCTCCGGGCAGTGTTGCGCGACATGCGCGCTCATCTGGGCCGCGTCGCCATGACGATGGTGGCGATCGTGCTCGGCGTCGCCTTTGTGGTGGCCACCTGGGTGGTCTCCGACTCGGCGGCCGAGACGATAGCCAACGGCTCATCGCGAAGCGATCTCGCGGTTCAGGTCACCGCAAACGGTCCCGACGCCAAGCTGACCGCGGCCGATCGGGAAAAGCTTGCCGCCCTTCCCGGCGTGCGAAGGGCAACGGGTGTCGTGATTGGACACGCAGCCGTGGTGCAAAGCAACGGAAAGCTCGGCGACACCTACTACCCGCCGGAGGGCGGAACCAGTTGGGACAACAGCGATCGCTTCGCCCTGGTAAGCGGGCGTGGCCCCGCGGCTTCAGGCGAAGTGGCGCTGGAGGAAGAGGTCGCCAAGGACGCGGGTCTGGCGGTAGGAGCCACGGCCCGGATGCTCAAGGAAGATGGCACCTCGGAGAGCGCCACCGTGGTCGGCATCTTCACCTATCGCAAGGCCGGCGTGCACGAGGGAACTCCAGCCGTGGCCTACGACCAAGCCACGGCAATGCGAATACTCGGCGAATCCTTCGCCCGGGTGGAGCTCTTCGGAGCGGACCAGACTCGCCTTGCTGACGCGGCAAAGACGGCCATGGGTGCCGACTTTGCTGTCGAAACCGGAGCCGAACTGGCCGCAGACCGCAAAGCCCGGGCGGAAGAAGACGCCAAGATGATGCGCAACTTCCTGCTCGCCTTCGCCGGAGTGGCGCTGCTGGCCGGGATGTTCGTCATCGCCAACACCTTCACGATGCTTGTCGCGCAACGCACTCGGCACTTCGCTCTGCTGCGGGCGGTGGGAGCCAAACGCCGCCAGGTGCGGCGTGCCGTGCTCGTGGAGGCTGCTGTGCTCGGCCTTCTCGGGGCGACCATCGGCTCCGCGATCGGAGTCGGTATGGGGTGGCTGACGATGCGGTGGCTGCGCACCACCGGGGAAACCGTGGTCTTTGCCGTCTCTCCGCTTGCCATT
>DPJL01000475.1:2681-5827 GCA_003543035.1 Micromonosporaceae bacterium | reverse complement strand
CGGCGATCAGCAGATAAGCCGACACAAGTAGGGCGGCAACCACTGCGATGACCGGAAGGTAGAAGCCGACTGCGGCGATTGGGGGGAGCGGCCACGGCAGCGTGGCGAAGATCAGCTGCTTCCAGACGAGCCAACCGCCGACCCCGAGCAGGATGTGCGCGACACCGTGTAACCCGCCCAGGACAAAGGGTTTGACTTGCATCTGACCCGGGGTCAGACCCACCGAGAAGAAGATCGTTGCCGTCATCACCAGGGTGACCATCAGGAAGATCGGGACTGTGATGATGCGCTGGTTCTCGTTCTGGAAGGCGAGGAGCAGCATCGTGTGCAAAACGCCAAGCAGTGCGGTGAAGCCCGGGTTGCGCCACGGGAGGCGGGCGAAAACGCCGCCACCCAGCCATTGCGAGCGCAGCTTGGTGGGGTAGGTCTTGGCGAGCTTGAAGACATTTTGAAAGCCTGCTCTGCGTACCAGAGAATGCTTCGGTGGAACAGTGATCTTCGGTGGCAGGTGGTGTGTCGCGGAGGTGTAGGCCCCGCCGCCACCGCAGTTGATCAGTTGGCTCGAGCCGTCCTCCTGCACATAGCGGGCGTAGTGATGCAGATCGCCGCTGAGCATCACCGCGACATCGGCTCCGGCGGGCTCGACCACGTTGCGCCGGAAGTAGTCGATGGTGTCGTAATAGCGCGGGTGGTCATCGGTCTGTACCCAGGCCGGCTGCGGCGTCACCAGAATCACCCGGTCACCGGGCATGAAGGCTTCCGCGACACTCTTGAAGAACTCGAGCTGGGGATCGTCCATATAGGCCTCACCCTGTGCGTCGAGCGCCAGCATCCACCAACGATGGGGCAGTTTCAGGGCGAAGTAGCTACGGGTCTGCTTGGTCTGCCAGCCGCCGATGCGACCGTTACCCCGGCGCGCGAAGAGCCGCAGGAATGCGGTTAGGCCGTCGTACCAGTCATGGTTGCCCGGCAGCGCGAACATGGTGGGGCTGTTCTCGGTGATCGGCACGGGTAGCGCCGCCTTGTATGGCCCCTCGAAGCGATCCTCATACGCCGCACCGCTTGCCGTCGGGTAGACCTGGTCGCCGCCGAGCACGAGCACCCGACCGCGGGGCAGTGTGTCGTCGCTGATCTGGATTTGGTCCTGCGCAAGCAGATAGGCCATCGAGTAGGTGGCGTCGAAGCCGTCGCCGAGGTCGGCAATGTAGTCCAGCCACAGCTCCTGATCCGTTGCGTGGTCGTCGTGGACCTCGGTCGGGAGCGCCACCTGCAGCTCGCGCTTGTCCAGATAGGCGCCGAATTGTGCGGCGAAGGCGACCCGGATCCCGGTGGCCGCCAACTGGCTCGGGCTCAGCCAGGCCACCGGTCGTTGCGGGGTGAATCCCAGCTCTTCGGGGTCCAGTTTGGTGGGACGCCGGGCGAATGTGCTCTCGAAGCTCGACGGTTCGCGAGGAGGCGGAGTGAGGGTCACAAAGGCGCACTGTAGTCCTCAGTGGACTTTCCCGCACCAGCCAAGTCGCCTGCCGGATGTTAGGATAGGCATACCTAATTGATGGAGGACATGGTGTTGGTTTCTGAGGGCGTGGCCAGGACAGAACGTCCTGACCGGTACATAAAGCAGCTGGTTCAGCATTTCGGTCACAAGATTGAGACCGAGCTCATCGACGATCATGGAGTGATCAAATTCGGCTTCGGCACCGCCGAGCTGACCGCCCGGCCCGATGCTCTGGTGGCCCGCGCGACAGCTCAGGACGCCGAGGATCTCGCGAAGCTACAGAAGGTGATCGCCGATCACGCGGAGCGCTTCGGTGCCAAGGACGGCCTGAGCTTCGAGTGGCAGCCGGTCGGTTAGCCGTTTGCCGATGGCCGCGATCGATCGCGTATAGTTGTGCGACGTTGCCGCCTTAGCTCAGTCGGTAGAGCGATTCACTCGTAATGAATAGGTCAACGGTTCGATTCCGTTAGGCGGCTCCAAAACGAAGACCCCGGTCAGCTGACCGGGGTCTTTCACAAGTCTGAGGGGTCGGTGTTGGCGCCGCAGAGGATGACGGCCACCCGCTCGCCCGGCTCCGGCTGAAAGGCTTGGCAGGTAAGGGCGGCCAGTGCGGCGGCGGCCCCATGCTCGACCACGATCCGCCATTCATCCCAGAGCAGTTGCCGGGCTCGCACGATCTCGCTGTCGGGGACCAGGACGCTCTGCACCCCTGTCCGCATGGCCACCTCATAGGCGATATCACCAAGCCGCCTGGCACCAAGGGAATCGGCTGCCACCCCGGACACCACGATGTCGACCGGACCGCCATTGGTGAGCGCGGCGTACAGGGTCGGACAGGTCTGCGGCTCAACGCCCACCACCCGGGCGTGACCATGCAGGGCGGCCGCGACTCCCGCCATCAGCCCACCGCCGCCGACCGCCACCACGACGGTGTCGATCTCGCCATTGAGCTGCTCCAGGAGCTCGGGGCCGATGGTCCCGGCGCCCGCGACGATGTCGGGCTGGTCGTAGGCGTGGCAGTGGATGGCTCCGGTATTGGCGGCGTGTTTGAGCGCGGCCTCGTAGGCCACGGCATATTCGGTGCCGTGCTGGATCACGGTCGCGCCCATGGCTCGCAGCTTCTCGAGCTTGAAGGCCGGGGTGGTCTCGGGCACGAACACCGTCGCGGGCACACCCATCTCGCGGGCCGCATAGGCATTGGCCAACCCGGCATTGCCGCCGGAGGCGATCACGATGCCGACCGCTGGATCGAGCTCGCCGGCCTCCTTCGCCGCCAGAATACGGTTCAAAGCGCCCCGGGCCTTGAAGCTCCCGGTGTGTTGCAAGTACTCACACTTGAACCAGGCCGGCCCGGCGAAGAAGACCGGCGTCCGCCTCACCCTGCTCGCGATGCGGGCATGGGCGAGACGCACGTCGGCAGCTGTAATCATGAAGAGTCCCTTTGCCGTCAGCCGAACGGCACCCACTTCCATGAGTCGCCGTGATCGGTCTTGAGCGCGGCGAGCCGGGCCCGGGCGCTCATCTCGTCGGAGTAGTAGTCGCGGTTTCGCAGGCCACCGGAGCCCCCGTGACGCGACTCGACACACCATGTCACGCCGAATCGCTTGAGCCACAGATCGTGCCGGTTGTCCAGCCCAAACCTACCGTTCCA
>DPJL01000475.1:0-2384 GCA_003543035.1 Micromonosporaceae bacterium | reverse complement strand
GCGTCCAGTCGCATAACCATCCGCTCACCCTATCGAACACGTGTACGAATTCTCAAGCCCTCAAAGGCCTTGCGGAAAAGACGGCCTAAAGGGACTTATCGGGCTAGTCTGACTTTCGATGTCAGCCGCCAACAACGGGGGAAAGCAATGACTACCGAGCGTCCACAATCCACTGGGTTCTTTAATCCGTTCAACTGGGGCAAGAAAAAGAAGAAGGAGGAGCCGAAGCCTTCCGCCGAAGCTCCGCCGCCGGTGATCGCCGAGCCGTCGCCGCCGGCCGCGACCCCGCCGCCCGCAACAACTCCGCCGCCGCCCGCTGCCGCGGCAGAGCGCACGTACACCGTGGTCGCCGGCGACACGCTCTGGGACATCGCCGTCAAGTACTACGGCGACGGCCAGAAGTATCGGAAGATCGCCGCCGCCAACAACATCGAGAACCCGGATCAGATCGATATCGGCCTGGAGCTCAAGATTCCGGAGTAGAAACCCGGGCTCGCGGCGTTCCACGCCGGGGCACATGCGCCAAGGTGCCTCCATTTCTGCCCTGCCTTCTTGATGCAGAGATGGAGGCCCAACGGCACCACCCCCGACCAGCCAGTCCCCTCCCCGCCCACGCCGAGGTAGCTGCCGGTACACCCAAAATGCCCTCTTAATGGTGTAAGTCGGGCGAGAATGGGCGCATGCTCACAAAGGTCGCCCCGATCCGCCGCTTCTCGGTGGGCACATCGACGACGGTCGCGGTGAGCCGGATGAGGATGCCGGGTCCGGGAGTGTCAAATGTGCTTCTAGCCGGCTCGGTTTCCCGTGGCACGTGTGCAAAAGCCATGGGTACCAAGGAATGCGCTCGCTCCGGGTGCCAAGCGCCACCTGGCTACGACAACGCCGGCAAGGACTGCTCGAACCGCAACATGCGTGCCGTCTTCGACGAGCTCGGCTTGGCCTCGGAACAAATGGTGGTCGTGGGTACGAGAAGCGACCGCATCGGCTTTCTCGACCGTTGCACGCCAACGGTTAGGGCGGGCGGGTTCCGCGAGACCGAGCAGGATTACGCCGCGTTCTTCGCCCGGGCGGGAGACGGCGTCGCCATCTCCACCCACATGGCCGACTGCGGATTCGTCGCCGTCGAATTCGGCGATGTCTTCGGGTTCATTCACCTGACCCGGCTCAACATGTCCCTTCCATCGTCCGCACAACTACTGCACTACGCCCTCGGCTACTACGGTGCCCAGCTGGCCGAGGTGCGGCTCCGGCTGATCTCCGGGATCACCGCGGAGAACTTCCCGCAGAGGTTTGCCGATGTCGAGGGGAGCCGGCCGGAGGATCGCTTCCCGGGCTGGTTTGCCAAAGGCTTGCTGCGCAACAGAACTCGGCCGCTGTGGCTGCCGAGCGATGGGATCGACCCGACGGACGTGTGGGAGGCGGACAACCGCGCCATGATGCTCCAGCAACTGCGGGACACCGGCGTTGCCGAGCATCAGCTGGAGTCGAATGACGTCATCGATCCCGGAGATCTGAGCGAAGGTCACGCCAGCCACTCGTGGGGCATGCGCGGCTACATCGACGTCGCCCGCGACGCTTACGTCATCCTCCCCACCTCCCTGACTCGCAACTCCACAGGAGTTGCTGCCAAAACGGGCGCCATAACGACAACTCCTGTGGAGTTGCGGCGGGATGGGACGTGGAATCAGGCCGGGGACGGGATGTCAGCGAGCGACTCGGCGCGGGCGGCTTCTTCAGCTCGCTTGCGAGCGATGCCATCTCGGCCGTCGTAGCGCAGGAACGCGGGGAGCGCGGCCGCGAGCGCCACAGTGCCGATCACACAAGCAACTCCGCCCCAAACCACGGCACCACTATTGCCCAGCCACCGCGCGGACAGACCCGCCCGCGTCTGGCCGAGCATCGGCCCGGTCATGTAGGAGAGCATCTCGATCCCGGCGAGCCGTCCCCGCAAATGGTCGGGGATGGTCTGGTTCCAGATCACGCCTCGGAACAGGCCCGAGATCATGTCGGAGCCGCCGGCTATCAACAGGCCGACGAGGGCAAGCCAAAGGGAGTCGGCCAATCCGAAGACGATGATTCCGCCACCCCAGGCGGCGGCGGCCAGCACCACGGCGAGCCCGTGCCGGTGCACCCTTGCGGTCCAGCCGGAGGTGAGCGTGACGAGCAATGAGCCGACCGCGGGTGCGGCGTAGAACAGCCCCAACACTGCTGCCCCGCCCAGGTCCTCGGCAAGGAACGGGAAGAGGGCATAGGGAAAGGCGAAGAACATGGCGTTGATGTCGATCAGGTAGGTGCCGAGCAACTCTTTGCGGCTCTTGGCATAGCGCAGACCGTCCACAACGGACTTGAGCGACGGCCGGTCCGCCTTCTCCGGCGGCGGCACG
>DPJL01000330.1 GCA_003543035.1 Micromonosporaceae bacterium | reverse complement strand
ACAGTTTCTTGGCCTCGTCCACATTGCCGTTCTTGCCCGCCGGGTAGGCGTCGTAAGCCTGGAACCCGAGGGTGCTCGGCGGCATGAGCGTGGTCATCGGGGAGGCGACGGTCTCGCCTCCGAGCGACTTGATGAGGCCTTCGCGGTCGATGGCGTAGTTCAACGCCTTGCGCACCGAGAGGTCGGTGACCCGCTGGGTGTTGATGGACAGCCGGTTCGCGCTCGGCGTCGGCGAGAGCAGAGAACGCGACTTGAGCCCCGCGTCACCCGCGACGCGGCCGACGAGCGCGGCCGGGATGCCGTTCCACGCCAACGCGGTCTGGTCGCTGCCGCTGTCTGCGATGACGCGGTTCGCGCCCGCCTCGGCGTCCGCGCCGAAGGACCAGATGAACTTGTCCGGGTACTGATGGCGCACCGGATCAGTCGCCGCATCCCAGTTGGTGTTGCGTTCCATCACCAGCTCGACGCCCGGGGTGTGCTTGGTGATTTTGTAGGGGCCGGAGGAGAAGGGCTGGTTGTCCAGGTTCACGCCGGTGTCCTTGTCCGCCGGCAGCGGAGCCGTATAGGGCAGCGAAGCGGCGAACGGAAGGTCGCAACGCGGCTTGTTGAACTCGAAACGCAGCGTCTTATCGTCCGGTGTGGACAGTCCCGGCGGCAGCGACGTCTTGTTCGTCTTGAAGTTCCACTTGGTGTCGTACTGCGGGCTGTCGGCAAGCCATTCCTGAAGGTAGGTCGGGCCGCCGGTGAGGTCCGGGTCGAAGGAGCGGGCGATGCCGTAGGCGATCTCCTTCGAGGTGATGGCCCGGCCATCCTCGAACTTGACCCCGCTCTTGATTTTGAACTCCCACACCTTGCAGTCGTTGTTGACGTTCTTGCCCGCGGTTTCCGCGAGGTCGCCGACCAGGGTCAGCTTGCCCTTGCCGTCGTCCTTCCACGTGGTGAGGAAGCGGCTGTAGAGCGGTGCGTTCATCAACCCGGCGAACGAGTAAACGCGCTGCGGGTCCATGTGCGAAATCTTGGTCTGGCGCAACACATAGAAGGTGCCGCCCTTCGCGGCTCCCGGTACCTCGGGCGCCGGGCCGAGTGAATCCTTGGGATCGGTGGCGATGACGCCGGTGGTTACCCGGCCGGTGTCCACCTTGTCGCCGTCGTCGGTCTGCTTGGTGCAAGCGCCAAGCGCGACGACGAGCGCGACAGCGCCCACGGAAGCGAACGTTAATCGAGGGTGCATAAGGAGTTGTCTCCAATCTAGGCGAAAATCTAAGGCGAACTATCTGAGGCGTACGCGGGGATCGATGAACGCGTAGAGAAGATCCACGATGATGTTTGCCACGACGATGAAGACCGCCGAGATCATGACGGTGGCCATGATCGTCGGCAGGTCGCCGGCGCGGACGGCGTCGACCGCGGTGCGGCCGAGACCCTGGATGCCGAAGGTGGTTTCGGTGATCACCGTGCCGCCCAGGGCTCCGCCGACATCCAGGCCGGCGATTGTCACGATCGGTGTCGTCGCCGCGCGTAGGGCATGCCGCCCATACACGACTCGTTTGGGCAGACCGATGGCGCGAGCGGTGCGCACGAAGTCCTCGGTCAGGGTTTCCAGCATCTGCGCTCGGGAAAGGCGGGCGTAGATGGCGGAGAAGAGGAACGCGAGCGCCAGCCACGCCAGCACCAGGCCGCTCGCCCAATCCAAGGGATCGTCCAAAATGGACGTGTAGTGGGGGACTGGGACGACGCCCAGGGTGTAGGTGAAGACGAGCAGCAGCACCGCTCCGACGAAGTAGAGCTGCATCGAGGCGCCGGTGAGTGAGAAGCCGATCGCGAGCCGGTCGATGAGGGTCCCGCGGCGCAGCGCTGATACCACTCCCAGGCCGATTCCCAGTACCAGCCAAAGGATTGCGGCCGGAATGACAACGCTCAACGTCACGGGCAGCACGCGGGCGAAGGTGTCGGTCACCGCTTCGCTGTTGACATAGGAGTAGCCGAGGCAAGGAGCGTCGCATCGGCCACCCTGGGCGCTGCCGAGGTCGCGGCCCACGAAGATTCCTTTGACATAGGCCAGATACTGGTCCACTTTGGAGTCGTTGAGACCGAGCTCCTGCCGGACTCGCTCAAGTCTCTCCGCGTTGCAGTTTTTCGGGCACATGCCGGCAACCGGATCCTTTGGCAGGGCGAAGAACATGCCGAAGGTGAGCACGCTGATCGCGAATAGCGTCAACGCCGCCGACAGCAGCCGTTTGATAAGGAAACGAAGCATGTCAGCCTGACTTCGGGTCGAGGGCGTCGCGCAACGCGTCGCCGAACAGGTTGAAGGCAAGCACCAGCGCGAAGATGGTGATACCGGGGAAGAAGACGTACGCCGGGTCGGTCTGCAGATAGGAGATGCTGCGGAAGATCATGCGTCCGAAGTCGGGGGTGGGTTCGACGATTCCGATGCCCAGAAAGGAAAGGGCGGCCTCGCCGGTCACGTAAGCGGGCACCGCCAATGAGAACGTGACCAGGATCGGAGCCCACAGATTGGGTAGGAGTTGGCGAAAGAGCATGTGCCCGAGACCGGCCCCGCTGGCCCGGGCGGCCTCGATGAACTCGCGTTCGCGTAGCGAGATGACCTGGCCGCGCACCAGCCGGGCGGTTCCGGTCCAGCCGAAGACGGCGAACACGACGATCAGCACGATCACCCGGAAAGTGGCCGGCACCTCGTCTCGCGGGCCGTAAAACCGAAGCTCCACTGTGGGCACCACGGCGAGCGCGAAAATAAGAAACGGAAGCGCCAGCGCGAAGTCGGTGATCCAGGAGATCACCGCGTCGATCTTTCCGCCCGCATATCCGGCCAGCATTCCGGTGGCGATCCCGATCGCGGAGGTGATGATGGCCGCCGCGAGCGCGATGAACAGCGAGGTCCGCATGCCGTAGACCATGCGGATGAAGATGTCCCGGCCCAGACCGGGCTCGAGCCCGAACCAATGGTCACCGGACACTCCGCCGATATAGCCCAGCGGCATGCCGTATGAGTTGAGCTTCTCCTGGAACTGTTGATGCGGGCCGACTCCGTACAGCTGCTCGATGAGCGGTGCAGCCAAGGCGATCACCATGAAGGCGAGCAGGGTGCAGCCACTGATCACGGCCACGCGGTCGCGGCGCAGCCTGGCCCAGGCGAGCTGACCAGGTGAGCGGCCGACAACCTCCTTCGGCTGCGATGTGACGGCAAGCATCAGACCCTCCACTTCGGGCTGTGGTTGCCGCCATCTTGGTAAGAATTAACGAGCGCGTCAATGAGTTAGTGAAACAATTCCGTCACGAACGCGCGTCAGATCTTCCAGACGTCCAAGCAGGAAGCTTCGGCTGACCACCACCTATTCAGCAGGTAGTGGCCGTCTGCACTGAAAGCGGATCGCACCGGGTTGGTGGTGGAAACTTCGGCGCGGAACAACTCCTCATCGGTATCCGCCTGCTGCAGCCAGACGGCGGCGTGGCCGTCGAGCTGAGTGCAACCGGCTCGCAATCGCCCGTTCGGGCTGCGCGCCTCGGTGGTGAAGCCATGTTTGGGACTGCGGTCAACGAAACCGGTGAAGCGGCGCTGAAGGTCGTCGCCGACCATCTCTTCGATCACAGCTCCGGTGCTGAGATCCCGCATGGTGGCGACATCTCGCCGGTAGCGGCCGACATTGACCTTTCTGTCCACTTCGGACACAAGCCGCCACTCGCCCTCGTTGACCAGAACCGAAAGCGGCCGTGCCGTGGCGCGGAACTGACTGACGAGCCGTCCTGACGGGACTTCCCAGACCGCGAACTGACCCCGTTCGTCCCAGGAGACCAAGGCAAGCTGGCCATCCGGGCGAACGAAAACGCGTCCATGATCCGGCTCGGCCCGAGCGACCGCGGGCCGGACTTCGTCGACGACGGCACCGGTGTCGATCGCGCGCCGCCTGACGTAGGCGCCGGAATCCGCGCATTCCACCAGGTACTGGCGAT
>DPJL01000331.1:380-6964 GCA_003543035.1 Micromonosporaceae bacterium | reverse complement strand
TGATGGGGCGCAGCTATGCCGGCGCGGGCGCAACCCTAGGCCCTGCAATGACTTTCGGCTATCTCGCTGGACTGAGCATCTGAGCGCGGAAAGAGGTGCTGTCCACATTGGACGGCACCTCTTTCGTTAGTCAACCTTGATGCGTCGCGGCCGGGAGGTTTCCGCTCGTGGCACGGTAACGGTCAGGACACCGTCCTTGAACGTTGCCTGAACCCTGTCCGAGTCGATCCCGCTGGGCAGAGCCACCCGATAGTCGAAGCTACCGGTGCGGCGGGTTTTATGGCGCAGTATGCCTTTACGCTCCTTCTCCACGATCTGCCCGCTGATGTGCAGCTCCTGCTGGCCCACATCGATGGTGATGTCATCGCGGCGGACGCCGGGGAGGTCGAATTCGAAAATGTAGGCGTCCTCGGTCTCCTCGATGTCGACCGGTGGTGCGAAGCTTTGCGGCCACCGGCTGGTTCCCGGCATGTCCAGCCCTCGGAGCATGCGGCTGAAGATGGCATCCACATCCCGGAAGAGCTCACTGGCCGGGTCACGCCAAGGCTGAATCACTTGGCCTTCCTGCACGGCTGGCGTGCTGGTTTCGCGCCTAATGGGTACGTTGTCGCCCATCGCTACTCATCTCCCTTCTGTCTACGGCCTACCCTCCCGCCAGCGCCGCAAACCCGCGTCTAAAAAGACCGCCATCTGGGTACCAGATGAGGATGTTCGCCGATCGTGTCCGCGCCGGCAAGGCGTTGGCAGCGGAGCTGGAACGCTTCCTGCGCCACCATGAATCTGAAGGCCGTCCACTGGTCCTGGCGCTCCCACGCGGAGGCGTCCCGGTCGCAGTCCAGGTCGCCGACGCGCTCGGCGCCGACCTGGATGTGGTGGTGGCGCGAAAAATCGGTATGCCGGGCCACCCCGAATACGGCATCGGGGCAGTAACCCCCAACGGACCTGCCATTTTCCACCAGGGTGCCCTCACTCTTGCCGGGCTTCGGGAAGAGGACCTGGTAGGCGAGGTGGAGGCCGAACGCAGCGAGGCGCGAAGACGGCTGCGCGCCTATCGCCACGATCGGCCCCCGCCTCGCATCACCGGCCGGATCGTGATCCTCGTCGATGACGGGCTTGCCACGGGTGCCACCGCGGTTGCCGCGCTGCGCCAGATCCGAGCCCAACATCCGGCCCAGCTGATATTCGCGGCTCCGGTCTGCGCCCGCGATGGCGCGGAGGCTCTGCGAACAGAGGCAGACGCGGTGATCTGTGCCGAGCGGCCGGAGGAATTCTGGGCGGTCGGGCGCTGGTACGAGGATTTCCGTCAGACCAGCGATGAAGAGGTCGAGGAGATCCTCGCCCGGCAACGCGTCCACGTCGGCCGGGATTCGCCGTGACCGCAACGGATCGTGAGATCCAGCTCCCGGCCGCCGGAGTCAACCTGGATGCGACGCTTTCGGTGCCTGACTTCGCGCGCGGGATCATCGTTTTCGCTCATGGCAGCGGCAGCTCCCGGCATAGCCCCCGCAACAGATTGGTCGCCGCGCGCCTCAATGGCGCAGGCTTTGACACGCTGCTGCTCGACCTGCTCACCGCCCAGGAGGAGAGGGTCGATGCGCGTACCGCCCAGTGGCGCTTCGACATCGGTCTGCTATCCGAGCGTCTGGTGGCCGCATGCGATTGGGTCGGCTCCGATCCCGGCACCAGCTCGTTGCCAGCGGGTCTGTTCGGCGCCAGTACGGGTGCGGCGGCTGCCTTGGTTGCCGCAGCCGCCCGGCCCGAACAGATCCGCGCTGTGGTCTCCCGAGGCGGAAGGCCTGATCTGGCTGGACAGGCCCTGACCAAGGTGCAGGCATCCACGCTTCTGATCGTCGGCGGCGAGGACTATCCGGTCATCCAGCTCAACCAGCAGGCCGCCGCCACTTTGGGCCCGCTGGCCAAGTTGGTGATAGTGCCGGGGGCAAGCCATCTGTTCACCGAACCGGGAGCTCTTGAGCAGGTGGCTGAGCTCGCCGTGGTCTGGTTCGACGAACACCTCGGGGGAATACGATGATCGTTGTCGGTGTCGATGGCTCGGACCCTTCGGATCGGGCGCTCAAGTGGGCAGCCTCCGTTGCACATCTGCGTGATCGACCGCTTCGCATCATCTATGCCGCAAAGGGATCCGCAGAGACCGGCAACGCTGTCGTGCGCCAGGCGGCCGCCACGGTGAACGCGATCTACCCGTCGCTGCCGGTGGAAACCGCAGTGGTACCAGACAATCCGGCTCATGCCCTGATCGCGGCATCCACGAACGCCACCATGGTCGTGGTGGGAAATCGCGGCCATGGCGGCTTCCACGACCTCCTGCTCGGCTCAACCAGTCTGCACACCGCGATGCATGCGAAGTGCCCGGTCACGGTTGTCCGCCCGCCGCGCCACGAAGAGCCCCATCCGGACGCCGTGGATCGCATCGTGGTGGGTGTGGACGGCTCGCCACACTCCGAGCCCGCTTTGGAATTCGCCTTCGAAGAAGCCGAACTGACCGGCCGGGGGATCACCGCGGTCCACGCTTGGCAGGGCGACATCACCGCGGGCGCAATGGGCATGCCCTACGTCTACGACCCGATCGAGCGGCAGGCCCAAGCGGTCAGGCTGCTCGAGGAGACCCTGGCGCGCTGGATGGACCGCCATCCTGAGGTGGATGTGCGTTCGAAGGTGGAGCAGATGCCAGCCGCCGCGGCACTTGTGGACCACTCCCGCGGCGCACACGAGGTGGTCGCCGGGAGTCGAGGCCTGGGCGGCTTCACCGGCGCGGTGCTCGGCTCGGTCAGCCAGGCTCTCATCCACCACGCCAGTTGCCCGGTTGTCATCGCCCATCAACGCGAAACCGCGTCATCCGGCTGATCGATAGACGAGAGCCGGAGTGCTGGCGGTCAGGGAATAGGCGCCGAAGAAGTCGAGTTTGCCGTCGCCGTTGAGATCGGCCGCTTGGACATTGTGCAGCCTGTCGGTTCCGATGAGATTGTGTTGCCAGGTAACGGCTCCGGCGGTGTCCCGCACCTGGCGGTAGATCGTAAACCGCCCTTGGCCGTTGTATTCCGAGGCGACGATATCGCGCAGGCCGTCATGATCTATGTCTTCAACTATGAGACCGTGGACCGAATTCAGGCCGTTGTCCACAACATGCTCGCTCCAGCTGCCGTTGTCATGTTGCTCAAACCACGAGAGTTTGCCGACCTCTTCGGAAACGGACAACACGATGTCCATGCGTCCGCCGTTGATGTTGACGACCTTTACCGCCGCATAGCCCAGCCAGCTACTCGCGAAGGCACGCGCCGGCCACGGCGTGGTGGCGACCGCGCCGCCTGGATTCTCCATCCACTTACCACCCACCACCAGGTCACGTCGACCATCCGCGTTGACATCGGCCACATCCAGGCCGTTCAGGCCCAGGCCTGGATCAACCGTGAACTTCGTCCAGGTGGTCGGGTTGGTTTGGAGGTAGACGTGAACCGTGCTGTTGCTCTCGCCGCGCATGCTGACGTCCTGCTTGCCGTCCCCGTTCACGTCGGCGATGACGATGTCGTGCGTCATGCCGTAGGCACCGTTCGGCAGGTTGTGCGCGACCCAGGACGTCGCATTACCAACGTTTTCGTGCCAGGTGGCTCCGACGACCACATCGATGTCGCCATCGCCGTCAACGTCGCCAACGGCACTGCCGCTTTGACTGCTGGCGGATTGCGCGATGACTCGTTCCGTCCAATTTGGAGTTTGGTACCAGACAACCCTGCCATGCCGACCGGCGACGATCAGATCAGCGACGCCATCACCGTTCAGATCCCCGATTCCTTTCATCCATGGCTCGGGTTCGGTCGATGGATCCACCACCACGCGTTCATAGTTGAACCCGGACGGAGGGGGCTGGGAGGCCGCGATAGAGAAGGAAATCGGGTAGTCGTCAGGGTTGACGTTTCCCGCATTGTCTTGGCACCGGGCGTAATAGGTGTAGCTCTGGCCCGCTACCAGGCCGGAAACCGTGGCCGAGTGGTTCAGATTGTTAGTGGTGCCAAAAGTGCCCGGCATTGCGCCATAGGCTGTGCCGGCCGCGGTGGCGTGCTTGCAGGTTGCCGATTCGCTGGTGACGAGCGAAAGCGTCGTGGAAGTCGTCGATGCCGGCAGCGTTCCTGCCGGTGCGCCGTTGGAACGGGCGGCCGGCGTGGTGTCGCCCGGGGGCGGTGTGCTCCCGCTGTCCGCCTTGAAGGCCACCATGTGCAGCACCCAAACACTGCCGCTCTGCGTGGCAGTGGCGTCGTGAGCACCGGCCGAGGTGACAACCTTGTCCATGGTGCGATCGCCACTCAGCGTTGAGCGCGTGGCAAACCCGGTACCTGCCGCGGTCACGCTGCTATTGGAGGCGCCGGCGGCAAAGATCAGATCGTTGCTGCCGGACAACGTAGCGGGACCACTGTTCATCGCACTCCCGCTACCCACCGCCGAGTTGAAAGCGTCGAGCGGGCTTACCTTGTCCACTCCGGCATATTCGTGGACATAGAGCATCGCCCATTCGTTAATGGCTGTACCAAAGGTTGCGGTCACTGTATTGGCGCCGGCGCCAACGCTCTTGGCGTAGAAGACCTGGGAGCTCCATTGGTTGTTGGAGAACTTGGTCGCGGGCGCCACGGGCGCATAGGTGTTCCGAGTGTCGGTTATGGAAACGGTGCCGGTGTTGTTCCATACGACATTAGCCACGATCAGGCTTCCGGCCGTGTTGGCAGTGCCGAAGGCAAGGCTGTTGACGGTGCCCGAGCCGATCTTGTTGGCCGCGTGCTGCTTATAGACCGGGCTAGCCGCACTTGCCGGCTGCGCTCCCACGAACACGGGTGCAATTAGGAGCGCCGCGATGCCTGCCATGACAGCTGTTCTCATGGCCCGAACAGTGCCCACTCCGTGCTCTCTCCAATCGGAAGGCTGGTGGAGGCTTGATGAACTCCTAGCGACTGCCTGGCTCACCCCAGAGTGACACTCTCCTGTTGACGGGAGGGCGGATCGGCATGCAAGTCCTTCGCTTAGGGCCCCACGACGAAACGCCACACGCGGGACCATAGGTGGCCGCATAGGTTTGAGCCGCCGAGGGCGCGATGATCACGTGACTCTGTGCTCCGCCATCCGACCAGGTCCCGAACTGATGCTGGGCCCCACCGATCGTCTGGAGCGTGGGAGCGTTCACCGTGACACTGGAACCTTGAATCACCTCTCGAACAAACGGGGTGGCACCGGTGAACGACCCAACGGTCAAGACCATCCCCGTCGGAACAGTATCGAAGGTCAACAGCACCGTCTGGGGATCCAGCCGTCGCACCACCGTGTGGGTCAGGCCCTGCTGATCTGTGGCAGTGAGCTCAAGCTCCAAATAGGACGGATACTCGTGATCCGGTGCGCTGAACGACCCGGACGCGACTCCCGTCCAGGTCTGTACGATGTGGGAGTGGCAATCGGGGCCCGAAACACAGTGCTGTAGCCGGAGTTTCCAGGAGAGCGCCGATGCGGCCAGCGTCCCCTGCTGCGGATCCGTGGCGTGGCCGGAGAACGCGATGGTGTTGCCCACCGCCCATGTCAGCGAAGCCGACGGAGTGTCCAGAAACGCTGTCGGTGCAGTGTTTCCGGGCTGAACCTGCACCGTGGTCTCGTTGGCCAGGCCGAGTGTGTCGGTCACCCTGAGCTTCGCCGTGAACGCACCCGGGCTGGCGTAGGTGTGCGCCGGTCTCGAAGCCGTTGAGTCCCAAGTGCCGTCGTTGGTGAAGTCCCACTGATAGGCCAGGTTTCCCTGATCGGCGGGATCCGGGTCGGTGGAACCGGTGGCGTCAAAGGTAACCGCCAAGGGAGCCGGACCTGTGGTGGAGGTGGAGCCGATGACAGCGGTGGGGAGCTGCCCATAAGTCGCCGTATAGGTCTTGGCGGTGGCGGGAGCGGTGATGACGTGAGTCTGCGCACCGGTGTCCGACCACTTGCCGAACAGGTAAGGGTTTCCGTCGTGCGTCTGCGGTGAAGGTGCGCTGACAGTGGTTGTCGCACCTTGGATTGCCGTACGGGTAAAAGGCGTTGTTCCAGTGAAGGATCCCACCGACAGGCTCAAACCCGACGGGCTCGTCTGGAAGGTCAGAGCTACCGTCTTCGGGTCCAGACGGCGCACCACGGTGTTGGTGAGCCCTTGTGCGTCAGTGGCAGTCAGGGCTAGGTCCAAATAGGACGGATAGCCGTGGTCCGGTGCGCTGAAGGATCCACTGGCCACTCCAGTCCAGTTCTGCACGACGTGGGCGTGACAATCGGAGACGGTCTCGCAGTGCTGCATTCGCAATTGCCAGGAGAGCGCAGTCGCGGCCAAAGCCCCCTGCTGTGGATCGGTGGCATGACCGGTGAAGGAAACGGTGTCCCCCACCGCCCACGTCAGTGACGCCGAAGGCGTATCGACGAAAGCTGTCGGTGCCGTGTTGCCCGGCTGTATCTGCACGGTCTTCTCGTCGGCAGCCCCGTGTGGGTCGGCCACCCGTACCTTGGCCGTGAAAACCCCTGCCGTGCCATAGGTATGGCTCGCGGTAGCCGACGCCCCGGCCCCCCGCCCCCCC
>DPJL01000331.1:0-143 GCA_003543035.1 Micromonosporaceae bacterium | reverse complement strand
GGTCGGCCACCCGTACCTTGGCCGTGAAAATCCCTGACGTGCCATAGGTATGGCTCGCGGTAACCGATGTCGCGTCCCACGTCCCATCGTTCGTGAAGTCCCACTGATAGGTCAGGCTGCCCTGATCCGCCGGGTCCGGGTCG
>DPJL01000334.1 GCA_003543035.1 Micromonosporaceae bacterium | reverse complement strand
AGCGCCGGTGCCCGCATCTCAATGCCGATCTGACCCGCTTTGGCATCGTCGAGGGCAACCAACTCACCTGTCAGCTGCATGGATGGAAGTTCGACCTCGCAAGTGGACGGTGTCTGACAAGTGTCGGTCATGAGATTCGTTCTGAACCAGCGGGTAACAATCTCTAGACAGCGACAATAAATGTCTATAAGTTCCTCCCCAATATCCATTGAGGGGAGGAGCGATCAGTGGTTCGTTTCCGTCTGCTGGCCGTTGCGGCAGTGGCGGCCGTGGTGGGTGCTACGGCTATGCCGCTCGCGGCAAACGCCGCACCTGACGGCCAAATCCTTGCCGTGCAGGGTGAGTCCGTTCCGGGCGAGTTCATCGTCGTCTTCAAGAACGGGCTCAATACCGGGCTGGCCACAAAGCATGGCGCGACACTGGGCAGGACCTTCCACAGTGTGCGGGCGCTTTCTTTCCGGGGAAGCGACGCCGCCGCTCGGAAGATCGCCGGCGACACTTCGGTGTTGTTCGTGCAGCGCAACATGATTCATCGGATCAAGGCGTCGCAGTCGCCTGCCACCTGGGGCATCGACCGCATCGATCAGCGGAACCTGCCGCTGAACAACACGTACAACTACACCAGGACCGGTGCGGGCGTCCGCGCGTACATCATCGACACCGGGGTTCGGTTCTCGCACAACGAGTTTGGCGGGCGTGCGGTCAGCGGATTCGACGCCATCGACGGCGGCTCCGCCGATGACGGCAACGGGCACGGCACCCACGTCGCCGGAACCGTTGGCGGCACGACCTATGGCGTCGCCAAGAACGTCACGCTCGTTGGCGTCCGGGTCCTGAACAACGAGGGATCTGGTACCACGGAGCAGGTTGTGGCGGGTATCGACTGGGTCACCGCGGATCACGATCCGGGTGAGCCGGCCGTGGCCAACATGAGCCTGGGTGGCAGTGCCGATGCGGTGCTCGACGCCGCGGTTCAACGGTCCATTAACGACGGTGTGAGCTATGCGATCGCCGCGGGCAACGGATTCCTCGGCCTCTTCGCGCTGGACGCCTGCACGCAGTCGCCGGCTCGGGTGGCTGCCGCCATCACGGTCTCCATCACCAACAACACCGACACCAAGCCTTCTTGGGGCAACCGCGGCACGTGCGTGGACATCTTCGCGCCGGGCTTTAACATCACCTCAGCCTGGCTGACCAGCAACACCGCGACGAACACCATCAGCGGGACGTCGATGTCGACGCCGCACGTGGTCGGAGCCATCGCGCTTTACCTGCAAAGCAACCCGGGCGCCACACCGGCCCAGGTGCATTCCGCCATCGTGAGCAACGCGACGACCGGCGTAGTGAAGTCCCCGGGATCGGGTTCCCCCAACCGACTCCTATACGTCGGTAATTTCTGACGATGAGAGAGGCGGCCCTGCTTTTGCGGGGCCGCCTCTTTTTGACCAAGACGTAGGGAACACCGACACGCCGTCCATCAAGACCTTAAGTTCATGATCAACGGAGGGGTAGGGCTAGGCGAGATCAGACAGGATGCGAACGGCGGCGTTGTGGCCCGCGGCGCCGATGACGGAGCCGGCCGGGTGGCAGCCGGCGGAGCCGGCGTAGAGGCCGGGTAGGCCGGTGAAGTAGGGCATCCGATCCGCGAGGGCAACGGTGTTGTCCACGTGGTGGATGTGTCCGCCGGTGATCCTGAAGTGCGACTCGATCCCGCTTGGCGGCAATGCGAACACGTCGGCGACCAGCTCGCGCACGTTTGGTGCGTACTGCGAACAGATGTCGAGCAGATGGTCCACATAGGACCCCAGCTCCACGCCATAGGGCACCGATTGCACGAACAAAGCACTCGAATGGTGGCCGGCTTCGTCTTGCAACGACGGGTCGACGGTGGTGTGCAGATACCACTCGATCGTCGGCTCATCCGGCAGCTCGCCAGCCTGGACCTGAGCCCACATGTTGCGCAGCCGGGCGAGCGGCTGGTCGCCGTCGGAGCCGGGGAGCAGGTGGATCGTCGAGCCGAACGGGGAGGCCGAACCGGGTGGCAGGCAGGTGAAGGCCGGCAGCCCGGAGAGGGCGAGGTTGACCTTCAGCGTGGTTCCGGTGCGCTGCAACGGAAGCATGCGTGCTTTGACCGCCGCGGGCACGGGTGCGATCTTCATGAGCTCGAAGGGATCGCAGGAGCCGAGCACCACGTTCGCAGTGATGGAACGACCATCCGCGAGCGTGACACCGCTGACCGATCCGGCGCGCACGTCCACCGCGGCCACCCGGGCCGAGGTGAAGATCTGGCCACCGGCTTTGACAAACGCGTCGGCGAGGGTGCCGGACACCGTGCCCATTCCGCCTCGCGCGATCATCCAGGTGCCATCGGCGCCGGGTAGGCGGCACATGTTGTGCACGAGGAAGTTGTGCCCTGTCCCCGCGTCATCCGGTCCTGCGTTTATCCCGGACAGCCCGTCGGTCACCGCGTACATGGAGAGCAGCAATTCCGACTCGAAATCGAATTTCTTCAAATAGTCGAGCACGCTGCCGCGTACCAAATCGATGAAGGTCTCTTGCAGTGCGGGCCGGATGTAGCGAGCGGCGGTCTCCTCAACCGTGCCCGGCTCGGCCAGCCAGGCCGGCGCATAGTCTTCGCGCAGCTGGGCCAGCTCGGCCTTCATCGCCTCATCGGCGGCCAGGTCGCGCGGCGAGTAGATGCCGTTGTCGACCCGCTGCGAGCCGACCAGCAGGTACTTGTCGCCGGGGGTGGGCAGGAAGTAGTGCGGATCGCGGCGCACCACCGGAATCTCGATATCGAGCGTGCGCATCAGCTCGGGCGGCATCAGCCCGAGCAGGTAGGAGCCGGTGGAGTGCTGCAGGCCGGGAACCTTGGGGAAGGGGCGTTCGGTGCGGGTCGCGCCGCCGATCACGTCGGAGGCCTCGAGCATCGTGACGCGCAGCCCGGCGCGCGCCAGCATGAGGCCGCTGACCAGGCCGTTGTGCCCGGTGCCGATGATGACGATGTCTGAGGAGGAGGGGACGCTCATGGTGACCGAGCTTACCGCCTCTTAACTGACTAGCGACTCAGTAAAGGCTTCCAATTGCGCCTCGAACAGTGGCTCGGCGTCGGTAACGGCCCAGCTCAGGTGTCCGAAGGCCTCGGCCATAATCAATCCATAGAACTGTGTCCATGCGTTCAGGAAGAATGTATACACGTCGGCCGGGACTTCTTCGTGCTCGACGAGCGCCTTGCCGACCGGCAGCCTTCCCTGCGCGTGCAGCGCCAGCAACGGGTCGATGAAGATCTGCCCAAACTGCGCCCCCGCGTGCGACAGGTCGACGCACTGCTCGTGAAACTGCTCGACCCCGGGCATCGGCGGCCCGAAGATCAATGCGGTTTCAGCCGGGTGGGCCAAGACCCAGCGCCGGAACTCCCGGGCCATGTCCTGCAATCTCTTTACATGATCTTCGGCGGGTACCAGATCCCGCGCGCCCTCACACGCCAGGCGTAGCTCGACATACAGGTCGGTGCACAGCTCGAGGATGAGCGAGTCAAGCGCCGGGTAGTACCGGTAGAGCGCGGGCGCGGTGATTCCCATGTCGCGAGCGATCGCCCGCAGAGAGATAGCGCTCGGCCCGGCTTTGACCAGCTGTGCCCGGGCTGCCCCTTTGATCTCGGCTCGTGTGAGCTCGCGTCGTCGCTGTGACCTATCCGACATGCTCTTCCTTGCGTTAACGGTGTTCACTAATCTAACCGGTGTTAATCAAACTCTAGCGCGGAGGATGAAATGTTCGCATGGTGGGGCCGGGTCGTAGTGCGACTGCGGTGGCTGGTCCTGGCCGTGGCGGCTGCGGTGTTAGTCATCGGAGCCACCTGGGGTGGCGGTGTCTTCGGCGATCTGATCAGCGGCGGGTTCGATGACCCCGGCAGCCCGTCAAGCAAGGCGCATCGCCAGATCACCGCTCAATTGGGCCGGCAGGACATCGATGTCATCGTCCTCTACTCCGGCATCGACTTCACCCCAACGGCGACCGGGACGACCCAGACGCTTAGTGAGGCACCCGCGGCGCCGGGGCCGGTGCAGGGGATAGCCGACGCCCTTAAGGGCCGGCCCGAGGTGGCAAGCGTGCATCCCGGCCTGGTGTCGGAGAAGCGCGACGCAACCTATCTCGCGATCCAGCTGCGCGACGGCGATGAGAACTCCAAATTGGACGATCTCGCCGCGATCGAGCCGCTGTTGCGCGCCTCAGCCCCGGTGAAGACGGAGGTTGGCGGCCTGATCCCGTTCCTCGACGATGCCAACAAACAGATCAGTGACGACATCACGAAGGCCGAAATCATCAGCCTGCCGATCCTGCTCATCCTGCTGATCTTCATCTTCCGGGGTCTCGTCGCGGCGGTTACTCCGCTCATGGTCGGGGTGCTCGCGGTCCTGGGCGCTTTCATCTCGGTGCGGCTGCTGGCTCAAGTCACCGATGTCTCGGTCTTCGCGATCAACATCATCACGATGCTCGGGCTCGGGATGGCGATCGACTACTCGCTCTTTGTGGTGTCCCGATTCCGGGAGGAGTTGGCGGCGGGAAGGTCGACGGCGGAGGCGATCGCGGTGACTTTGGCGACCGCGGGGCGCACGGTGATGGTCTCCGGATTGACTGTGGCGCTTGCACTTGCGAGCCTGCTCGTCTTCCCGATGGCGTTCCTCAAGTCGATGGCGTGGGGTGGCATGTCCGCCGTCCTGGTAGCTATGTTGGCTGCGCTCACGGCACTTCCCGCGTTGCTGGCCGTGCTGGGTCCGCGAATCAACTCGCTGCGAGTCCCGTTGCCCACCTTCACCAAGGGAACCGGTGGTGGCTGGGTCAGGGTTGCGCGCAGCGTAATGCGACGATCGGTGATCTATGCGCTCGGTGTCACCGCATTGCTGCTCGCACTGGCTATCCCGTTCCTGCGCATCGAATTCGGTGGCTTCGATGAGCGGGTGCTCCCGGCCGGTACCGAATCAAGAGTGGTCACCGAACGTCTGGCCAAGGAGTTCGTGGGCGGTGGTGCCGCACCGATCAGTGTCCTCGTGACCGGAAACCTAGGCGATCTCCCACAACAGATCTCCCAGCTGGACAACGTAACCGGAGCCCACGTCACGGCTCAGCGCGGCGAGGCGACCCTCATCTCGGTGGCCTATCGCGGCGAGCCGACCAGCGAGCAGGCTCGCGACGTCGTCAAGGAGATCCGGGAGATGCCCGGGAACTTCATGGTGGGCGGCAGATCGGCGGCGGACGTCGATCAGCTCGACGCCTTCGCGGAACGCCTGCCATGGATGCTGCTTCTCATCGCGGTGAGCACTTTCGTGTTGCTGTTCCTGGCTTTCGGCTCGGTGGTACTACCGCTCAAGGCGATCCTGATGAACATCATCTCGATCGGGGCTTCGTTCGGCGTCGTGGTCTGGGTCTTCCAGGACGGTCATCTGGCCGACTGGCTGGGCTTCACCGTGACCGGTTTCCTCGAGCCCGGAAACCTCGTGCTGATGCTGGCGATCCTCTTCGGTCTGGCCACGGACTATGAGGTCTTCCTGCTCTCCCGGGTGCGGGAGGAGTGGGATGCGAGCGGTGACAACTCCCACGCGGTGGCTCATGGCCTGCAACGTACGGGTGGCATCATCACGGCCGCGGCGCTCCTGTTGATCGTCGTGATTGGAGGGTTTGCCACCGGAGGCACAGCCACGATCAAACTGCTGGGCGTGGGAACTGTGGTAGCAGTTGCGGTGGATGCGGCACTTGTCCGGACACTCCTTGTTCCGGCCACCATGAGACTGCTTGGGCGATGGAACTGGTGGGCACCAGGTCCATTGGCCAGGGTCTATCGCCGATTCGGCATTCGGGAGTCATAAAACGTTCACCAGGACCGAGGTGCGGTCGATGTTTGAGGTGTCTAGCGTGCTGAGTACACCTCAAACATCGACCCCCATGGAGGTCTATTGTGGACCGTCGCAACCTTCTCCGAGCCGGCGTAGTCGGCGTTGGCGCAGCCGCCTTCAGCGGTGCCCTCTGGAAGGAGGCGTTCGCCGCCCCCGCACAGCCCGGCCCCGGTCCGTACGGAGCCCTGCAGGCCGCCAACAGTCACGGAATCCAACTGCCCAGCGGGTTTACGAGCCGCATCATCGCGCGCTCCACGCAGACCGTCAGCGGCACCTCCTACGTGTGGCACCGCGCCCCTGATGGTGGCGCCTGCTTCGCCGACGGCACCGGCTGGATCTACGTTTCCAACGCGGAAACCTCCTCCTCTTCCGGCGGCGGTGCCTCGGCGGTCAAGTTCAACAGTTCCGGCACCATCACCGGCGCCTACCGGATCCTGGGCAGCACCAACAACAACTGCGCCGGTGGCGCAACCCCTTGGAACACCTGGCTTTCCTGCGAAGAGGTCAGCCTCGGGCGCGTCTACGAGACCGATCCGTGGGGCGTCAACGCGGCAGTGTTCCGGCCGGCCATGGGCCGGTTCAAGCACGAGGCGGCCGCCTGTGACCCCGACCGGCAGGTCATCTATATGACCGAGGACACCTCCGACGGGTGCTTCTATCGCTTCATCCCCAACACCTGGGGAAATCTGTCCAGCGGCACGCTTCAGGTCGCGAAGGGTGGCTCTGGCACCAGCGTTCCGATCACCTGGGCCAATGTCCCTGACCCGGATGGATCGCCGACCGCCACCCGCAACCAGGTCAGTGGCGTCAAGCGATTCAACGGTGGCGAAGGATGCTGGTACCAGGACGGCGTCTGCTACTTCACCACCAAGGGCGACAACCGGGTATGGGCCTACAACGCGGCCGCTTCGACCATCGAGCTCGCCTATGACGACTCACTGGTGAACGGCACCGCACCGCTGACCGGCGTCGACAACATCACCGGATCCACCTTTGGCGACCTTTACGTCGCCGAAGACGGTGGAAACATGGAGATCTGCCTCATCACGTCCGATGACGTCATCTCCGTCTTCGCCCGGATCACCGGTCAGTCCTCGTCCGAGATCACTGGTCCCGCCTTCAATCCGGCTGGCAACCGCTTCTACTTCTCGTCGCAGCGCGGCACTTCCGGCTCGTCGACCGGGGGCATTACGTACGAAGTGACCGGTCCATTCCGGCAATAGTTCTTTGCTGATAGGGGTCCGCGACGGTACCGCGTCGCGGACCCCGCCAGTATTGACCGGGTGAGAGTCATTTGTGAGACCGACCGCCTGATCGTTCGCGAGTGGACCGACAGCCCGCAGGACGTCGACCGCGCGTTCGACACCTATCGCCGGGAGGAGGTCACCAAGTGGCTGGGAAACCCGGCACCGCTGACAGATCCGGCGCAGGCCGTGGCAGGACAGGCTCGGCGCGCTGCGATCTACGCGAAACACCATGGCCGATACGGCGTGTGGGCCGTCCAGGTCCGAGATTCCGCAATTGTGGCCGGATCAGTGCTTCTGCTGCCGATGCCGGAGCCATCCGACGGCAGTGAGGGTGCCGATGAAGTCGAGATCGGCTGGCACCTGCACCCCGATTCGTGGGGCAACGGTTATGCCACCGAGGCCGCGAAAGCTGTGCTGGACCATGGTTTCCGGCACGGGCTCAGCGAAATTCTGGCTATCGCCAAGCCGGACAATGCACCTTCACTGGCAGTCATGCACCGAATTGGGATGACACATTTGGGGCGAACCACCCGTTGGTACGGCATCGAAGCTGAGCTGTATACGACTGGACAACGCGTGGATGACTTACGTCTGTAGAGTAGGCGTACCCTCTACCCCTCACGAACGGAGCAAGCGTGCCTGCGTCGTCCACTCGCGCGAAGCGTCCTCCGGCTCGCGAGCACCGCTATGTGCGGGATGAGTACAAGGACGAGGCGCGTCCGGCCAAACGCAAGAAGCGCAAGGATCCGCTGTGGGCGCGACTGACTGTCATCCTCGGCGCTCTGCTCATGATGGTCGGCGGCGGTGGCATAGTCGCTGCGCGCCTTGCGATCGCGTCGGCAACGTCCAAAATCACCACCACGACGATGATCGACAGCAAGTCTGGTGCGCTCGCCGGAGCCAACATCGACGGCGCCATCAATCTGCTCATGGTCGGCATCGACGTCGAGGAGCGAGCCGATCGCGGTGGCGGCGTCCTGTCCGACTCAATCGTGATCATGCACATCCCGAAGACTCACGACCAGGCCTATCTGCTGTCGATCCCGCGTGACACCAAGGTGTCGATCGAGAAGAACCCGAAGTCCAACTTCGGCGGGACGAGCCTGGCGAAAATCAACTCGGCCTTCGGCGCCGGCTATCAGGGCCCGGGGACAGAGCTGGAGAAGCGGGCGCGCGGCGTGGATCTGCTGGCGCGCACCATCAACAAGCTCACCGGGATCAAGTTCAACGGCGCCATGCTCATCGACTTTGATGGATTCCGATCGATCGTGGAGGAGCTGGGAGGTGTGGATCTTTGCGTCGACCAGCGAGCCGAGTCCATCCATCTGGCCCACGATGCGACCGGGAAGATCGTGGACGTGTGGTACGACGATGCGGCCAGCCAGGTCCGCGGCATTCCCAAGGGCGGCAAGGTAGTCGTGCACGAGCCCGGCTGCCGCGCTTTCACGGCGCAACTCGCGCTCGACTTTTCGCGTATTCGTAAGGGACTCGAAAACGGCGACTACGACCGGCAGCGGCACCAGCAGCAGCTGATCAAGGCGATCGCCAAGAAGGCCACCAGCAAGGGCGTGCTCACCGACCCGGGCAAGCTGAACAGAGTGATCGCCGCCGGTGGAAAGGCGATGATCCTCGACCCGGGAGGCGTGCCGCTGGAGGACTTCATCTTCACAATGAAGGACGTGGCGGCCAACGACCTGGTCATGATCAGGACGAATCCGGGGACGTGGTCGATCGAGAACGTCAACGGCCAGTCATTCGTGGTCCTCAATGAGGCATCGCTTCAGCTTTTCCACGCAGCCCGCGACGGCAACCTGTCCGAGTTCCTGGTTACCCATCCGGAGTTCCTGGCCGGGTCATGAATCGGCGACAATGAGCAGGTGTCCATGAGTGCGACCCCGCGTGAGATCGTCCTGCTCGGTTCGACCGGCTCGATCGGGACCCAGACGATCGACATCGTCCGGCGTAATCCCGGCCGCTTCCGGGTGGCGGCGTTGGGCGCCGGTGGCGGCAACGTGGACCTGCTCGCGGCTCAGGCACTTGAGCTCGGCGTTGATGCGGTCGGCGTGGCGAAGGCGAGCGCCGCGCAGGACCTGCAGCTCGCCTTCTATGCCGAGGCGGCCAAGCGAGGTTGGACCAGCGGCGGCTTCCGGATCCCGAAGATCCTGGCAGGCCCGCAGGCCATGACCGAGCTGGCCGAGTGGCCGGCCGATGTGGTGCTCAACGGGATGGTCGGCTCGCTTGGTCTGGCGCCCACACTCGCCGCGCTGCGGGCGGGCCGCACGCTTGCTCTGGCCAACAAGGAGTCACTGGTGGCCGGTGGTCCCCTGGTGCGAGCGGTCGCCGGGGCAGGCCAGATCATCCCGGTCGACAGCGAGCACTCCGCATTGGCTCAATGCCTTTTGGGGGGTACCAGGTCCGAAGTGCGCCGGTTGATCCTCACCGCGAGCGGGGGAGCCTTCCGCGGCCGCCGGCGCGAAGAGCTGACCGAAGTCACGGTCGAGGAGGCACTCAAGCATCCGACCTGGGACATGGGCCCGGTCGTGACGATCAACTCGGCGACCCTGGTGAACAAGGGACTCGAGGTCATCGAGGCACATGAACTTTTCGGGGTGTCCTATGACGACATTGAGGTGATGGTGCACCCGCAATCGGTGCTGCACTCGCTGGTCGAGTTCACCGACGGGTCGACTTTGGCACAGGCGAGCCCACCCGACATGCGGCTGCCGATCTCGCTCGCCCTCGACTGGCCGCATCGGGTTGCCGACTCGGCGCCGGCCGTCGACTGGACCCTGGTACACACCTGGGAATTGCGGCCTTTGGACAACGAAGCGTTCCCGGCGGTGGAGCTGGCAAAGCAGGCCGGCCGGGCCGGAAGGTGCCGCCCGGCGATCTACAACGCGGCCAATGAGGAATGTGTGGCGGCTTTCACAGCGGGCCGGTTACCCTTCCTCGCCATCGTGGACACGATCGCCTCGGTCTTGGCGGACGCTTCCGACTGGGGCGAACCGGGTACGGTCGAAGATGTGCTCGCGGCTGAATCGTGGGCACGGCGTCGTGCTCATGAACTGATAGAGAAGAAAGGCGCTTGATGGCCTACATCGTCGGGATCGTCCTGGCCGCCCTCGCCATCCTGGTGTCCGTCTCGTTGCACGAGGCCGGGCACATGGGGACGGCTAAGGCCTTCGGGATGCGGGTCACGCGCTACTTCGTCGGCTTCGGGCCGACGCTCTGGTCCAAAGTCAAGGGCGACACCGAGTATGGCGTGAAGGGCATCCCGCTGGGCGGGTTCGTCAAGATCGTTGGTATGACGCCTCAGGATGAGGACGCCGACGACGCCAAAGCCATGTGGCGCTTCCCGGTGTGGAAGCGGACCATCGTCATGGCGGCCGGTTCGATCGTGCACTTCATCCTGGCCTTCCTGATCTTCTGGGGGGTCGCGGCGACCGCGGCCATGCCCAACCCCGCCATCAATCCGAATGACCCGTTCATCACGGTCATGGAATGTGTGCAGAAGAACCCGGCCAACCGCGAGTGCCAGCCCGATGATCTGCCCGGCCCGGCCAAAGCAGCGGGCCTGCAGACCGGCGACAAGATCGTGCGCATCGCTTCGACGCCGATCGACGATTACGGCGACATGGTGGGCGCGATCCGTGCGTTGCCGCCGAGCCAGCCGGCCGACTTCACGGTGCTGCGCAATGGCCAGGAGCAGATCATCAAGGTCACTCCGGTCGGCGTGGAACGGGCTCCGATCGACGACCCGGCGGGCAAGAAGTCCACGGTTTCCGCAGTGGGCCTGGGCAACGGGCACGACCCCGCGCTGCCGGTCGCGGTGCACTACAACGTGATTGAAGCCGCACCGGTGGCGGTCGACTTCATGGGCCGCAGCTTCACCGGCGTGCTTCAGGCGATCAAGAAGTTCCCGGAGAAGATCCCGGGCCTGTGGAACGCGATCGGCGGCGGTGAACGCGACCCGGAGAGCCCGGTCAGCGTCGTGGGTGCCAGCCGGATCGGCGGTGAGCTCGCCGAGCTTGGCGAGTGGCCGATGTGGTTCCTGGTGATCGCTTCACTGAACCTTTTCGTGGGGTTGTTCAACCTGTTGCCACTGCTTCCACTGGACGGTGGTCACATTGCCATAGCGTGGTTCGAAAGGGTCCGCTCATGGGTCTACGCTCGGTTGCGTAAGCCTGATCCGGGCCGTGTCGACTACTACAAGTTGATGCCGCTCACCTACACGGTGATTTTGATCTTTGGTGCGTTTACGCTTCTTACCGTTACCGCCGACATCGTCAACCCGATCACGCTATTCAAGTGAGCGATCTTCGAATGAGAGTGCTGTGACTGCGATCAACCTTGGTATGCCGGCCGCGCCCAACCCGCTGCTGGCTCCCCGCCGCACCTCACGGCAGATCATGGTGGGCAGCGTGCCGGTCGGCGGCGGTGCTCCGGTGAGCGTGCAGTCGATGACCACGACGCTGACGGCCGACGTGAATGCGACGCTGCAGCAGATCGCCGAGCTGGCGACCTCGGGCTGCCAGATCGTCCGGGTGGCAGTGCCCTCGCAAGACGACGTGCTGGCCCTGCCCGCGATCGCGAAGAAGTCGCCGATCCCGGTGATCGCCGACATCCACTTCCAGCCTCGCTACGTGTTCGCGGCCATTGATGCCGGGTGCGCCGCCGTGCGGGTGAACCCGGGCAACATCAAGCAGTTCGACGACAAGGTCAAAGAGATCGCCGCCGCCGCTTCCGCGGCCGGGGTGCCGATCCGGATCGGGGTCAACGCGGGCTCGCTCGACAAGCGGTTGATGGAGAAGCACGGCCGGCCCACTGCCGAGGCGCTCGTCGAGTCGGCTCTGTGGGAGTGCTCGCTGTTCGAAGAGCACGGCTTCCGCGACATCAAGATCAGTGTCAAGCACAACGACCCAGTGGTCATGATCCGGGCTTACAGGCAATTGGCCGAGCAATGTGAGTACCCGTTGCACCTCGGCGTAACCGAGGCAGGCCCGTCGTTCCAGGGCACGATCAAGTCGTCTGTCGCGTTTGGAGCGTTGCTCGCGGAGGGGATCGGCGACACCATCCGGGTTTCGCTTTCCGCCCCGCCGGTCGAGGAGATCAAGGTGGGCAACGCGATCCTGGAGTCCTTGGGGCTCAAGGAACGTGGCCTCGAGATCATCTCCTGCCCGTCCTGTGGCCGGGCTCAGGTCGACGTCTACACGCTGGCCGAGCAGGTGACCGCGGCGCTTGAGGGCTTCCCCGCTCCGCTGCGCGTCGCTGTCATGGGCTGCGTCGTGAACGGGCCGGGCGAGGCTCGCGAGGCTGACCTCGGCGTGGCCTCGGGTAACGGCAAGGGTCAGATCTTCGTCAAGGGTGAGGTCATCAAGACCGTGCCCGAGTCATTGATCGTGGAGACCCTGGTCGAAGAGGCGCTGAAGATCGCCGCCGACATGGGTATCAGCCTCGACGACGACGCTCCCGCGCAGTCCCCGCTGGTCACCGTCCACTAACCCCACAAGCCGCAACTCCACAGGAGTTGCTGTTATCGGGGCCGTCAAAACCGCAACTCCTGTGGAGTTGCGGCACTGACCGTACCCTGCGCCCAAGATCGTCGCCATTTCCGTGAAATGGCGACGATCCTTTTCGCGCGAGGGGACCATTTCCCCGAAAGCGCGCGGGAGGGATCATGAGGCGAGGATGGCGTAGAGCTTGCGCCTGGTCTCGTTGAGCACCTCGAGCGCCTGGCTCCGCTGCTCATCTGTCCCGGCCGAGGCGACCTGCTGCAGTGCCTGCATGATGCCGAAGCCGGCCTCACGGAACTGCTGCGACTCGGCAACGCGGCCCTGGTCGAAGTCGCGCCACGGCTGACCCGCGGTCTCGGCTTCCGCCCTACCGGCGTCGGTGAGGGTGAATCGCTTCCGGCCGCCGGCCTCTTCGCTGACGATCAGACCTTCATCCTCGAGAAGCTGCAGGGTGGGGTAGATGGAGCCCGGGCTGGGCCGCCACACACCACCGGTCCGCTGCTCGAGCTCGGTGATCATCTCGTAACCGTGCATGGGGCGCTCGGTGAGCAGGCTCAGCACGGTGGCGCGGGTGTTGACCCGGCGTCCCCGGCCGCGGCCGTGTCCGTGCCCCCCATGACCTTGGAAGCCAGGGAAGCCACCGCGCATAGGCCCGAAGGCCTGCCGTCGATCGTGTTTGTGTCGAAACATTGGTCTATCTCCAATCGGTTGTTGATGTGTTCACGATATATCGGCAACGTGTCGTTTGGCAACCCCAGGAATTTTCGGGCGGCTGTTATTACGCTTGGTGCATGCTCACGGTGCCGGTGCGGCAGCTTGCCGACGTGGATCGGGCGGCGGTCGAGAGGGTCCTGGCCGCCCATCCCATCGCGTCAGCGCAGGTCGCAGAGCGGGTGAGCATGCATGGGCTGGGCGTGCGGGCTGAGGGCAGGCTCTTCGGCTACGGCGCTCACCGGCAGACGGAAGCGTTGTTGTGGTGCGGTGGCCAGGTGACGCCGCTGGGTGCGGATAAGCATGCGATCGCCGCGTTCGCCGATCTGGTCGGCAGCTGGCCGCGAGTGTGTGCCTCGATAGTCGGCCCAGCGGACGGCGTGCTGAGCCTCTGGGAAAGGTTGCGAACCAGCTGGGGTCCGGATAGGACGGTCCGCGAGGATCAGCCGCTGATGCTGCTCGACCGTCAGCCGGCCACTGCCGTCGATCCGCTCGTGCGTCCGATTCGGCCTGACGAAGTGGACCTTCTCTTCCCGGCCTCGGTGGCGATGTATACCGAGGAAGTTGGGGTGTCTCCGGTGGGCGACGACGGTGGCAGGGCTTATCGCGCCCGCGTTGCCGAGATTGTGCGGGGCGGACGAGCCTACGCACGCATCGTGGATGGCCGGGTGGTCTTCAAGGCCGAGTTGGCCGTCGTGACCCGGCACACGGTGCAGCTGCAAGGGGTTTGGACCCACCCGGAGTGCCGCGGGCAAGGCCTGGCGGCGGCGGGGCTCGCCTCCGTGGTGCGCGAGGCGCTGCGCCGCTATGCGCCGACGGTCAGTCTCTACGTCAACGGCTACAACGAACCTGCCCGTCATCTTTATGATCGACTCGGCTTCCGAAGAGTGGGCACCTTTGCCACCGTGCTGTTCTAGGATCGCTACTGACAGTTAGTGGCCGATGACTAGAGGTGAACACCCCGATGGGGCGGATCGTCAAACAGCTCTCCGACAACACCAGCAAGTACTACTGGTACCCGGGAGAGAAGGTGGAGTGGATCCGCGCAGTGGTGGCATTGGCCATCGGCGGGGGTGCCGCGACCATGGTGATGCTGATAACGAAGAACGCGCTCGCGGCTGTCGTGGTCGGATGTTCGGCAACGCTTGCGGTGGCGGGCTTCAACTTCGGTCGTCGCGATGCCAAGGCGCTCGCCGGTTTCCCCGCCATGACGGACAAGGCCGCGCGGCGCGCCGCGATCGCCTACTCGGGCCGTGCGGCGTGGCGTGGGGTCGTCCAGGGTCTGGGTGCCGCTTTGGCAGCGGTCCTCGTGCTGAACATGGACCATGTCGGGTGGACGGCAGACTGGATTATGCCGCTGGTGCCGGGAGCCGTTGGCGCGCTTGGACATCAGGCCGGGATGATCTGGGATCGCCTGGGCACCACGGTTTCGGTGCCGAAGCCCGCCGAAGCGGCTGCCGCTAACAACGAGGGCAATTGACGTGTTGATCCCGACCGGGTAGACCTGTCAGCTATGTGGTCGGCGGAGCAGTTGCGTACCAGGGTCGAGCTCGGCGAGATCGACACAGTGATCCTGGCCATGACCGACATGCAGGGCCGGCTACAGGGTAAACGGCTGCACGGGCAGTACTTCCTGGACGAGGTGCTCAGACACGGGAGCGAAGCCTGTAACTACCTGCTGGCCGTGGATGTCGAGATGACCCCGGTGGACGGCTATGCGGTGTCGGGATGGGATCGCGGGTATGGAGACTTTGTGCTCGCCCCCGATCTGACCACGCTTCGACCCGTCCCATGGTTACCCGGCACTGCTTTGGTGCTCGCGGACGTGTTGTGGCATGACGGCTCACCGGTCGTGCAGTCGCCCCGCCAGATATTGCGGCGCCAGCTCGATCGCCTCGCGGAGCGCGGCCTCGTCCCGTACGTCGGGACAGAGCTCGAGTTCGTGGTCTACCGCAACACCTACGAAGAGGCGATGGCCAAGCGCTACCAAGCCCTTGTCCCGGCCAACGACTACAACGTGGACTATTCGCTCCTCGGGACCACCCGGGTGGAGCCGTTGTTGCGGGACATCAGGCTGAGCATGGCCGGGGCCGGGCTCGAGCCGGAGAGTGCAAAGGGCGAGTGCAACCTCGGGCAGCACGAGATCGCTTTCCGGTACGCAGAAGCGCTTAAGACCGCTGATCAGCACTCCATCTATAAGCATGGGGCGAAGGAGATCGCCGCCAAGCACGGCATGTCGCTGACCTTCATGGCCAAGCCCAATCAGCGTGAGGGCAACTCTTGCCACATCCATTTCTCGCTGCGGACCACTTCTGGCGAGCCGGTCATGGCGCAGGGCGGTGCCCTGTCCCAATTGGGCGAGCGGGTGCTGGCCGGATTGCTGGCCACGACCGCCGAATTCAGCGTGCTCTACGCCCCGAACATCAACTCCTACAAGCGATTCCAGCCGGGCTCCTTCGCCCCGACCGCGTTGCGCTGGGGCCGGGATAACCGCACTTGTGCGCTGAGGCTCGTCGGGCACGATCAGTCCCTGCGGGTGGAACATCGGCTTCCGGGCGGGGACGTCAATCCGTACCTCGCCATAGCCGGGCTCATCGCCGGAGCCTTGCACGGCATCGACAACGAGCTCGAGTTGGAGCCGGTCTTCGGCGGCAACGCTTATGCGGACACCTCCGCGAAACATGTGCCAGCTACCTTGCGGGATGCCTTGGGGCTGTGGGAAGGGTCGGCGATCGCGCGAGAAGTGTTCGGCGAAGAGGTGATCCAGCACTACGCGCATGCGGCGCGGGTTGAGCTGAGGGCCTTTGACGCCGCCGTCACCGATTGGGAGCTCATGCGGGGGTTCGAAAGACTGTGAGAATCATCGATCCCGCCACCGAGGAAGAGATCACGGTAGTCGAGCCCGGAGATGTCAATCAGGCCGTCGAAGGTGCGAAGCGGGCTTTCGCCAAGTGGCGCGAAGTATCCCCGGGCGACCGGGCAAAACTGTTGCGCCGCTTCGCCTCCGTGGTGGATCAGCACATCGAGGAGCTGGCACAGCTCGAGGTCCGCAACGCGGGCCACACCATCGGCAATGCCCGCTGGGAGGCGGGGAACGTCCGGGATCTGCTCGACTACTACTCGGGTGCGCCGGAAAGGTTGTGCGGGCGGCAGATCCCCGTCGCCGGCGGGTGGGATGTCACCTTCCACGAGCCGGTCGGCGTGGTGGGCGTCATCGTGCCGTGGAACTTTCCCATGCCGATCGCCGCGTGGGGCTTCGCTCCCGCGCTCGCGGCGGGAAACACCGTCATCGTCAAGCCGGCCGAGCTGACCCCGCTGACCGCTCTGCGGATCGGCGAGCTGGCCCTGGAAGCCGGTCTGCCCGAGGGGGTGCTGACTGTCCTACCCGGACAGGGCTCGGTCGTCGGATGGGCGCTGGTGACCCATCCAGACGTGCGGAAGGTCTGCTTCACCGGCTCGGTGGAGGTCGGAAAAGAGATCATGCGAGCCTGCGCCGACGATCTGACCCGGGTCACCCTCGAGCTCGGTGGCAAGTCGGCGACTCTCCTGTTCGCCGACGCCTCACTTGAGCGTGCGGCCGCAGCCTTGCCCGGGGCCGTCTTCGACAACGCAGGGCAGGATTGTTGCGCTCGCTCCCGGCTGCTCGTCGAGCGATCCGTCTACGACGAGTTCCTTTCGTTGCTTGAGCCGCAGGTGCTGGGCTGGAGTGAGATGGGGCCACTCATCTCGGCTTCGCAGCGGGACCACGTGGCGTCCTATGTGGACGATCCGTTGATTCAGGGACAGAAGCGCGAGGGCAAGGGATTCTGGTACCCGGCAACTGTTTTGCGGGCTGAGCCAGGCGATCGGCATTGGCGCGAGGAGATTTTCGGGCCGGTGCTGTCGGTGATGCCTTTCGATACCGAGGAAGAAGCTGTCCGGCTCGCCAACGACACCGAGTTCGGCCTGTCCGGCTCGATCTGGACCCGAGATCTCAGCCGCGCGCTGCGGGTCTCCCGAGCCGTGGAGGCCGGGGTGCTCAGCGTCAACTCACACTCCTCGGTGCGCTATTGGACCCCCTTCGGCGGGGTCAAACAATCCGGGCTCGGGCGCGAGCTCGGGCCGGACGCACCGCTGGCTTTTACCGAAACCAAGAACGTTTTTATCAGTACGGAGGCATGAGTTTGCGGCGGTTGGAAGGTCGGGTCGCGGTGGTCACCGGGGCGGCGTCGGGGATCGGAGCGGCGACGGTCAAGCGGTTCACTGCCGAGGGCGCGCATGTTGTCAGCGTGGACCTGAACGAAACCGAGGGCGATTTCGTCAAATGCGACATCTCCGACGAGGAGCAGGTCAAGGCCCTCTTCGATGGAGTCGTGCAGCGCCACGGCAGGGTCGACATCGCCTTCAACAACGCCGGCATCTCCCCGCCGGACGACGACTCGATCCTGGATACCGGGATCGAGGCGTGGGAACGCGTGATGAAAGTCAACGCCACGAGCATGTTTCTCTGTTGTAAATATGTCATTCCCCACATGCTCGAAGCGGGCAAGGGATCGATCATCAACACCGCCAGTTTCGTCGCGTTGCTCGGTGCCGCGACAAGTCAGATTGCCTACACGGCAAGCAAAGGCGCGGTCCTGTCGATGACCCGTGAGCTGGGCGTTCAGTTCGCGAGGCAGGGTGTCCGAGTGAATGCGCTTTGTCCCGGCCCGGTGGCAACGCCGCTCCTGATGGAGCTGTTTGCTAAGGATCCGGATCGGGCAGCTCGGCGACTCGTCCATGTGCCCATGGGCCGTTTCGCCGAAGCCGAGGAGATCGCCTCAGCGGTAGCGTTCCTCGCCAGTGACGATTCCTCATTCATAACCGCCTCGCAGTTCCTTGTGGACGGGGGCATTACCGGGGCATATGTGACGCCGTTGTGAGCGATGTGAGCAGACC
>DPJL01000335.1 GCA_003543035.1 Micromonosporaceae bacterium | reverse complement strand
TCCACTTTGGACGGTCGCCAGGTGGTCGGTTAGTGTTTGGCGATAAGGTATTGCGCTAACACCTCCCACCGGTGCACCGCACGGTCGAGGAACATCAAGCTGTCCATGCGGCAGTTGCACGGGTTGTTCTCGCGAGTGTTCTGCGGGAAACTTCCGCCGATTTTGATGCCTCGCGGATCGGTCGCCGACGTGACATCCGGCTCGGGTGGGCCTTCAACCCCCCAAGGATCGCCGGGCACGGTGTAGAACCCGGTGAGCGGGCGCCCGTTCTTGTAGAGCGCCATCTTCCCGCTGTCGAAGTCGAAGGTCGCCGCGAGAAACACCCACTCCCCCGGCGGCAGAATGGTTTGCCAATCCTGCTCTGCCGCAAAGGTTTGCGAGCTTGACCCGTCAACCCGGCGGGCCAGGGCAACAACTCTCATCTGCCCGGATACCTGGATCAGCTCAAGCAGCCCCCGGACCGCATGACCGTCCGAGTCGCCGGAAAGCACACCGGCCAAGCCGATAGCGCCGTAGAAGTCGTCCGGGTTCGCCGAATTCGAGTTGGGACTTGGGTTCTGGCCGGTCATCTTGAACCAGCCCATGATGCTCACCTGCCGGACGCCGTTGAATGCCGTCAGCGTCGGCACTCCCGTTTCCGAATACACACCCGCTTTCCAGTCGTCGTTTCCGCGCACGGCCGGGTTGACCTGCCCGGCCTGAAGCGCCCAGTTAGCGCCGTCCCGGACGCGCATGCCGGGTCCGCCATTGACCAGCATTATGTTGGTACCAGACAAACCCTGGTCTTTTTCTTGAGCCGCATCGCCTGGGACCGGATGGTCGAAATCGTAGTGGGCGACCAGGTTCGGCCTCAGCGTGGGCAGCACCGGTTGCCAGCCTTGGGGCACTGGCTGGAAAACCAGTGCCACCGAGAGCAGTGCGGTGCCAATCATTGCCGGTCTCCGGTGACCCGAAGGTTGCGCAGCCGGCCAATGTTGTCGAAGGAACCGAAGCCGACTCTGCCCGTTCCGAAGGTGGTGTCGACCGCGGTCATCAACGGCACGTTCGATCCATCCACATAGACCGCAATCTCCCCAGTGCCTGCGCAGTGCACCACGCGAACCTTGTGCCACAAGGCATCCCGGATCGCCGGAGGCGCTCCAGTCGAGCCGTTCCACTGGTGGTCGAGGCGCAGCCGGTCGGCATTGTTCACCACGAAGATCCCGTTGTGCGGATAGATCGTGTTGTCGCTGGACAGGTGAACGTAATAGAACTGCGTGTCGGAGCGGTAGCCGAAGACGAGGATCACGTCGCGGTTGCTGACCTCCACCGGAGTGTCGAGCCGCACCTCGGCGTCGATCTGCGTCGAGCCGAAAGTCGGGCCGGCGGTCAACACGGCGTACTCAAAGGGGCGCCGCGGCCCGGGCCGGGCCACACCAGGCTCGGCAAGGATCACCTCTTTGCCGGGGAAGCGCCACTTCGCCGGGGTGACCGGAGCCCAATTCCGTTTGGCCATCACATTGCTGACCGTGGTGTCACCGACATCGCAGCCCGCGAAGTGCCGTGCTCCGGTGATCTTCCAGATCTTGCCGTTCGCCTTGGACAGTAGGTAGATCTCGCCATGCGCGTCGGTGCCGAATCTGAGGTCGACCCGGGCATCGCCCGCGAGATCCTTCATCGAAATCCGGCGCCCGGCCGGATCGAGCAGCAGGAACTGATAGATCGGCGCCAGTTGACCGCTCCCCCGGCGCATCTCCCATGAGTTGCTGTAGAAAAGCCGGCCGTCCACGTCGTCGCCGAAGACGTACTTGCCCCACAGCGCCGGGACGCGCAAGCCGCGATAGACGAATCCGCCGATCACCGCATCGCCGGTGTCCTGCCCGCACGGCCAGCCCGCGGGCGGCTCGTGATCGTAGGCCACTACCGGATACGTGTAACCGAATTGAGCGTCGTCGGCGGGCAGCGGATAGACGTTGCAACGGTCATCCCTGTTGTGCAGGAACGAACCTTCGCGCTCACTCCAGCCGAAGTTGTCCCCGGCTCGCACCTCGTAAACCGACTCGATCACATGCTCGCCGATGTTGCCCACGAACATCCGGTGCGGCCAGAACCGATCCCAGCTGAATCGGTGCGGGTTACGCAAGCCGTAGGCGTAGACCTCACCGAGCGCGCCAGGCTTGCCCACGAACGGATTGCTCGCCGGGATCCCGTACTTGCCGTTGACACCGTTGGTGCCGCTCGGATCTATCCGCAGGATCTTTCCGTGAGGCAGGGCGACGTTCTGCGGATCAGTCGTCGTCCTACCCCGGCCGCCGTCGCCCACCGCGACATAGAGCAGGCCGTAGTCAGCCGACCAGGGATGTGCCGTGGGGTTGAAGCCGATCTCCTGGTAGCCATGAATGTAGGAGCCAAAGCCCAACCGCAAAATTTCCCGGCGAGTACCGGTAAAGCTGTTAGCCGACGGGTCATCTGCCTTCCACTCGACCAGGACGCCGTGCACCACCGCGTTCGCCTGTGCCGGGAGATCCGGGGTCTTGGTCAGCAGCGCGTCGCGTGCCTCGGTGTGGATCGAGTAGAACAGGCCGTTGCTGGCGAACTGAGGATGGAAGGCCACGAATCCGAGGCCGCTGCCGAGGCCACGGTGGGACCAGAAGTCGGGTCCGGCCTGGGCGCCGGCGTCGAGATATTCGACCGAGGTTCCATTGTGGACGAAGTGGAGCTTGCCGTTGAGGTCGGGCACGAACATCCGGCCGGAACGATCCGGGACCTGCCCGAGATAGTTGATCCGCGCCGAGCGGATCAGTCGCGGGTCCGTTGGTGCCGGCACCGGCTCGGAGCGCGGCATGGTGATCACTTCTTGCAGGGTCAGCGCCAGGCCCGACTGCACGGGATCGGGAGTGGGATCTTCTACCGGGGCAAGAGATTGGGCCTGAGATTGCGCCTGGGCGGGCGGCGCCGACGGCCAGAAGACTCCGACCGTCAGCACCAGGGCGACGGCAAGAGGGCGCAAAGCAGCGCCTAAGGACACGAGCATGGGATCGCCTCGTTCCCGGGAGGTTAGGTTGCGTGCGGGATGTGAAAGCGCTTTCCCAAATACCTACACCAATAGATGCAGTGAAGTCAACCTATGTCTCCCCGCCCCCTACGGCGATCTTGGAGTTGTGGTGGGGACGACACACTCGAATCCGGCGAGTCGCCCACCACAACTCCAAGATCGTCCTCAGTGGGCTGCGGGCATGTTCTCCGGGAAGTGGCACGCGGCCACGTGACCGGGGGCCTTCTCCTCCAGTGGCGGCGTGACCGTGCGGCAGATGTCCTGTGCCTTCCAGCACCGGGTGTGGAAGGGACACGCGGGCGGCGGGTCCAGCGGGCTCGGTGGGTCGCCCTGCAACCGGATGCGCTCCTGGCGTTTGCGGCTCTTCGCCGCCGGGATCGGCACCGCCGAGAGCAACGCCACCGTGTATGGGTGCTTCGGCGCTTCGTAGAGGTCCTTTCTCGGCCCCAACTCCACGATCCGGCCGAGGTACATCACGGCCACGCGATCGCTGATGTGCCGCACCACCGACAGGTCATGCGCGATCACAAGGTACGTGAGGTCGAGCTCCTTCTGCAGGTCGTCCAGCAGGTTGATCACCTGGGCCTGAATGGAGACGTCCAATGCGGACACCGGCTCGTCGGCCACGATGAGTTTCGGCCGCAGGGCAAGGGTTCGCGCTATGCCGATGCGCTGACGCTGGCCGCCTGAGAACTCGTGCGGATAGCGGTTGTAGTGCTCCGGGCTGAGCCCGACCAGCTCGAGAATCTCCTGCACGGCTCGCTTGGTGCCCTGCGGTGTCTCGATTCCCTGGATCCGGAAGGGAGCACCAACGATCGCGCCGACCGTGTGCCGCGGATTCAATGAGGAGAAGGGATCTTGGAAGATCATCTGGATATCGCGGCGCAGCGGGCGCATCCGGCCGGGCGACAGATGGGTGATGTCCTGGCCGTCAAACACAATCTTCCCGGCTGTCGGCTCCAAAAGCCGGACGAGCATGCGCCCGGTAGTCGTCTTGCCGCAGCCCGATTCGCCCACCAGGCCAAGGGTTTCTCCCTTACTGACCGAGAAGTCGAGGCCGTCGACCGCCTTGACGACACCCGCCGCCCGCCGCCGGATCAGACCTCGGCGGACCGGGAAATGCTTCACCAGCCCGGAAACCTGCAGCAGCTCGGTCATGACAACCCCAGGTTCGGCTTGATGTCCCGCTCCCAGATCCGGTGCCGTTCCGCCGCCGGGAGGTGGCACGCCACGGAGTGCCCGGGGACGACTGTCCTAAGTGTAGGGACGTCGGTCTCGCTGCGGCCCGCGTTCAACTCGCCGTAGGGACAGCGCGGATGGAAGGCACAGCCGGATGGGAGGTTGATCATGCTCGGTGGGGTTCCCTTGATCTGCAGCAACCGTTCGGTGGGCTCGATGTCGAGCCTCGGCACCGAGCCGAGCAATCCCCACGTGTAAGGATGTTCGGGCTGGGTGAAAAGGTCCTCGGCGTCCGCGTGCTCCACGGCCCGCCCCGCGTACATCACGAGGATGTCGTCCGCGAGCTCGGAGACCACGCCCAGATCGTGAGTGATGACGATGACGGCGGTGTTGAAGTCCCGCTGCAGATCCTTTATCAGGTCCAGGATCTGTGCCTGCACCGTCACGTCCAGCGCGGTGGTCGGCTCATCCGCGATCAGCAGCTCGGGGTCGCAGGAGAGCGCCATCGCGATCATCGCACGTTGCCGCATGCCACCGGAGAACTGATGGGGGTAGTCGTCGACCCGGTTGTCCGGGCGCGGGATCCCGACCCGGCCGAGCATGTCGATCGCGTGCTTGCGAGCGACTGCCTTGGTTACGTCGTTGTGGATCCGGTACGCCTCAATGATTTGCTGGCCGATCGTATAGAAAGGATGCATCGCCGAGAGCGGGTCCTGGAAGATCATCGCCATCTTCTTGCCGCGCAGCCTGCGAACGTCCTCCGGGGCGGCCTTGACCAGCTCCTGGCCCTCGAGCCAGATCTCCCCGGAGATCCGAGCTCCCTTGAGCAGACCCATGATGGCCAGGCTCGTCACACTCTTACCCGAGCCCGATTCACCAACGATGCCAAGGGTTTTACTCTGCTCCAGGCTGAACGAGAGACCGTCTACCGATCTGACGAGCCCGTCATCGGTTTGGAAATGCACTCGCAGGTCGCGGACCTCGAGGAAGCTCATCACACCCTCACTCTCGGATCGGCGACGGCGTAAAGCAGGTCGACCACCAGGTTCGCGATCACCACGAAGAACGCGGCCAGCATCGTCACGCCGAGCACCTGCGGCAAATCGTTGTTGTTGATCGCGTCGATCGCGTAGCGGCCGACACCAGGCAACGAATAGGTGCTCTCGGTCAGCACCGCTCCACCGAGCAACAACCCGATATCGAGCCCGAAGATAGTGAGAATGGGCGTCAGGGTGGCCCGCAGCGCGTGCCGGGTGACGACCGTGCGTTCCGGCAAGCCCTTGGCCCTGGCCGTGCGGATGTAGTCCTCCCCCATCGTCTCGAGCATGCCGGCCCGCACGAGTCGCGCGTAGAGCGCCGCGTAGAGGAAGGCCAACGTGATCCACGGGAGCAACAGGTTGTCCGCCCATGCCAGCGGATCCTCAGTGATCGGGACATAGTTCACCCCGGTGGGCCGGAAGAGGACCAGCGACAGCAGACCGGTGAAGAAGATGGGCAGCGAAACGCCCGCCAAGGCGGTGACCATCGCCGACCGGTCGAACAGAGTTCCCTTGCGCAGCGCGGAAAGCACCCCGATGGCGACCCCGGCGACCAGCCACAGGATGGATGCGCCGAAGGCGAGTGAGGCGGTGACCCCGACCCGGTCCACCAGATCGGGCCATACCGGGCGCTGCGTCTTGAACGAGTAGCCGAAGCACGGTGGCGGGCAGAACTCCTTGTCTGGCCCGAAGGAGAACTCCCTGCCCACCACGACGCCCTTGACAAACTGTCCATATTGGATATACAGCGGTTGATCCAGCCCGAGCTTGGCTTTCGTTATCTCGATTTCGGCCTGGCTGGGATCCTTACCGACATACTGCGCCGCGAGCTGGTCCACGGTCTGCCCCGCGAGCCGGGGCACCACGAAGAAGATCGCAAAGGTCACGATGCTGGTAATGACCAGCAGTAGCACCGCGCCTAGCAGCCGTCGGATCAGAAACCCAGCCATGCCGGTCTCTCACCTCACTGCTTGCCCAGTTGGGCGAAGTCGTAGATGCCGTACGGATAGGAGAGGAAGACGTTGGTCATTGCCGGGTTGCGGTAGACCAAGCCTTTGCCATAGAGGAACGGCACCACCGACGCGTGCTCCATCGCGGCCTTGTCGATGTCGCCGTAGATGGTCTTGCGCTCGTTGGCGTCCGTGCTCGCGGCTGCCTTGTCGAACAAGGCGTTGATGGCCGGCAGGTTCATCTCCTGGATGTTGGTGTTGCCCTGCGGCTTGATGGTCCGGCCGTCCACCAGTTGCTGGAGGAAGCCGTAACCGGTCGGCCAGTCGGCCGTCCATCCGGTGAAAGCGATGCCGATGTTGTTGGCATGCATGTACTCCGGCGCACCTGCGAACCGAGTGTAGTACTGGCCCGCGGGGACACCCTTGATCTCCGCCTTGATGTTCACCTTCGCCAGCGCCTGTTGCAGCGCCTCACCTCCGGCGACCTCGCGTGGCCGGTCGGAACGGATCACTATGTTGGTGGTGAACCCGTCCGGTTTGCCACACGCGGCCAATGCCGCCTTTGCCTTGGCTACATCGCCCTTGTTGTCGGGCGTGGGGTAAAGGTCGAACTTCTGGTGCCCGACGATGGTCGGTGGGAGCATCGTGGTCGCGATGTCACCACCGGCGATCGGTCCGTTGAACGCGGTCTGCAGCGCCACCTTGTCGGTCGCGTACTGCACAGCCTTGCGGCACTCGATGTTATCGAACGGCGCGACCTTCTCGTCCATCACGAAGTACCACAGCCGGCCGGTGAAGGCGTTGTCCGAGTTCTTCTTCAGGTTCGGGTCGGACAGGATCTTCGACTGGGCGGCCGATTGCACCCCAGTGCCAGCGAGATCGGCGTCGATCGAGCCGGCTAGCAACCTGTTGTCGATGTCCTCCGCGCTCACCTTCAGCTTCACGTCGATCTTGTCGACGAGTTGCTTGCGGTTGGTGTCCGCTGGATCCCAGTTGGTGTTCTTGCTGAGCAGGAACTCCTTGCCCGGCACGTACGAATCCACCTTGTACGAACCCGTGGACAGCGGCTTCTCGCCGTACTTGGCGCCGGTGTCCTTCGCCTGCGGGACCGGCATGGTCTGCGGGCTGGACACCAGGTAGTCGAAGTCACCGAACGGCGCCTTCAGCTTGAACACGATCGTACTGTCGTCGGGCGTCTGGATCCCGGTGAAGTTATTCAGATCGGTATCCTTGTACGGACCCGCGTAGTCCCCCGCGTCAAGAAGGTCCACGAAGTAAGTCGGGCCGTTGGGCAACACGTCCCTCGCGTAGGTGCGTGCCACCGCATTCTTGACGTCCTTCGACGTGACGACAGTGCCGTCGTCGTACTTCACCCCAGGCTTGAGCTTGTAGGTGATGGTCTTCCCCGCGTCGGTCACCTGACCCAAGCCGGCTGCCAGGTCAGGCACGATCTCCAAGCCGGCTGTGCCTGGTACCGGTTTGAAGGCGGTCAACGCCCGGCCGTAAATCCGCGCGAAGTCCCAAGAGAACGCGTAGTAGGTGTTGCCGGGATCGATGGAGTCCCAGTCGTCGGACAGCGCGAGGTTGAGCGTGCCGCCCTTCTTGTCGGAGGCGTTCACGACTGAGGAATCCGCCGCGTTGAACTCGGCGGCCCCACCGTTCTGGCCATCCCCTCCGCGGCCACAGGCCGATACCGCGAGCGCCAGCGCGACTCCGGCGATCAATAGTTTTCTACTCATTACGTGTTACCCCCGTTGGTGTGTGTCACTATCTGGCCCGTGGATCGAGCGCATCGCGCAGCCCGTCGCCGAGCAGGTTGAAAGCCATCACCGTGATGAAGATGGCCAGTCCGGGCACGACCATGTACATCGGCGCGACCGAGTAGAAGGGCACCGCGTCGGCGAGCATCTTGCCCCACGACGGTGTCGGGGGCCGGATGCCGACGCCAAGGAACGACAGTGCCGCCTCGAAAAGGATGTTCGTGGGGATCATGAGGGTGGCGTAGACCAGGATCGGGGCGACCAGGTTCGGCATCAGCTCGCGGAAGATCACCCAGCGCCCGCTGGCGCCGAGGCTGCGGGAGGCGTCCACGAATTCCCGCTCCCGTAGGGCCAGGGTCTGACCGCGGATGATCCGGCCGATGTAGGGCCAGTTGAAGAAGCCGATGATGAAGACCAGCACGGCGATGCGCAGTGAGTTGCCGCTCAATCCGAAGGCGCTGTCCGGGATGACGCCGGCCAGCGCGAGGGCGAACAGCAGCAGGGGGAAGGCGAGGAAGACGTCCATTGAGCGGCTGATCAGCGTGTCGACCCAGCCGCCGAAGTAGGCCGCCACGACCCCGGTGATGGTGCCGATGGAGACCGACAGCAGGGTGGCCAGAAAGCCGATCAGGAGTGAGATCTGTGCCCCGTAAAGGACTCGGCTGAACACATCCCGGCCGCTGCGCGGCTCCACGCCGAACGGATGGGCCCAGCTGAACCCCGCGAAAAGCCCTTCCCCCTTGGGTTTGCTGAAGGTCGGGTCGATCAGATCCTGATTGAACTCGGTGGGCGAGCCACCGGCGATCTTCGTCAGCAACGGGGCCAGCACAGCGGCCAGGATCAGAAGGATGACCACGACGCCACCACCGAGCGCGACCTTGTCGCGCTTCAGCCGCAGCCAGGCGATCTGACCCAGCGATCGGCCTTCGATGGCCTTGTGCTCGATGCCCTTCAGGACGGCCTCGGGCTGCGCCTCGATGGCCGCCCCGGGGACATCAAGTGGTGAGGTCATTGACGGCCTTCCAGTTTCTAGCTAGATCGTAGACCGTCATGCCGCAATACATGTCATTCCGGGCATAAACCGCCGTTACGGATGCTCGCGATTGTGCCGCGTGTCCGATCTAGGCAACCTGATCCTGAAGTCGCCAGTGTCATGGGCATGGATGCAGCTTTGGTCGCGCTACCGAGAGGGCGGGCCGTGGATCAGGATTTCGCGAGCCTGTATCAGGCTCGCTTCGCGGACTTGGCCGGACAGCTTTACGCGTTCACCGGCGACGCCGCCGAAACCCATGACCTGGTCCAGGAGGCTTTCATCCGGGCCTGGGAACGCTGGGAAAGGGTCCAGCAGTATGACGATCCCGTCGCATGGGTGCGCCGGGTGGCCTGGAATCTCGCGATGACAAGACACAAACGATTAAAGATCTTTCGGCGAGTACTGGATCCAAACCCGCCGCCCCCACCAGGACCCGATCTGGGACTTGACCGGATGGTACTGGTTCAGGCTCTGCGCAAGCTGCCCGAGCAACTTCGGCGCGCCTTGGTGTTGCACTACCTCGCCGACATGTCCATCGCGGACATCGTCGCCGAGACGGGTGCTGCCGAGGGCACCGTCAAATCCTGGCTGCACCGCGGCCGGGCCGAGTTGGCCGTACACCTGCATGGCTATCGGAACGGAGACAAGTGATGAACGACCACGACGATCTCGCCTCCGTATTCGAGGCTTACCGGGCAACGGCGGCAAGAAGTTTCATGCCCGCCGACGCGGAGACCATCTACCACGCGGCTCACACCAGAAAGACGCGGCGTATGACAGTGACCGCGGCGACGGTGCTTCTCGTGACCGGAGTTCTCTCCACCACCCTGATGATCAAGGCTCCGGTAGAGGTGGACCATAACCCACCGGTGGTCAGCCAGTCCCCAAACCCCGTCTATCCGATCTCACCGTCGATCCCGCCCAGTGCCACGCCATCGCCTGCGCGTCCGGGCGCTGAGCCGGCCACCGGACCCGAACCGGGCAACCAGGTGCGGTTCGTCAATGAGCCGACGGTGCAACGGATTCGCAACGCCACTCTCACCCTTCCGGCTTGGCGCGACCAACCCGGCACATGCCGGGCGGGCCAATTCACCTTCGTCTCCGGCAAGGCACCCCTCGGGCCGGACGAGATCGGCCGTCCGACGGACTATCTCGTCTTCTTCCGAGGTTCCATGGGGATCTACGCCAACCTCGACGGCAAGCCCGGCGATGAGATGGCCATTCCGATGGCCTGTGGCAGCGTCGAGGTCAACTACCAACTCCTCGTCATCAAAGAGGTCACCGGCAGCTTCCAGACGCTCGGCTACATCCCCGGAATCGTCGACTTCCAACGGTTCTATCCGGCCGGCGGGGATCTCTGGGTCGAGGTCAACAACGATCCGCCCGCGTCGACAGCTGAGCAACGGCGCCGGTATCACTGGAACGGCACCCGTTTCGTCCAAACAGCCGGCCCGACTGCGTTCTCCCCGAACGGTCCGCCGGATGTGCGAGACGTGGACCTGCGCAACTCCTACTTCCAGTTCATAACCATCAGCTCCGAGGACTTTCAGCCGTGTGGCGGCGGTCTGCTCTCCTTTGTGGACAGTCGAAGCGGCACCTGGCCCTACCGCGATCGGGACTTTCCCGGTGACACGGTGAAACCGGCAACCGCCTTCGAGCTTGGCGAGATCTCCGCCGGCGTACTCACCGAGCCCGATCCCCCGGTCCGCGGTGCCGCGCTAGTTACGGTCAGGTGCCAGCACCACGGCAGCGTTTGGGAAACCTGGCTGGGCTTCGTCACCGACGCCAAGGCGGTTGGCGTGCTGAAGGTCGGCAACGACGGGGTCACCGGCATCGTGTCCCACCGGATCGTCGATGGTGTGGCGGAGCTGATCGTGACGACCCGCACCGGGCAGCAAACCTGGCGCTACCGCTCCAACGGCTACACCCTCGTCCGCATCCCTTAGCCCATCAGCAGTTTCAGCGGCGTACTTCGCGATATGGTGGAACACCATGAAGTACGCCGCTGATCCGCGCGTCGACGTCTACATCGATGCCCTGCCCGAATGGCAGCAAGCCATCTGCCACAAGGTCCGCGATCTGGTCCACAGCGCCGACCGCGAGGTGGTCGAGACCATCAAGTTCACCAACCGGCCCTACTTCGTGTTGCAGGGGAACATCTGCGCTCTGCTGGCGGCCAAGGATCACGTCAACGTCTTCCTCTACGACGGCGCGATCGTTCCCGATCCCGAGGGCATCATCACCGGCGGGCACAACAACTCGACCGGTCGCACCGTCGCCATCCGCCAGGGCGAAACCATCAACACCCGGGCGCTGAAGGCGATGTTCATGCAAATCATCGCCAACAATCGCGCGGGCGGCTGGCGCAAGTTGAAAGCCAAGAGCTAATCCTGAGTCACAGAAGCACGCGCACGATGCCTAACGGCCTGGACGATGAGCACAGCCGCAGCGGTCAGCCAGATCAGCCCGAGAACGAAGAGCAGCCCTCGCCCATAGTCGCGGGGCAACGCCGACGGTAGATCGCCGGTCCGGCCGTAGCCGAGAACAGCGGGGAGCGCCACGACAACCACTGTGGTGCTGATGAACATGGCTGCTTGAACGACTGCGCGGCCGAAGGCAGGTACCAATCGTCCAATGAGAGCACGGGCGGAACGCAAAGCTGCGTTTAACGGTGGTCTTGGCTTCGGATGGGCCAGTTGCGGGTCTCTATATACATCCTGACCATCGTCGCCGGCCGCTTCGGCCGCCTGTTCATGGAGCCTGATATGTCTAGCAATTACCGCCGCAGTGTCCAGCAAAGAACGTCGCAATGCTTGAGCGCTAGGCCGATGGCCGTTGCCCTCATAGGGGTTGAGTTACTGCTTTTGAGTGACCCGATGAGACACGCGGTGCTAAATAGTCGACATGCCCGAATAGTGCAGTTAGCGTTTGTGCCCGAAGGAGGGTGCGATGAGCGAGGCAAACCGGCGGCGCGTGTTGCTGGAGACGGGATTGGTGCATTCGCGGGCCGGGGAGGTGAACGCTGCGTTGTTCGCTGGCGGCGGGTTCTTTCTGGCGCTGGACAAGGTGCAGGTCAAGTACGAGATGCTGCGTGCGCATTCCGTGGACGGGTGGACTGTCACCGATGCGGCGGCCGCTCACGGCTACTCCCGGGCCGGGTTTTATCTCGTGCGATCCGCGTTCGAGCAGGGTGGGATGAACGGTTTACTCGACGACAAGCGCGGCCGGCGCGGCCCGCTCAAATTGACCACGCAGATTGTGTCGTTTTTGGACAGTGCAGCGCCGGAGACTTCCGGGGCGCAGCTTGCCGCCGAAGTGGCGCAACGCTTTGGAGTGGAGCTGCATCGGCGCACCATCGAACGGGCACGCCGCCGGTGAGCCTGAAACTTCGATCGTTCTGGCCGGTGGCCGAAGCAGCCCAATCCGCCTACGAAACCTTACGCTCACAGGTGCTGGACACCGGCGCGTTGCCGCAATCCTTGGCGGCGGCGCAGTTCGCCCGGCGCGGTCTGGCCGGGTTAATCGCTTGGCCGGCAACGGAACCGGTGTTTCATGCTGAGCTACTCGGGGCCAGACGGGCTCGCTGGAGCCCACATACTGATGCGCGGGCCGAGGCGCTGGCGGCAGGATTCGCGTTGATTCTGGCCTCTGCCAGCCCGTTGGCCAACACATCGATGGTCTCAATTGGGCAGGTGGGGTAAGGGTGAGAGCGGCGATCTACGCTCGGGTCTCCACCGAGGGCCAGCAGCAACGCGGCACTATCGGCTCCCAGCTCGAACTGCTACGCGCTCATGTCACCGAGGTCGGTGACGAGCTGGTGGCCGAGTTCTGCGACGACGGCACCTCCGGCGCACGGCTGGACCGGCCCGGCCTGGACGCTCTGCGTGATGCTGCGGAGGTTGGGCTCATCGACACCGTGTGGTGTCTGTCCCCGGACCGTCTGGCCCGCGTCTACGCCTACCAAGTGATCGTGCTGGATGAGCTGGCCCGACATGGCGTTTCGGTCAAGTTCACCGACGCTCCTCAGATAAGCGATGACCCTCAGGCCCGCCTGCTCACTCAGGTCCAGGGTGTGATCGCCGAATATGAGCGAGCCAAAATCACCGAGCGATACCGGCGCGGCAAGCTATTTCGCTCCCGTGCCGGGGAAGTGCTGTCCTGGCGCACCCCGTATGGATATCGGCGGGTGCCCCGCGACAGCCAAGGCCCTGCCCGGCTGGAAGTCTTCGAGCCAGAAGCCACAGTGGTCCGGCGCATCTTCACCGACTACGTGGCCGGCGGGCATTCCATGCGCGAAATCTCGCGGCGCCTGGCCGACGACCAAGTGCCCACGCCGAGAAGCAAACGCGGCGTCTGGGGCGTGTCAACGCTTGGGCGGCTGCTGCGCAACGAGGCCTATGTCGGGCGGGTCTACTTCAACCGCACTGAAACCGTTGCCAGCCATGGCACCGCCCGCAAGACCAAACAAGCCGTCCGGCCGCGCGAGGAATGGATTCCCATCGCCATTCCAGCCATCATCGCCGAGGACGAATTCGACGCCGCCGGGCGCGTCAGCCGCGACAACAGCCAGTGGAGCCCGCGACGCACGCCGCCAGGTCACTGGCTGCTACGCGGCCTGGTCAAATGCGGTCACTGCAAGGTCGGCACCAGCTGCCACAAAATGCGTGGCCGCAACGGAACCTGGCACCGCTACTACTACTGCCACAATCACGACCCGATCAAAGCAGGCGGCACCGATCGGCGCTGCCCGGAACGCAACATCCGCGCCGACGCACTAGATACGTTCGTCTTCGACCAGGTCCGCGCCGCGCTGCTACGCCCAGATGTCCTGCTTGCCGGTGAACAAGCGGTCCTGGCTCACACCCCGGCACCTGACGATGAGCTGCTCGCAGCCGAGCTGGCCCGCCTTGACCGCAAACTCGACCACGTCGCCGCCGAACGCCATCGCCTGGCTGACCTCTACCAGGCCGGGTTGTTGCAGCTTACCGATCTGCAACGACGCGCCACAGACATCGAACACCGCCAACGCGACCTGCGGCAGAAACGTGAGGCACTCACCACGCAACGACACGACCTGGCCCGCGACAACCAGCTACGCGGACGCGTCGCAGCCTTCGCCGAACGGGTCCTAGCCGCCATCGACGACCTAAACTTTGAACAACGACAACAACTTCTCCGCCTCGTCGTCCACCAAGTCCGTGTCACCGGCTGGAACGTCCAAATCGAACTATCCATACCCCTCGACGACCAACCGCCCGTCAACGGAAACCCACCCGATGATCCAGACCCCCACGGCGGCCCGCCAAACCAGCTGTCAACAGAAGACCGTCTGCATTCCCTT
>DPJL01000003.1 GCA_003543035.1 Micromonosporaceae bacterium | reverse complement strand
GTGCGCTCTTCCGATCTCGGGTCCCCCCCCACAACCCCAAGATCGACGCGCAGTTAGAACGTCGCCGCCAGGAAGCCGATGGTGACCAGGAGTGGGGCAGCGATGCTGGTGCCGAAGGCGGCGAAGCGCTCGCGCCGGTCGACCATCTGGCGCACCCCGGTCACCAGCGCGATGCCCAGCCCGCAAGCCATCACCATGATGAGCCCGACGAGCCAGCGCAGGAAGAGGCCTCCCGCGTAGGCGCGGTGGCTCTGCTCGTTCACCCGCTGAACTTCAATCTTGGTACCGGTGGTGGCGTCGGTGACGCCCAGGAGGGTCACCCGAGTCCCACCGAGTTCGCCTATGCAGCGCTGGGTGAGACCACTTCCGACGCAACGGGTGACGGTGGCTGTGCCGGTCTGTCCATGCCCTATGGCGAGCCAGAGCGGTTCCGCGCTGACCCAGCTGAAGAAGGCGCTGAGCAGGGCGAAGAGGATCACGAAGGAAAGCGTGTAGCTGAGCTTCGGTGGTCGTTTGCGGGTCGGCGGTGCCGCCTTTCGAGGTTCGGTTTTGGGCAGCCAGAGATCGCGAGGCACCTCTTGAGCCGGAAGCGAGAACTTCTCTTCCACGGGCCCGACGATGGGCTCGGCGATGGATGCGTCTGTGGTCTCGCCAAGCCACGCCGGAGTTGACCATGGATTCTGTTCCTGCATAATTGACCATTTCACCCTAATTGGGCGTCTTTAACCCAGTGGGCGCGCCGAAAGGGCAATCACTACGCTGGTCAGCTATGAGTCACGTTCTCGCCGCGGTCGCTTGGCCCTACGCCAACGGACCGCGCCACATCGGCCATGTTTCCGGATTCGGAGTGCCCTCCGACGTCTTCAGCCGCTACATGCGGATGGCCGGCCACGACGTGCTCATGGTCAGCGGGACGGACGAACATGGCACCCCGATCCTCGTCGAGGCCGAAAAGGAGGGTGTCAGCCCGAAAGAGCTGGCAGACCGGTACAACCGGGTGATTGTCGAGGATCTGACCGCGCTCGGTCTTTCGTATGACCTGTTCACCCGCACCACGACTCGCAACCACTACCAGGTCGCGCAGGAGCTTTTCAAGGTCGTGCACCGCAACGGGTACATGATCGAGCAGACCACGCACGGCGCGATCTCTCCGTCGACCGGGCGTACCCTGCCCGACCGCTACATCGAGGGCACGTGCCCGATCTGCGGCTATGCGGAGGCTCGCGGCGACCAATGTGACAACTGCGGTAACCAGCTGGACCCGCAGGATCTGGTCAACCCCAAGTCCCGGATCAACGGGGAGACTCCGGAGTTCATCGAAACCCAGCACTTCTTCCTGGACCTGCCCGCGTTGTCGGGTGCGCTCGGTGAGTGGCTGCGCAGCCGTGAAGGCTGGCGGCCCAACGTGCTGAAGTTCTCGCTGAACCTGCTAGACGACATCCGTCCCCGGGCGATGACCCGCGACATCGACTGGGGCATCCCGGTTCCGCTGCCGGGCTGGGAGGACAACCCGAACAAGCGGCTCTACGTTTGGTTCGACGCGGTGATCGGCTACTTCTCGGCTTCGGTCGAGTGGGCCCGGCGGTTTAACCAGGACTGGACCCGCTTCTGGCGAGACGACGCGCGTTCCTACTACTTCATGGGCAAGGACAACATCACCTTCCACTCGCAGATCTGGCCGGCCGAGCTGATCGCCCACAACGCCAACCCGGGTGACTACGGCAAGCTGGCGCTGCCGACCGAGGTCGTGTCGAGCGAATACCTGACCGTGGAAGGGAAGAAGTTCTCCTCGTCGCGTCGAGTTGTCATCTACGTGCGGGACTTCCTCGAGCGGTACGGGCCGGATTCGTTGCGCTACTACATCGCAGTGGCCGGGCCGGAGACGACGGACACCAACTTCACGTGGGCAGAGTTCTTGCGGCGCAACAACGATGAGCTCGTGGCGGGCTGGGGTAACCTCGTCAACCGCACGCTTGCGTTGACAGCAAAGAACTTCGGGAAGATCCCGCAGTCGGGGCCTTTAACAAACGAAGACCAGGCCTTGTTGAGTACCGTGCAGGGAGCTTTCAAGTCGGTTGGGGAGCTGATCGAGGCCCATAAACAGAAACAAGCTATTACCGAGGCAATGCGGGTGGTGGGCGAGGCCAACAAATACTTGTCCGACCAGGCGCCCTGGAAGATCAAGGACACTGAGAATCCAGAGAGCGCTGAGCGGCTGGGGACGATCCTGCACACGGTGCTGCAAGCGATTCAGGACTGCAACACATTGCTCACGCCGTTCCTGCCGCACTCGTCGCAGAAGGTTCACGAGCTGCTCGGCGGCGAAGGCGTGCACGCGCCGATGCCCAGGATCGAAGAAGTGTCCGATCTGGACGGTGGGCCGGGCTATCCCATCATCACCGGCGACTACACCACCGGCTCGCGCTGGGAGTCGCGGCCGATATCTGTGGGAGTACCAATTCAGCCTCCCACGCCCATCTACAAGAAGCTCGATCCGTCCATTGTGGACGAAGAGCTGGCTAGATTTGATAGCTGATATTGATGTCCCGGGCCTCGGTGACCTCGGTCGCCGGGGCCCATGTCTCATAGACGCCGCGCTCATAGCATTGCGCACCAAGGCTTGCGACGTTGTTCGGGTCGGGGCGGCAGAGCCGCATCCGAAGCCATGACGCATCCGTGGACAGCACCGTGCCCAACGTTCCGCGCCAGCGGGCGTAGCGAGTACGCCGCATGAGGGTCTCGACCGGATAGCGAGCGGCCCGGGTCATCGCCAGCACCCGGAATTCCGACGGCGGGTCGGCGATCGCCTCGTATTCCTCGCCACGGAAGGTGCCGACGAGCCGGCTGCTCGGGTTGGCTCGGGGCAGCGGCACGTACTCCTGCTCCACGCTGATCTCCCGGATCGGGGCCAGCAGGTGTCTCCACTGTGGACCAACCAGCCGCAGCCATCCGCGCTGCTCCGGCTGGAACGTGTAGAGCACGACCTCTGTCCCGTCGGGGGCATAGGCGATCAACGACGCATTCGCGGGCAGCGGCAGATCGGCGAAGTCAGCCGTGATCCATTCCGGGATGAGCTCGGCCGTGCTCGGCGCAAAACCCGTACCAAGCACAGTCGCCCCGATCCGGTCATGCGGAGGCATGGCAACCAGCCCGGCAACCGCCTCGCTGTGCGGGATCTGGTAGTCGGCCGGGTCGACTGCCCGCCAGCGCAACAGGTAGGAGACTTCGCCGGGCGTTTCGCCGGTGAGCACCGACTGCTCGGCAGGCGTCCGCAGGTGCGCCACGTCCCACTCGCGATAGCAGAAGCCGTGCGGCAGTTGACCTTTGAGGACCGCGGTGACGCCGAGAGCGGTCAGTGGTTTCACCATGCGCGTGCCACGGCGGATCGTCGCGCTCGCCCGGACAGAGGCGATCATCTCGGCGGTCTGCTGTTCGCGCGGCGGGCTCTGGCTCATTCGGTGAACGCGATCCCAGCTGAGCGCCCGGCTCAGCGGCGCTTGCAGTGGGGCCTCACCGGCCGAGAAGCCGGAGCTGACCCCGATCTCGGTGGAGGGCATGAACCGGTGGTACGCAAAGCGCGCGGGCGACATGAGGCGGAGGAACCCGGGCGCGGGGGAGTCACTGAAAAGTTCGTAGGCCGCCCCACCTGCGACCGGTTCTGCTGGGTAGGACACTCCGTCGACGATGACGGTGCCCGTCACGATCTCATTGATGAGCGTCACGGATAGTTACGCTAATACCACTGTGTTCCGCCTACGTGAACTCTCACTGAACAAAGATGAGTGAGATCATGTGATACGTGATACCCGAGAAGCTTCCGCTCCCGCCGGAACCGCTGCCATCGCCGGTCTTCGATAGCCATACCCACCTCGACATTGTGGGCTGGGATCCTGGAGACCAGATCGAAGCCGCAGCCAAGGTGGGCGTGGATCGGCTGGTCCAGGTGGGTGTGGATGTGGCGTCATCGCACTGGGCGGTCGATTGCGCAACGTCTCACCGGGCAGTCGTGGCGACGGTGGCGCTTCACCCAAACGAGGCACCCCGCCTTGCCTCCCTCGAAGCCGCGCTCGACGAGATCGCGCAAATGGCCATCCACGACCGGGTTCGGGGCATCGGCGAGACAGGTCTGGACTACTTTCGGACCACCGGCCCGGGGCTGGTGGCCCAGGAGCGAAGCTTTCGTGAACACATCGCGTTGGCGAAGCTGGTCGGGAAGCCATTGATCGTCCACGATCGCGATGCGCACGCCGACATCCTGCGGGTGCTCGACGATGAAGGCGCACCGGAACACGTTGTCATGCACTGCTTCTCCGGCGACGCCGACTTCGCGCAGGAGTGTGTGCGAAGGGGATTCCTGCTTTCCTTCGCAGGCACGGTGACTTTCAAGAACGCACCGCAGCTGCGCGAGGCGGCCGCGCTTACGCCACTGGATCAAATCCTGGTCGAGACCGATGCGCCTTACCTGACGCCGATGCCGCACCGGGGCAAGGCCAACGCCTCCTATCTGATTCCGTTGACCGTGCGAGCGCTGGCTGAAGCGAGAGGAGTGCCGTTGGCAGAGATGTGTGAAGCCATCTCGGCCAACGGTGAGAGGGTTTTCGGCCCTTGGTAGGCGGTCAGGATCGGAAGATCTCGGCAGGATCGATCGTCACCTCGAACGGCTCGATGGCCTTCCAACTCTGTCCCGGCTCGAGCAGCTCCTTGTCCACATAGGACCCATCCTCGCCCAGCTCCAAAATCCTCAGCGTCCGGTCTCGCGGATCGGCGATCCAATAGTGCCGAATCCCGAACTTCGCGTAGTTACGCCGTTTCCACACGTGGTCGTTGCTGGGGTTTCCGGGCGAGACAACCTCCACCGCGAGCAGCACCTCATCCGGCGGGAAGCCGCGGCGATTGCCGGTGCGGGAGGCGTCCGAGAGCACGAGAATGTCCGGGATGTAGAAGTCGCGATCGGTGGGATAGATGCCGGCGCCCTCGGTCACTACGAGAAAGCCGTCAGGGGCGGCTTTGACGAGGATCGTGCGAAGATCGAGTGTCACGAAGACATGGCGTGTGGCCGGGGGTGGGGACAAGACGAGGCTCCCGTCGAAGATCTCGTAGCGGTTGCCGTCGTCCGGCAGCGCGAACAGGTCGTCGACCGTGAATGGCTCACCTGCCCCGATCGAAATGCTGCCCGCAACTGGATAGGTCACTGTCATGCCCTCCGTTCTACCCGTACACCCTGATACTGCTCCGAAGTTATCCACAACCACAACCAAGTACGCTGAGCAGTCGTGACGAAACTGCTCGGCCCGGCCGAGATTCGCGAGCTGGCGGAAAGGCTGGGAGTCTCGCCGACCAAGCGACGCGGCCAGAATTTCCTGCACGACCCCAACACCATCCGCCGCATCGTCGCCACCGCGAAGCTGGATCCGAGCGATGTGGTGATCGAGGTGGGTCCTGGACTCGGCTCGCTCACACTTGGGCTGCTTCCCGCGGCCGCGCACGTGCACGCGGTCGAGATCGATCCCAAGCTGGCCGAAGCACTTGTCGAGACGACGGGTCATCCGGCCAACCTGACCGTCCACAATGTCGATGCCCTGCACTTGAGCGCGGAAGAGTTCGACCCGGAGCCGACCGCGTTCGTGGCCAACCTGCCCTACAACGTTGCCGTGCCGGTGCTGCTTAACCTGTTGGCTGCCTTGCCCAGCGTGGCCAAAGGACTCGTGATGGTGCAGAAGGAGGTCGCCGACCGGCTCACGGCTGGGCCCGGGAGCAGGATTTACGGGGTACCCTCCGTCAAATTGGCTTGGTATGCCAGCTCTCGCTCGGCTGGCAAGATCTCTCCCGCGGTGTTCTGGCCTGTTCCCAACGTCGATTCAGGGCTCGTCGCCTTTGAACGCCGCGATCCACCTCGGACAGACGTCCCCCGAGCGGAGGTCTTCGCCGTCGTGGATGCCGCCTTTGCTCAGCGGCGCAAGACATTGCGAGCTGCGCTCGCGGGCTGGGCGGGTAGTGCCGCCGAGGCAGAGCGGTTGCTGCGAGCGGCAGGCATCGATCCCAGCACCCGCGGCGAACAGTTGGACGTGATTTCGTTCGCCAAACTCGCGGCGATTAGGCTTGCCCGATGACGGAGGCGTGGGCGCTCGAGAGTGACGGTCAGCTGGCACTCGGGCCGGTGCGCGTCCGGGTGCCTGCGAAGATCAATCTTCATCTCGGGGTCGGCCCGCTTCGCCCTGACGGCTATCACGACCTGCACACCGTCTACCACGCGATCTCCCTCTTCGATGAGGTGACCGCCCGCGCGGGCGACAGCCTGACCCTCACCATGCAGGGCGAAGGCGTAGGCGATCTTGAGCTCGACGATCGCAACCTCGTCATCCGGGCCGCCAAGGCATTGGCCACAGCGGCCAAGGTTGAGGCCAAGGCTCGCCTGCACCTGCGCAAGCAAATCCCTTTGGCCGCAGGGCTTGCGGGCGGCTCAGCGGATGCGGCGGCGACTTTGGTGGCTTGCGATGCTTTGTGGGGTACCGGTTTCAGCCGCGCCGATTTGGCAAGGATCGCGGAAACATTGGGCTCCGATGTGCCTTTCCTGCTCCATGGCGGCACAGCGCTCGGGACGGGCCGTGGCGAGACGGTGAGCCCGGTGTTGGCTCGTGCCAACAAATGGCACTGGGTGGCCGCTTTCGCCAGTGGCGGCCTCGCCACGCCTGAAGTCTTCGCCGAGCTCGACAAGTTGCGAGCCAATGGCAAGGCTCCCGCTCCATTGGACAACGCCGATGTCTTGCTGGCCGCGTTGCGCCAGCGCGACCCGTCAGTGCTTGGTGCGGCGCTGGGCAACGATCTTCAGGCGGCGGCGATCTCGCTCAACCCCGATCTCGACGCGACGCTCGCGGCCGGCCGCGAAGCCGGGGCGCATGCCTCGATCGTCTCCGGCAGCGGCCCGACTTGTGTGTTCCTGGCCACTGACGAGGCGCATGGGGAGCAGATCGCCGAGGCGGTGCGCCCGCATTCGAGAGACGTTCACCTCGCCTACGGGCCCGTGCCAGGAGCGCGGATAGGCTAGCAGCCTCATGGCGAACATCATTAACCTAGATCGTGCCAACAAGGGCTACGGTCCCACCGGTCCTCTGCTCACCGAAGTCTCCCTCGGCCTGGATGACGCTGACCGCGTCGGCGTGGTCGGGCTCAACGGCGCGGGCAAGTCCACGCTGCTACGACTGCTGGCTCGAGACGAGGAGCCGGACACCGGCCGGGTTACCCATCGCCGTGATCTTCGCGTGGCTGTGCTGCCACAGACCCTCACGCTCGATGCTGAGGCGACTGTTCGCGATGTGGTCCTTGGCAGCGCATGGCTCGCGCCCGCTTTCACTGCCGAGCATGAGTGGGCCGGGGACGCGGGCATCCGCAACATCCTCGATGGCCTCGGCATGCCCGGCCTCGGGCTGGATCAGCCGGTGGGCCCTATGTCCGGTGGCGAACGTCGCCGAATCGCCCTCGCCGCGCTCCTAGTCCGCCCAGCCGATCTGCTGATCCTGGACGAGCCCACCAACCATCTCGACATCGCCGGGGTGAACTGGCTTGCCGATTGGCTCAAGACGCGGTGGCGTGGCGCGCTTGTCGTGGTCACCCACGATCGCTGGTTCCTCGACGCGGTGTGCACCCAGATCTGGGAGGTCGCGGACCTTCAGGTGCGCGCCTACGAAGGTGGTTTCGCGGCATGGATCCTGGCTCGTGCCGAGCGTGAGCGGGTCGCCGCCTTCACCGAAGCACGGCGGCAAAACCTGCTGCGCAAGGAGATTGCGTGGCTTCGCCGTGGTCCACCCGCGCGCACCTCGAAACCGAAGTTCCGCATCGACGCGGCCAACGCGTTGATCGCCGACGTGCCGCCTGTGCGCGATCAGGTCACGCTCGCAAAGCTGGCGACTGCTCGTCTTGGCCGCCAGGTCTACGACCTTGTTGACGTGTCGTTGTACGCGGGCCCGAAGCTCATCCTCGACCGGGTGAACTGGCACGTGGGCCCGGGTGACCGCATCGCCCTGCTCGGTGCGAACGGCGCCGGAAAGTCCACCCTGCTGCGCCTGCTCGCCGGTTTGACTGCGGCGCAAGGCTTTTCGACCGGAAAGACAGTCAAACCCGCGTTCCTGTCGCAGGAGCTGACCGACCTGCCGGGCGAGCTTCGATTGCTGGAAGCCGTAGAGCAGGTGGCCCGCCGGGTGAAGCTGGGTGACCGTGAGCTCTCCGCCGCCCAGTTGGCCGAGGTCTTCGGATTCACCGACCGTCGTGTTTGGACACCAGTCGCAGACCTGTCCGGAGGCGAGCGCCGGCGGCTGCAAATGTTGCGGCTCTTGGCAACCGAGCCCAACGTACTGCTGCTCGACGAGCCCACCAACGATCTGGACACGGACACGCTGGCCTCGCTAGAAGACCTGCTCGATACCTGGCCCGGCACCATGATCGTGGCCTCCCACGACCGGTACCTGGTCGAGCGGGTCTGCGAATCCGTCTACGCGCTGCGAGGCGATGGGACTCTTCTCCACCTGCCCGGCGGAGTCGACGAATACCTCGCATCTGTGTCGACCTCCGCTCCACCAGTCGTCGAGATCCGTACGCAGAGGGCCGACCCGCGCGCCGCGAAGAAGGAGCTGGCAAGGGTCGAGCGGCAGATCGACAAACTCGCCCAACGGGAAGAGAAGCTGCACGCGCAGATGGCCGAACACGCGACCGATTTCGCTAAGGTCGCCGAGTTGGACAGTGCCCTCAAGGCCCTATCCGCCGAGCGCTCCGCACTCGAGGAGGAATGGCTGGTACTGGCCGACCTGGCGTCCTGATAGCCTCCCGTTCCATGTCCCACCACTTCTTCCAGGTCAACCACCCCCTGCGGCCGCTCTATCGCACGCTTGCGCTGCTGGCCGGTCTCTTCGTGCTGATCTTTGGTGTCGTCGGCTTCTTCGCCACCCAGGGGACGCCGCTCTTCGAGGTCGGCGGCCAGCAGGCCCTCGGCTTGCGCACCAACCTGGCTTTCTCCTATGCCTCGATCGTGGCCGGTGTCGTCATCGTGCTCGCCACACTGCTCGGCCGTAACTTCGCCCACATCATCTATCTGTGGGTGGGCTCGGTCTTCCTGCTGGCCGGGACGGCGATGATGCTGCTGATGGGCAAGGATGAAACCAACTTCTTGAACTTCACCATGGCGACCTGCGTGGTCTCCTATCTGATCGGCTCGGTTCTTGCGACCGCCGGGATGTATGTGAAAGCCAAGCGCGCGTGACGGTCGGTGCGCCAAACTGAATGAATGGCGCACCTACCGATTAATCACCGGCTGGGACGGTTCTATCGGTTCCTGGCCGCGGCGGCAGGTCTCTATGTCCTGCTCTTCGGCATTATCGGAGCCGCCCGGACCTGGGGCGACGAACTCTTCGATCGTGGCGACGCGACGGCCTTCGGGCTTCGCACCAATCTGGCCTTTGCGCTGCTGTCCATAGTGGTCGGAGCGATCGTCGTGGCCGGAGCGCTCATCGGGCGCAACGTCGACCACTTCATCAACTACGCCGCCGGCGGCCTATTCTGGATGGCCGGCCTGGCGATGTTGGTGCTGTTGCAGACTAAGGCCAACATCCTGAACTTCCAGGTGTCGACCTGCATCGTCTCATTTATCCTTGGCACCCTGTTCATCCTGGCCGGCCTCTACGGCAAACGCGGCTCCGCCGAGGCAGCCGAGGCAGAAGAGGCTTTCCGGCACAGCACGCGAGCCCCGCAGGTCACGTCTCACCTGGCGACGCCTCATCACGAGATGTCCGCTCACCCCGGGGTGGAGCACCCCCAGTCCTGATTACTTGACCTTGCGAGTCATCAGAGTCGGCTTCGGGTCCAGATGGGACAGACCGTTCCAGGCGAGATTCACGAGGTGCGCGGCCACGGTTTCCTTACGTGGCTTGCGCACCTCGAGCCACCAACGCCCCGTCAGCGCCACCATGCCGACGAGGGCCTGCGAGTAGAGCTCGGCCAACTTGGGGTCATATCCCCGCGTCTTGAACTCGGCACCCAGCACGTGCTCAACCTGATGAGCCACATCATTTAGTACCGAGGAAAAGTTGCCGGATGCCGACATGACCGGTGAATCGCGCACGAGTACCCGGAAGCCGTCGGTCTCCTGCTCGATGTAATCCAGCAGCGCCAAAGCCGCCTGCTCGAGCAGATGACGGGGATGGCCTGCGGTGAGAGCGTTGGTAATGCGATCCAGCAGCGCGGTGACCTCGCGGTCAACCACCACCGCGTAGAGGCCTTCCTTGCCGCCGAAGTGCTCGTAGACAACAGGCTTGGAAACCTTGGCCCGAGCCGAAATCTCCTCGATGGAGGTGGCGTCGAAACCGCGTTCGGCAAAGAGCTGCCTGCCGACCAAAATCAACTGTTCCCGGCGCTGCGAGAAGCTCATCCTGACCCGGCTGCGGGGCGTCGCCTTTACCTGAGCTGCCTCATCCTGCGTCACGACTCACCAGTTTGGCCTGAAGCCGCTCGGGCCGGGGCCATTTGACGTTGGTGGCCCAGCCGAACTTTTCGAAGATCCAGATAAGCCGGGCCGAAGAGTCGATCTGACCCCGCAGCACACCGTGCCGGGCGCTGGTCGGGTCGGCGTGGTGCAGGTTGTGCCAGCTCTCGCCGAAGGAGAGGATCGCCAGCGGCCAGAAGTTGGAAGCCTTGTCACCTTCGCGCATCTCGAACGGCCGCTCGCCGTACACGTGGCAGACCGAATTGATGGCCCAGGTCACGTGGTGCAACAGTCCGATGCGGAGCAGGCCGGCCCAGAAGAACGCGGTCAGCGCACCCTTCCACGACATCGTCACCAGGCCACCCACAACGGCCGGCGACGCAGCCGAGATGAGGACAAGCCAAGGGAAAAGCCGGTCGACCTTCTGAATGTCCTTATCCGCCACCAGATCCGGGGCGAAGCGAACGCGATTGGACAGTTCCCGCGCGAACAACCAGCCGACGTGCGCGTGGAACAGTCCCTTGGTCAGAGCCCAGAACGAGGTGCCGAAACGCCAGGGCGAATGCGGGTCGCCCTCGAGGTCGGAATACTGATGGTGGCGGCGGTGATCGGCGACCCACTGGGTCGGCGAACCCTGGATCGCCAGCGAACCCGCCACGGCGAGGGTGACTCGCAGCCACCTTGTGGCCTTGAACGAGCTGTGGGTCAGGTACCGGTGGAAGCCCACGGTGATGCCCAGACCTGAGACCAGGTACAGGGTCACGAAGATGACCACATCGGTCCAGCCCAGCCAGCCGCCCCAGGCGAAGGGGATGGCGGCGACGAAGGCCACGAGCGGGAGAACGACGAAAGACCACAGGCCGATCATGATGCTGGGCGACTGCTTGCCCTCGGTGAGCGGTTTCGGGCCTCGCTCCGCCGCGGAGGTCGCGGCCTCGGAGGGCGCCGAAGAGGGGTCAAGGGTCGTGGTGGTCATGGCACCTCGCAGCGCAGCCTGGGGATTTAGTGATCTTCGAGAGTATTCCTACGCAACCGTAACCTACGGGACCGTATCTTGACAGTGGTCGCAGCCTGACAGTTTGTCGTACACCAGTTCTAGTCTTCGGCCATGAGAAAGTCTTCAGCATCATGTGATGCAGAATCTGCTGTAGTCTTTGCTGCATGGCGGAGGACCCAAAGATGACGCGCAAGACGGTTCCGCTGACCAGCCAGGAGGCTGAGCTCATCGAGCGCGCACGCGAAGCAGGGACGCCCCAGCACGAGGCCTTCGTCAAGCTGCTTGGCAAGGCTCCAACAAGGTCTGAGGCCGCCACTCTGCGGGCCCTGGTCGGGCTCGCATTGCATCAGCTCGGCGAGGAGGTTGCGTTGAGTGACTACGAACGGCTCGCTGCTTCCCGCGACGCCGAAGACGAAGCATTTGACAAGGCAATGCGCCGTCGCCGTGGAGATCGTCGATGACCGCTCAGATGATCCCGGCACGAGGGCGCGTCTACATGGCCGATCTTGGTTACGGCGACAAGCCGTTTCTGGTGGTCAGCAACAACGCGCGCAACACCAAGCTGGAGGACTGTGTGGCAGTCCGGATCACCACGACCCAGAAGCCGGAGATTGCGAGCATCGTGCCGCTGTCGGGCTCTGATCCGCTGGTGGGACGGGTTCTTTGCGATGACATTGTTCGGCTGTACCGCGATGAGCTCCGCCGAGATGTTGGGGCCCTGAGTGTTCCGACCATGAACCGGGTTGGCGCTGCCCTTCGGTATGCCCTCGCCATATAAGCCGGGCGCAGCGGTCGATCGCGAGGCGTTAAGCTAGCCTCCGACAAGTAGTCGGGCGTGGTGTAATTGGCAACACATGTGCCTTTGGTGCATAAATTTCAGGTTCGAGTCCTGGCGCCCGAGCTATATTTTTTGTCCGTATCGATGATAGGTGCATTGTGTCTCGAACGGTGATCGTTCTCGCTGCCGGTGAAGGCAAGCGGATGAAGTCTGACCTGCCCAAAGTGCTGCATTCGTTGATGGGCCGTTCGCTCGTCGGGCATGTGCTCGCGACCGCCGAGCCGCTCGTCGCGACCCGCGTGATCGTTGTCGTCGGGCACAAGGCTGACGATGTCACCGCGCATCTCACCGATCAGGCTCCAACGGCGGAGATCGTGCTGCAGGCCGAGCAGAACGGCACCGGTCATGCCGTCAAGCTGGCTCTTCCCGCCGACGTCAGCGGCACCGTGGTCATCCTCAACGGGGATGTCCCGCTGCTCGCCACTCAGACCCTGCAAGATCTGGTCGAGGCGCACGAAAAGGCGGGCGCGGCGGCGACCGTGCTCGCGGCAGAGGTGCCGGATCCGAGGGGGCTCGGCCGGATCGTGCGTGATACGCGGGGAAACCTGGCGAGCATCGTGGAAGAGCGGGATGCCGACGCCGATCAGCGAGTGATTCGCGAGATCAACGCCGGCATCTATGCCTTCGACGCCGGGTCGCTTCGAGCGGCGCTGGGCAGGCTGACAACGCACAACGATCAGGGCGAGGAGTACCTCACCGACGTCTTCGGTCTGCTGGCGGGTGACGGAGCCACCGTCGCGGTACACATCGCCGAGGACGCGATAGAGACGTTGGGCTGCAACGATCGGGCCGAGTTGGCCGCTCTGCGAGCGCTGCTGCGTGACCGGATCAACCTCCGCTTGATGCGCGACGGGGTCACCATCATCGACCCGGCCACCACGTGGATCGATGTCACGGCAAAGGTCGAGCGGGACACCGTTATCGAGCCGAACACGCATCTCAGGGGCGCGACCGATATCGGGCCGGGTGCGGTGGTCGGGCCGGATGTGACGCTCATCGACACCGTCGTGGGTGCGGGTGCGCAGGTTGTCCGGGCGCATGCGGTCCTGGCCGAGATCGGTGAGAACGCGAGCGTCGGCCCCTACGCCTATCTGCGCCCGGGAACGATTGTCGGCCGCAAGGCCAAAGTTGGCACGTTTGTGGAGGTCAAGAACTCTTCGCTGGGCGAAGGCACGAAGGTGCCGCATCTGTCCTATGTGGGCGATGCCACCATCGGCGACCACAGCAACATCGGTGCCGGCAACATCTTCGCCAACTACAGCGGCGCGACGAAGAGCCCAACGGTCATCGGCTCGCACGTCAAGACCGGCACGAACACGACCTTCGTGGCGCCGGTTGAGGTGGGCGATGGTGCCTATACCGCCGCCGGTTCGGTGATCACCAAAGATGTCCCGCCCGGGGCCTTGGGCGTGGCCCGTGCGTACCAGCGCAACATCGAGGGCTGGGTGGCGCGGGCTCGTCCGGGAAGTGCCGCGGCTGAGGCGGCTGAAAAGGCGACTCAGGAAGACTGATCGCGGAGCCATCCGCGCTTGGCAGCCTCGGCGCCGAGCGCGAACTGATTCTTGGCACCGGTCTGGTTCTTCAGCGTCGCGATGTGCTCATGCACGGCGCGCTCGCTCAGGAAGACCAGCTTGGAGATCGTCGAGATGGTCAAACCCGCAGCTAGGAGCAGCAAAATACGCCGCTGGATCACCGGCGGCTCTGCGGACTCCTCACGCGACACGCTATGAAGGTAACGCCCGCTGCCCCCTGCCATCAACCTGGGTCTCATGTCAACCGGCCCGTGACAAGTCCCACCCAAGAGTGGCCTTACGAAGAGGTGACGAAACCGCCAAGGGAGGATGGCGGAAAGGGTGATACTTGACAGCGCAGACTCATCGTGTGAAGGGCGGAGCCGGTGGGCAGCATCGTCGCCGAAAACCGTAAGAATCTAATGCTCTTCTCGGGCCGGGCCTATCCGGAGCTCGCCGAAGAGATCGGTGAAGTGCTCGGCGTGGGCGTCACCCCGACCACGGCCTACGACTTCGCCGGCGGGGAGACCTTCGTCCGGTACACGGAATCGGTCCGTGGCTCTGACGCCTTTATCGTCCAGTCGATGGCCCAGCCGGTGAACAAGTGGTTCATGGAAACACTGCTGATGATCGATGCCGCCAAGCGTGGGTCGGCCAAGCGAATCACCGTGGTGTTGCCCTTCTATCCCTATGCGCGGCAGGACAAGAAGCACCGCGGCCGCGAGCCCATCTCGGCCCGTTTGATCGCGGATCTGCTAAAGACCGCTGGGGCCAACCGGATCCTGACCGTCGATCTGCATACCGCTCAGATCCAAGGCTTCTTCGACGGTCCGGTGGACCACCTCTTCGCGATGGACATCCTCGCTGAGTACGTCAAAAGAACCTACGGCGACCGGCCGCTCACCATGGTGGCGCCTGATTCCGGCCGGGTCCGGGTCGCCGAGCGCTGGACCGACCGCCTCGGCGGCATCCCGCTTGCCTTTATCCACAAGACCCGCGATATCACGACTCCGAACCAGGTGGTGGCCAACCGGGTGATCGGTGAGGTGGCCGGGCGGACCTGCGTCATCGTCGACGACATGATCGATACCGCCGGGACCATCTGCAAGGCGGCCGACATCCTCTTCACGGAGGGCGCGGCCGATGTGATCGTGGCCTCCACCCACGCGGTGCACTCCGACCCGGCGACCGAACGCTTGAAGAACAGCCGGATCCGTGAGGTCGTGGTGACGAACACGCTGCCGCTGCCGACGGAGAAGCAATTCGACAAGCTGACTGTGTTGTCGATCGCGCCGCTGCTGGCCCGCGCTATCCGTGAGGTCTTCGACGACGGCTCGGTCACCACGCTTTTCGGCGGCCTCAGCTGATTTGAGTTGACCAAGACGTTGGGAACGGTGACACGCCGTCGAGCAAGACCTTAAGTTCATGATCAACGCGCAAGGGGCGCGAGGTCGGGAAACCTGGGCTGGTAAAGTGGCAGAGCCACGGCGAGGGTGTGTGCCGCACACCGTTATCGACGCGGATGAGCTCCGGCTCGTCGTGTGCCCCAGACAGACGACCGTTGAGCAGGAGATTTAACCATGTCTACCGGTATCAAGATCAGCGCTGAGCCGCGCAACGAGTTCGGCAAGGGCTTCGCCCGGCGCACCCGCAGGGCAGGCCTCGTGCCCGCCGTGATTTACGGTCACGGCGAGGAGCCGCGCCACATTTCCTTGCCCGCCAAGGAGTTTGCGGCTGCCATCCGGCACGGCGGCTTGAACACCGTCTTCGACATCACCGTTTCTGACGGCCACAAGACCTTGGCTCTGCCCAAGGCGATCCAGCGTGACCCGCTCAAGGACACCTACCGCCACGTCGACCTGATAATCGTGAAGCTCGGTGAGATGGTGACCGTCGACGTGATGGTGCACGTGATCGGCGAGGCCGTGAAGGGCACGCTGGTCATGATGGAGCACGACCGCATCTCGATCAACGCTGAGGCGCTGCACCTGCCGGAGCACGTCGAGGCGTCGGTTGAGGGCCTGGACCAGGGCGCGCACGTCACTGCCGGTGACATCAAGCTGCCCAAGGGCACCACCCTGGTGACCGACCCGGAGACTGTGGTCGTGGTGGTCAGCCACGCGCCGTCCGCCGAGGAGCTCGAAGGCCCGACCGAGGAGGCCGCAGAGCTTCCCGAGGGCGAAGAGGCGGAAGCCGCCGAGGGCGAGAAGACCGAAGCCTGATAGGAATTCGAGGTCTCCTCTGGCAACAGGGGAGACCTCGGATAAGGGGAGACATGGACCCTTGGCTCGTCGTCGGGTTGGGAAACCCGGGACCCAAGTACGCCGGGAACCGGCACAACGTTGGATTCATGGTCGTCGACCTGTTGGCGAAGCGCGTCGGCGCCTCGTTTAGCAGGCACCGCAAGGCAATGGCCGAGGTCGCTGAGGCGCGCCTTGGGATCGGTGCCGATGCACCCAGGCTGGTGCTGGCTAAGCCGCTGACCTACATGAACCTCTCCGGCGGCCCGGTCACGTCACTGAGCAACTTTTACAAGGTGCCCTTGGCTCACGTGATCGCGGTGCACGACGAGCTCGACATCCCTTACGGCCAACTGCGTTTGAAGGTCGGCGGGGGCGAGGGCGGCCACAATGGACTGCGCTCGCTGAGCGGTGCTATGTCCACAAAGGACTTTGTGCGGGTGCGCTTCGGCATCGGCCGTCCGCCTGGCCGGCAGGATCCGGCTGACTTTGTGCTCAACGACTTTTCCGCTGTGGAGCGCAAAGAATTGGACTTTCTGGTGGACCGGGCTGCCGATGCGGTTGAGGCCGTTGTGGTGAAAGGGCTGGCTCCGGCTCAGCAGATCTATCACACAGCGTGACATTTTCTAGGGTCTGCCGTTGAACCCCCAGAAGCGAATGGGGGCAATGGATGGAACAGCGGCCACGGCCCTACCCGAATCGAGCCCGCCGAGTCTCCGCCCTGGACTACCCGCCGACTCCGGCCGGCCCAGCTCCTTTTAGCCCGGCCCCGGTAGGACTGGTTGCGGTTCGGCCGCAGGGCGAGACCGC
>DPJL01000417.1 GCA_003543035.1 Micromonosporaceae bacterium | reverse complement strand
CACGGTGATCACCCATCGGCCAATGCGCTCGCGCTGTCCCTCGGGTTTGGACGGACGCGAGTGTTGTGGCAGATGCGCCGCTCGCTATTCGCCGAGTTACCCGAGCTGGTGCCGCCGGCCGGGATGGAGCTGCGGCCGTTCCGGCCCGGTCAGGACGAGCAGGCTTGGCTGGCGCTGAACAGGCGGGCCTTTGCCGGCCATCCGGAGCAGGGCCGGTGGGAGTTGCGGGATCTGCAACTACGGATGGACGAGCCGTGGTTCGACCCGGAGGGCTTTGTGCTGGCGGAGCGCACCCGCGACGGGCGCCTACTGGGGTTTCACTGGACCAAAGTGCATGGATCGCTGCGGGTCGATGCGCCCGATCATCACCATGATCCGATCGGCGAGGTCTATGTGCTGGGCATCGACCCGCAGGCGCACGGCCTGGGCCTGGGCCGCACCTTGACTGTGGCCGGGCTGCGCTATCTGCGAATCCGTGGCCTTGATCAAGTCATGCTCTACGTGGAAGAATCCAACATGGCGGCCCGGTCGCTCTACACGCGCCTCGGCTTCGCTCGCTGGTCGACAGATGTGCTTTTCACCAGAAAGACAGGGCTTTCCTAAGCCGCTGAAGAGCGTCACTATCAGTGCATGCGGGATCTCGCTCAGGCACCGCCGCTGGACTTCGTGTCCTATGTGGAGAGACGCCTTCCCGCGCTGGACAGTGCCACGCATCGGCTCACCGGTGACGACATCCAGGCCGAGCGCCTAGCGCGGGAGCTGTTGACCCTTGTCGCCGTCCGGTGGGGCCGGCTGAGGCGCAGCGACGCCAAGCAATCCCTGCCCGAAGGGCAATCAGCCGACGGGTACCTGGGCAAGCTCTTCCGCCAGGAGGCAGACGAGCTCGGGTACCCCCAAATGATGTTGAGGCTGGACGCGGTGTTGCCCACCCGGCGGCGTCCCGGCCCGATGGAAGGCCTGCGCCCGGCGGAAGAGGCGGAGCTGATCTGGGAACGTGGGCGGCGCACCGTCCGGCGAAGGCTGCTGCTGGCCGGAGTGGCCGGCGGAATCCTCGCGCTGGTGGCGATTTGCCAACGACGGGGCGGATCCTCGAGCCAGCCCGAGAGTGAATCGACGCCGGCGCCCCGCACCACCGTGTTGCCGACCGGGGCTGAGCGCGCTCCGGCCGAGGTGACCGGCACCCGTGCGGTTCGCGGCATCCCGGCAGAGGTTGTGGTGCCCTCCGAGGATCGAGTGGAGCTTCTTTCGGCGATGCCACTGAGCCGGGCGCTGCTGCTGGCCGCCGCATCGCGGGCCGACACCAGCTCGATCTTCGTGCTCGGCGACGACGGCAAGTGGCGCAAGGTGGATGGCGCTCCCGCGCTCGCCAATCTTTGGCTGCAAACCAGCGCGCTGTCGCCGGATGGCACTCGCGCGGCCTTCGGCACGTCGACGGGCACGGTGGTGATCGATCTGACCACCGGCCGATCAAGCGAGTTCCATTCGGCACCGGAGACCACCCGGCCGGTCTGGCTCGGCCCGCAGTATCTGTTGCTAGCACCCAATTCCCTGGTCGATCCGGCCACCGGCAAGGCCTCGGCCGTCCCGGAGGGCCCAGAGGACACGGTCACCCCCCGCCGTCCGCTGGAGCCGCTCGGTGATCCGCTTGCGCGCTTGCTGCAACTCCTGTCCGTGGGTCAACCGGCGACAGCCCCGGCTCGGCTGCGCTGGTGGGTTCCTTCGGCGGATGGGTTGCAGCAGGCCAGCGTCCCATTGAACGGCCCGCTCACCGAGCTCATCGGCCCGTGGCGCGGGCCGGGCTTCGGCATTGACGGGGATATCGGCCTTGTGGTGCGGGCATGCGTGCCCAGTGCGGTGCCGAGCGTTGCCCAAACGTCGGTGGTGGTCGCCGTCGTCCGCCCGAAGACTGGACGGGTCGAGCGCGCCCTCCTGGTCGACTCGGGTTTGTCCGGCAATGTCCGGCTGGTGGGCTGGGCAGATGAGAGGCGGGTCCTGTTAAGCCTCATTCGCCCAGGCAGACAACAGATCGTCGCATGGGATTTGGTCGCTGGAGGTTTGTCTGTCGTTTCCGAGGTGAATAGTGATGGTGTGGTCTCGCTCCCAGAGCTGAGCTGGGTGGCGTGACCTTGTTCACTCTTTAGCCACGTGCTGGCGTCGCACCCGTCGCCTTGAAAGCTAGGCCTGTTCACCTTGTGTTCACCCGGGACGGAACAGACGGCTACCTAGGACGGGCATCGTCGCAGTTGTCAGGCCAGCAGGCCGTCACCCCACCTAGGAAGGCATTCCTCCAGTGAACCGAAACGTGCTCTCGGTGCGCGTCGTCGCCGCTGCCGCGCTCGCAGCGCTGGCGCTGGCTGGTTGCTCCAGCAAGAACAACCCCACCCCGGGTGAGTCCACAGCGAAGCTGAGCGGCGCCGTGGTTGTCGACGGCTCCAGCACGGTTGCCCCTCTTAGCGAGGCGGCCGCCGATATCTATAAAGAGACCCAGAAGGACGTCAAGGTCACGGTCGGAACGTCCGGTACCGGTGGCGGTTTTGAGAAGTTCTGCAAGGGCGAGACTGACATCTCGGACGCTTCTCGCAAGATCAAGGACACCGAGTCGGCCAAGTGCAAAGACGCCGGCATCGAGTTCGTCGAGCTGCAGATCGCCAACGACGCCCTTTCGGTCGTCGTGCACAAGGACAACACCTGGATCGACTGCATCACCACGGCCAACCTGAAGAAGATCTGGGACGCCGGCTCCAAGGTGGCGAACTGGAACGAGATCGACCCGGCCTACCCGAACGAGCCGCTGAAGCTCTTCGGCCCGGGCACCGACTCCGGCACGTTCGACTACTTCACGGGCGCCATCAATGGCAAGGAAAAGCAGAGCCGGACTGACTACACCGCCTCTGAGCAGGACAATGTCCTCGTGCAGGGTGTTTCCGGTTCCAAGGGTGGCCTGGGCTACTTCGGCTTCACCTACTTCGAGGAGAACGCCAGCAAGCTCAAGGCGCTGAAGGTCGACAGCGGCAAGGGCTGTGTCGCGCCTTCGGTCGCGGCGGCTCAGGACGGCACCTACGCTCCGCTGTCCCGCCCGCTGTTCATCTACGTCAGCAAGAAGAGCCTTGCTTCCAAGCCGCAGGTCAAGGACTTCGTCAGCTTCTACGTCACGACGATTGACGAGATCGTCAAGGAGGCCAAGTTCGTGCCTCTGACCGCGGCGCAGAAGACCAAGCTCACCGACTCGTTTGCCGCGGCCAAGTGACCGTAAAGCAACCGGCCGGCGGTGCCGCAGGGGGTTCCCTGCGGCACCGCCGCCGTCCTGTCGACGCGATCGTCCGGGTGCTGCTGATCCTTGCGGCAGCCGTTTCCGTCGTGACAACGGCCGGGATCGTGCTGTCGCTGATCCCACCGGCGATCGGGTTCTTCCAGCAGGTCAGCGCCGTGGAGTTCCTCACCGGGGGCAGCTGGAC
>DPJL01000406.1 GCA_003543035.1 Micromonosporaceae bacterium | reverse complement strand
GACCTGGAAGACGATCTGCGACGGTTTAAGGCCGCCCGCAAGGCCGTCGGGCCGGACGTCCGCATTGCGGTGGACGCCAATCAGCGCTGGGGCGTACAGGAGGCAATCACGTGGACGCGGGCGCTCGCGCCCTATGACCCGTGGTGGGTGGAGGAACCGACCAATCCCGACGATGTGCTGGGACACGCTGCCATTCGGAAAGCGGTTGCTCCGATCCGGGTCGCGACCGGCGAGCACGTGGCGAACAGGGTTATGTTCAAGCAGCTGCTGCAAGCGGGCGCGATCGACGTGGTGCAGATCGACGCCTGCCGGGTGGCCGGGGTGACCGAGAACGTCGCGATCCTGTTGCTGGCAGCCAAATTCGGCGTGCCGGTCTGCCCCCACGCTGGCGGAGTCGGCCTGTGCGAGTTGGTGCAGCACCTCGCGATGTTCGACTACGTCGCCGTCTCCGGCTCACTGGAGGACCGGGCGCTGGAATATGTGGATCATTTACACGAACACTTCGTGGATCCTGTAATCATCAGCGAGGGACGATATATTGCTCCGCAGGCACCGGGGTTCTCGGCGCAGATGTATGCCGAGTCGCTGTCCGACTTTAGCTTCCCCAACGGTCCGGCCTGGAAGCCAATCATCCAATGAATCTTGCGCAATGAGACCTTATCGCGATGTTCCTGCCTTGACTCGCGCTCGAAACATCCGATGTAATACTCCGATGAAGACAAGGCTGTTAACAATTGGAGCCGCGGCCGCTCTGTTGTTGTCCGGCGCGGCCGCGTGCACCACCGAGCCGGAAGCCCCGGCAGGCAAGAAGGAAATCACCTTTCTTGTCTTTGAGACCCCGAACCTGACCCCCGCGTATTGGGACGCCGCCATCAAGCGCGTCACCGACAAATACCCGGACATCACGGTCAAGAAGTTGGTCTCCCCCGATCAGGACCGCACCAAGTACGCCAAGCAGCTGGACTCATCGGGGCAGCTGCCCGACGTGATGATCGCAGTGTCGCCGGTCGGCTTCGCCGAGGCGGGCAAGCTCTACGCGTGGACCCCGGATGAGCTCAAGGACTTCGAATTCCCGGCCAACGGCGCGGTCAAGGGCAAGGTCTACCAGATCCCGGCCAACACGCAGACGATCCCGATCGTCTACTACAACAAGAAGCAGTTTGCCGACGCCGGCATCACCGCTGAGCCGAAGACCTATGCGGAGCTGCTCGCTGCGGCGGAAAAGCTTAAGGCCAAATCGATCCAGCCCTTCGTCACCGGCGGCGTGCACGACAACCTCGGCGTCTTCTTCGCCGGTATCGCCGGCACCGACATCTACGCCAAGAACCCGAAGTGGATCGCGGACCGCCGGGCCAACAAGGTGAAGTTCTGCGACGCGGAATTCAAGGGCGCCGCCACCAAGCTGGCCGACCTGGCTGCCAAGGGTTACGTCAACAAGGCCGATGTTTCCAGAGATTATGCGGGTACCCAGCAAGCCTTCCTCGATGGAAAGGGTGCCATCTACCCGATGGGCAACTGGTTCGCCGGTGCGCTTGACGACCCGAAGACCAAGCCCGCCTTCGAAGTCGGCCAGTTCAATTGGCCCACCGATGACGGCAAGATGGTGGTCCCCGCATTCACCGGTGGTGGCCTGCTCGTGAACGCCAACGCCAAAAACCTTGCCGAGGCTCGAAAATTCGCCTTGGCTTTCCAGACTGACAAGTCCAATATGGACAACTCCGCCAAGGCCGACGGGCTCTTCGTCGCTGTCAAGGGATACACCCCGCCGACCGACGTCGGCGCAGCATACAAGGCCGGCTACGACCTTTACGCCAAGGGTGTGACCGGCAAGGCGATTGTCCCGTCGCTGGGCTTCGAGGCCGGCGATGACGGCATGCTCGCCGGAGTCGGCGCCAAGCTGGACTCCTCGCTGGTTGACCTGGTCTCCGGCCAGAAACCCCCGGATCAGGTCTGCGCCTACCTTGACACCGAATGGCAGAAGGCCGCAGGTTAGACGGAATTTCGAAGGGAGGCCCGCCGTGCGGCGGAAACTTTGGCATTTCCTGTCGTTCGGTGGGCCTGCCGTAACCGTCTACGCCTGCTTCGTGTTGTTGCCGATCGTCATCAGCTTCGGCTACAGCCTCACCAACTACAACCCGTTCAACCCGCCCACCAAATATGTGGGCCTGCGGAACTATCGGCTGCTGTTGGAAGACACCGAGTTTCTCACTGCGCTGAAGGTCACCACGATTCTTACCGTGATTGTCGTGGTGGTGCCCAACGTGGTGGGACTGGCGATTGCCGTGCTGCTGGACCGGCGCGGGTGGCTCTACAACGCGCTTCGCAGCGTCTTCTTCGTACCGGTGGTGCTCAGCTCGGTCGTGGTCAGCGTCATCTGGACCCGGCTACTGGACAACGAAGGGTTGCTCAACCAGACCCTGCGAGCGCTCGGCGTCGCCAATCCGCCGGGCTGGCTCTCCGACCCCGACTATGCGCTGTATTCGCTGGGCGCCATCATCTCCTGGCAGATGCTCGGGTTTTGTGTGGTCGTGTATCTGGCGGGGCTGCAAGGGGTACCAGTCGAATTGATGGAAGCGGCAAGCATCGACGGCGCTGGACCGTTCCGGCGGTTCTGGCGGGTCACCTGGCCACTGCTCGCGCCCGCGTTGACGGTCAACACCGTCATCCTGCTCATCTCGGCCTTCAAAATCTTTGACCACGTGCAGATCATCACGCGCGGTGGACCGGGCACCGGGACGACGGCGACGATCGCCTACAACATCCTCGAGCAAGCCTTCGTGGCCAACCGGCCCGGCTATGCCTCGGCCGAGGCGATCGTCATGCTCGTCATCATCGCCGTCGCGTCGGCCGTTGCCCTGAAACTGTTGCAGCGCCGCGAGGTGAACCTTTGAGGAAGCAAATCTGGCGACCGGTCTTGGCTGTCAGCGCCGCGGCCCTCTTCTTCGTGCCGCTCTACATGACTCTGGTCAACGTTTTCAAGCCGGGCCACCTGATCGCGCCATCGCCTGCCTCGCTACCGATCCCGCCGACGCTGGACAACATCCAGGCCGTGCTCAACCGATCGGACAAGCTCTTCTGGGTCAGTCTCACCAACAGCCTGATTGTCACCTCACTTTCGATCGGCATCCTCACCGTGCTTTCGGCCATGCTGGGCCACTATCTGGCCCGCACCGCAAGCCGTTGGACCCGCTGGCTGACCCTGTTGCTCCTATGTGGACTGATGATCCCACCGCAGGTGATCCTCAAGCCCATCACCGATGTGCTACGCGAGATCGGCCTGATGACCACGCTGCCCGGCCTGATCCTGTTCAACGTCGGGTACTACGTGCCCTTCGGGGTCTTCGTCTTCACCGGTTTCATCCGCACCATCCCGGTGGAGCTTGAGGAGTCGGCCGCGATCGACGGCGCGAGCCGGATGCAGGTCTTCTGGCGCATCGTTTTCCCACTGCTGCGCCCGGCGACCGCGAGCGTGCTCATCTTCCTCGGGGTCTGGATCTGGAACGACTTCCTCAACCCGCTCATCATCCTCGGGCCTTCCCTGGGCACCACCATCACGACCGGCATATACCGTTCGATCGGGCAGTACCAACAGGATTTCGGGGCTGTCTTCGCCTTCATGTTCCTGGCCACGTTGCCCGTGCTCATCTTCTTCCTGTTGCTACAGAAGCAATTCGTCAAGGGTCTTACCGGCGGAGCGACGAAAGGATAGTCCATTGCAGACGATCGCATTGCACACGCGCCTGAAGCCGGGCCGCGAGGCCGACTACGAAGCCCAGCATGCTGTCATTCCCGCGGATCTGGATGTGGCGTTGCGCGAGGCGGGCGTGCACTCGTGGCGGATCTGGCGCGACGGAAGGGATCTCTTCCACGTGGTGGAGGTCGAGGATTACCAAGCCATGCGGGCGTTCCTGAAAGAGCACCCGGCCAACATTCCTTGGCAGGCGCAGATGGCCGAGCTGCTCGAGGTCGAAGACGACTACTCCGGCAACGACTCCGGCATCAAGATGGTGTGGAGCCTGCCCACTACTTGAGCGGCCAGCCGGAAGCTCCCACGCCTTTGAGGGACTTGGACACATACACGTCGAGCCATAGGAAACAGCGGACGGCGTGATCGCCCTTGTTCCACTCGTCCTCACCGAAGCTCATCGGCCAATAGCCGATCCGCTTCGTTGGCATAGCGACGAAATCGCCGATCATGGAACGGCACTCCCGTGTGATCTTTCCGTGTTCCCCTGTCTCAGACACGAAGACCTCATACGACATGTCGACGACGAAGTACCCCACGTACTCCGCATTGTGCGGCTCGTCGCAACGCTTCGTTGCGGCGAGGCCCTCCGTCGCCTCAGCACAGCCCCACTCAAGCTCGGGCATCGTCGTGTAGGCACCGCTGAAACTTCTCGAAATCGAGGTGACCTGCGCGCCGAAGTTTGCAGTCGCCACTTCACACGAGAACCAGCGCGCCCCTTGTGCCCATGCCTTCTCCGTCGGCATTGCGATCCGCAGCCAGATGTTCCGATCGCGCCACTCACCGCCGAGGAAGGCCGTGAGCTTCTTATCGCAGACCGCCCAGGCCTCGGGTGCGTCCACTATTGACTCCGGTGGAGCAGACCGCCCCGCCAGGTCCCCTTCGAAGTCGGCTACGTGCACGGTCTGGTAAGTGTGCCGCTCTTCGCAGGTCTTCTCGTCATAGGTCGGTGCGGACAAGAAATTGGTGAAGCCGTCATGACAAGCCTCCGGCCTTGGCTGCCAGATTGGGGCCGATGGGGCGCTGGGCACCGGCTTGGTACAAGCCGATCCGGCCAGCAGCATCAATGCAGCCAGCGCGGTCAGCTTGAGCCGAGAGGGGTTCACGGCTGGGATCATAGGTGATCGGGTGCGGTACTTGCTGCCCTCAAGTCGTCTACATATCTGGATGCCATGCCAAATTCGGGACGGCTATTGACCGGCTGGAAACAAGTCAGCAAACTGGTCGATCAATGGGAGACATCTCCGACTTCCGCGCCCGGAGGCACTGATGTACCGAAGATCCGTCCGCCTTTTGGTGGCTGCCGGCAGCACCTTGCTGATAGCCACGAGCATTACCGCACTGGCCGCCGCCTCGGCCGCTCCCGTCCTTACGGCCAGAGTCGTGCAAACCTCAACGTGGAGCACTGGCTATGGCGCCGACGTCGTCATCACCAATTCCGGTGACGCTCCCTCAACGACGTGGGTGGTTGAGTTCGACCTCCCTTCCGGCACAACGGTTTCCAGCTCCTGGAGTTCTGTCCGGACCCAGAGCGGGCAGCACTACCGCTTCACCAACGCCGGCTTCAACGGCGACATCAACCCTGGTGCCAGTGAAGACTTCGGCTTCAACGCCAACGGCTTGGGCCTTCCGATCAACTGCACGGTCAACGGCCGCCCGTGCACCGGTGGCACCCCATCGCCCTCGCCCACCACCGCTTCACCATCGCCTTCCGCTTCACCGAGCCCATCGCCGTCGCCCACCGGCACGCCAGGCCCGATCGTCGACGTCTCCACCTCGGCCCAACTGGTGAGCGCATTGGCCAATGCGAGCCCGGGCCAGACGATCCGTCTTGCGGCCGGCGAATATCGTGGCGCGTTCCAAACCCAGCGAGCTGGGACGAGCGGTCAGCGCATCACGTTGACCGGTCCACGGTCTGCCGTGCTCGTCAATGACGGCCCTTCCGGGACAGCACCGTCATGTCCCGCTCCCGGCGGCGGTTGGGATCCCGGTTACGGGGTATGGCTTTTCAACGCTCCATATTGGAATCTGACCGGCTTCACCGTGAAGGATTCCAAGAAGGGCGTCGTGCTGGACGACTCGCACCACGTCACGATCGACGGGCTCTATGTCCATCACACCGAGGATGAAGGCGTGCATTTCCGGCGTTCCTCGGCCGACGGGATCATCCGCAACTCGATCGTCGAATACACCGGAATGGTGCAAGCAGGGTTCGGTGAGGGCGTCTACATCGGCTCGGCCGGCTCAAACTGGGCCTGCCACGGAAACTCCGGCGGGGTGGACCGCTCCGATCGGGTGCTGGTGCTCAACAACCGCATCGGGCCCTATGTGGCCGCCGAGCACATCGACGTCAAGGAGGGCACCTTCAACGGTGTCATCCGCGGCAACACCTTTGACGGCCGCGGGATATCCGGCCAGAATTCGGCGGACTCGTGGGTGGATGTCAAAGGCATCGACTACCTGATCGAGAACAACACCGGAACGTTCGCTTCGCCGGGTACCTTCGCCAACGGCTACGAGACGCATAACCCGACCACCACACCGTCGTTCCAGAACGGATGCGGAAACATCTGGCGTAGCAACGCTTCCAACCTCGGTGGCGTCGGCGCCTATGCCATCAAGGTTACGTCCACTTCCAAGTGCTCGGGGCACCTCAACGTCGTGTACTCCTCGAACACGGTGACCAACGCCGTCAGCGGCCTGACCAACATTCCGGTCACGCCCTGACCCAAGCTCGGCCGGCGGGCCACCGCGCTGGGTCCGCCGGCCGTTCCCCTACTTGATCGGCCAACCTGCCTTGCCCACGCCCTTGAGGGACTTCGAAACCTTGGTTTCGTTAAGCCATAGGAAACAGTGCATCGTGCGGTCGCCAGCGTTCCAGTCCTCTTCGGTCGGGTTCCACAACCAGGTTCCGGAACCGAGGTTTGGCACGCCCACATAGGGACCGACCAGCGGCATACATTTGCGATGCAGGTCGTCGTCCTCCTTGGCTGCCTCCGCTTTCATGGCCGCATAGGACATATCGACATAATTGAAGTGCCCCACGTATTCGGTGTTGTGTGATTCTTCGCAGCTACGCGGCGTTGATGTGCCCTTCGGCGGCACGTCGTGACAGCCGAACTTCAGCTCCGCCAACGCATCGAACGCATCCTTGAGGCTCACCTCAAGGATCTTGACTGCGCGGTTCGAGGTTGTGTAGGCGGCCGCTTCGCATGAGTACCAACGCGCTCCGCCGGTCCACGCATCGGCAGAAGGCACCGCGATCCGGAGGCGTACTTTACGATCTTTCCATTGCCCGCCCAGGAAGGTGGCAAGCCGGGAGTCACACTCCCCGCGAGCGCCCTTGTATGCGGCCGAGTCGATTGCGGGCGGTTGCGCCTGACTTGCGGCATCACCGGTCAGCTGACCGACATGCACGGTCTGATACCCGTGCGGCTTGGTGCAATCGACCTCGTTGTAGAGGGCCAGGCTGAGGTTCACCGCGAACTGGTTGTGGCACGCCTCCGGCGTCGGCTGCCAGATCGCCGGCGCCACCATTGCGGGCCATTGGTTGGTCAGGTCGCCGTCCATGCCCGCCAACGGTTTTGTGCAAGCTGAAGTCGTCACAGCCAAGAACATTGTCGCGAGGATGGCACCATGCCAACGCCGACCTAGACCCATCGGGAGCTCCTTGTCCAAAGGGTCATCAGTATGCACGCGCCACGCCCTCCCCGCTGGCCCTCCTCGGCCGTTGGGGTGGGAATGACCAACCGGACGACCGAGATCATCGCAGCCGCGCCGGTCCGTAAAGTCCCGCGTCGTGACCGACCTGATCGCTCAGAACTCATATCCGGCGGCGCCGCCCCCGCAGGCGCCGTCTTGCGCCTACTGTGGTTGCGGCCCAACCGTCAACGCCACCTTCCGTGGCCACCGCGGCATCATCATCGTGATGCAGTTCCTCAAACAGAAGGGCCCCTTCTGCCGGGATTGCGGCATCTCCACCTTCCGGACCATGACCAGCCGGACGCTGGTACAAGGATGGTGGGGTTATGCGTCTTTCATCATCACGCCGTTCATCCTGATCTGGAACCTCATCCAGCGCCTCAAACTCAACAAGCTCGGCTCGTCCACACCCGCGGCCGACGGCAACTCGGGAACACCGCTGCCAGTCGGCAAACCGCTCTATTTGCGCGCCACTATCGCAGGATTGCTGGTGCCGCTTTCAGTCATCGGGTTCATCGGCTACGCACTGGCCTTCGGCGGAGCGGAAAGCCGGATAGGCCAATGCATTATCGGCAAAGCGGGAGAGGACGTGGAGTTCGTCTCCTGCGACAAGCCGAACGACGGCAAGGTCATCTCGGTGGCGGACACCGAGGATGCCTGCCCGGCCGAGGCGACGGGTTTCGTGGAGCAGTACATACAACGCAAGCGGGGTCGCGAGACCAAACTCGACGGAGTGCTCTGCATCAAGGAGTAGCCGGGATAGCCTTAGCTCTATGTCAGATCGAAACGGTCTGTGGATTGGCTTAGCCGTTGCGGCTGTGCTGCTCTGCTTCGGCGGGGGTGCGGGGGCGGTGATGATGGGCGGCTATCTGAGTGGCTCTGCCACGGATGGCAAGTCGCCCACCGTCCCGCGAACGCCGGTAGGCGAGCTGATGACGGCATCGCCTCAGCAACCGACACCGAAACAGGTGACGGTCACAGTTGCCGCGCCGGCCAAGCTTGGAAACCGCCCACGGATTACGGACGCCGAGCACACGACCACCGCAGACGAGGTGACCGCCACCCTGAAAGGCGACCGGCGCGTGACGACAGCCGTCGCCGCCTACTATGGAACGCCGGATCCCAAGAAGGACAAGGTTTATCTCGTCGCCATGACAATCTCCACGCCGATGCCGAAGAGTGAGTTCGAAGGCACGTTTGCCGCCATCACCACTCAGGTCGGCCTGGGGGCGATGACCGACGTCGCGGACACGGAGCCTGGTCCATTGGGCGGCTTGGCCCGATGCGGCAACCTGAAGGTTCAGGAGATGCCCGTGGCCGCATGCGGCTGGGCCGACGAAGGCAGTTTCGGCGTCATCGTGTGGTACAACAAGACCCTTATTCAGGTAAAGGCCCAGTTCATCCCGCTGCGTGCCGAGGTGGAGAAGGCCTAGCAGCGGGAACGAAGATCGGGTGTTGCGCTCCCGCACCATGCGACGCGCTATCCCTCTCATGGCTCTGAGCCTCCTTCTCGCGGGTGCAGCTGCCAGCGCCAAGAAGGACAACGACACCAACGCCGCTGGCTCGCCCAG
>DPJL01000004.1 GCA_003543035.1 Micromonosporaceae bacterium | reverse complement strand
TCGGATCGGTGACCTGATCGGCAATCTCCTCGGTCCGGCTCAGCCAAGCCAGGTTGTCGTGCAGCGGACGGCCACTACAGCCCGGCACCGCAAGCGCGGACATCGCTCTCGCCCGCAACTCGGGCCGGTGAGCCAGATCCGGGATCGCGCGAATAATCTCGGGCTCGCCCGCCTCCGCGTCGGCCCCCTGATTCACCAACAGCAGCCCGAGATTCAGCCGCAGCTCGCCCCGGATCGGGGCGGGAAGACCCGGATCGTCAACGAGCCCACGCAGAATCTCCACCGCACGCAGATGACCGGAGGCGTATTCCGCCGTCGCACCGAACCTGAGCGCGAGCCTGCTCAGGTCTTCACGCTCCAACCCGGGCCACGCCAACACATCCCGAAGGAGCCGCACCGCCCGCAACACCTCGCCCGTGGCGGCTGCCTGCTCCGCGCCAAGCTCGGCATGGCGCCGCCAGGAGTCGAACTGGGCGGCCTGGCGATAGTGACCGGCAATCCGCTCATGGGGCAGCGGGTCTCCGGCAGCAACCAGAGCCTGCGCCAACAGGGCATGCAAACGGCGGCGGCGTGGACCTGGCACCGATTCATGGATTACTCGCTCGGCCATGGCATGGCGTAGCCGGTACCCACCTGGTGATTCAAAGAGAACCGAGCCACTTATCCCATCTGCCAACGCTTGGCAGAGACGCTCGGCATCCCACCCGCACACCGCGGCGAGCAGATCCTCCGGCATCGGCGCACCGGCTGCCGCCGCCAGCTCCGCGACCGACAACGCATCGGCGGACAGCCGGGAAAGCCTGGTGTGCACGCCATATCGAGTCACCGGCGGCACGGGCGCGGAGGCCAGCGCATGCTCGACCGCCCTCGCCGTAAGCGGCGCAGCGCTCCCCGGCAACAGGTCCAGCGCCTCCTCCAACGCTCGCGGCACTCCGCCGGTCTGTGCGAGAAGGACATCAACCACTTCGGCGAGTACCGGGAAGCCGAGCCTCGCCGCCGCGAACTCAGCCACCTCAACCGCTTCGAGCGGCTCGAGCACCAACTCGACGACCGTCACTGGCGCACGCACCTCGTTGACGAGGGCCGCCAACCGTTGCGGTGTCATCTCCTCGGGCCGGTAGGTGATTATCAGGCTGGGCTGTTCGACGCCGGCGAGATAGGCCATGGCCTCGGAGTCGATGACATCCGGCCGCTGCGCGTCCTCGATGACTCTAATTTGGACGGTCTGTCCGGCCAGCAAAGGATGACACGCGAGCTCGCCAACGAACCGGGTCTTGCCGCTTCCCGCTTCCCCCGCCAGCAATAACACAGCCGGCCCCGTCGTCAACGCTCTCGCGGCAAGTTCTGCCAGCTCAGCGCGCACCCGGTAAGCATGGACCAGATGTACCTCTGATGAAAAGATTTATAACTCATAAATCTCGCTAAAACCTTCAGGATTCCTGAACTTTCATCAGACGGTTCGACAGAATCCCGATTTAGCTGTGACAGCAAGGATTCCTGATTGAAAGATGCCCCCTTTTCAATCAGCCGTTTGGCTGTAACTATTCACACGCGCGCAACCGACAAACCCCCGTGGGCGGCGGAGTGGCCACTGTCGTCCAACATGTCAGGGAAGCGAGTACACTCTCAAATGGCGCAAAACCTCTTGCGACGCAACCTGTCGCGCGTAGCTCTATGTGCTGTGGCAATCGCCGCCGCACTCACAATGGCAACCACCCCTGGTCATTCCCAACCTGTGCCAGCCGATCCGGGTGATGGCGTGGCGATTCGCAACGCCGGAAGCCCGGACGCGGTACCGGGTCAGTACATCGTGGTGTTCAAGGACCGGGGTCGCAGCGCAGCAGCCGTCAATTCGGCCGCTGCCGATGTGGCAAGAACGCATGGCGGCCGCGTCAAACACACCTATGACGCGGTGCTCAACGGCTACTCCGCCGAAATGACGGAGCAGCAGGCGTTGGCGGTAGCCAAGAACGCTGATGTCGCATATGTGCAGCAAGTCCGGTACATGTATGCGCTCGACACCCAGAACAACCCGCCGAACTGGGGCGACGACCGTGTCGACCAGCGCGATCTGCCGCTTAACCAGACCTTCACCTATCCGGCCAACCCGGGTCAGGGTGTTCGGGTCTACGTCATGGACACCGGCATCAACGCCAACCATGTCGACTTCACCGGGAGGATGGCACAGGGCCGGGACCTTGTCGACAACGACAACGACCCGTCGGACTGCCACGGCCACGGCACCCACGTCGCGGGGACGGCGGCCGGGACCACCTACGGCATCGCCAAGAAGGCCACCATCATTGGCGTTCGCGTGCTCGACTGTGCCGGCAGCGGCACCGACGCCGACATCCTGGCCGGCGTCAACTGGATCAAGGCCAACGCGGTCAAGCCGGCTGTGGTCAACTACAGCATCGGCTGCCGCCAGCGGTGTACCGATGTCACCATGGACAATGCGGTGAAGGACCTCATTGCCAGTGGCGTGCAATGGGTTCAGGCGGCGGGCAACTCCAACGACGACGCTTGCTTCTACAGCCCGCAGCTGGTGCCGGAAGCCATCACCGTCGGCAACACCAGCAGCTCCGACGCGCGTAACAGCACCAGCAGTTGGGGAACCTGCCTGGACATTTTCGCGCCCGGTACCAGCATCGTCTCGGCCTCGCACTCAAGCAACACCGGCACGGCGACGATGAGCGGCACCTCGATGGCATCACCGCACACCGCTGGTGCGGCCGCGGTCTACCTCGGCCAGAACACCAGCGCCACCCCGCAGCAGGTGCGGGATGCGTTGGTAAACAACAGCACCCCGAACAAGGTGACCAGTCCTGGTACCGGCTCGCCGAACAAGTTGCTCTACACCGGGTTCATGAACGGGACGCCCTCGGGTGTCACGGTCACCAACCCCGGTAACCAGACCGGCACTGTCGGCACCGCTGCCACGCTGAACAACAGCGCGACCGGTGGTACGGCTCCTTACACCTGGTCCGCCACGGGTCTGCCGGCCGGGCTTTCCATCAGCACGTCGTCGGGCCAGATCACCGGCACGCCGACGACTGCGGGCACCTCCAACGTCACTGTGACGGCGACCGACAGCTCGAGCCCGGCCAAGACCGGCTCGGCTTCGTTCACCTGGACCGTCAACACGACCGGAACCTGTGGGCCGGTCACGAACGGTACCGACGTGGCGATTGCGGACAACACCACTGTGGAGAGCTCCGCAACGGTTTCCGGTTGCACCGGAAACGCCTCGGCGACCAGCTCGGTCGCGGTGGCCATTGTTCACACCTACATCGGTGACCTGATCGTCTCGCTCGTCGCCCCGGACGGCAGCGTCTACACGCTGCACAACCGGACCGGCGGCAGCGCCGACAACATCAACACCACCTACACCGTCAACCTGTC
>DPJL01000481.1 GCA_003543035.1 Micromonosporaceae bacterium | reverse complement strand
CTGCTGTTCTTCCTCGCGGGTGCCATCAAGGATCGCGCTCATACGGGAGAGCTCAATGAGCTCGGTGGGCTGCGCGAGAAGTCGCCGTGGCTCGCCGGCATCCTCGGCCTGGCGGCGCTGGGCAGCCTCGGGTTGCCGGGCTTAGCGGGCTTCTGGGGCGAGGCTTTCGCTGTGATAGCCGCATACTCGCGAGGTGGTCCACTGTGGACGGTGCTTGCCATAGTCGCAGCCGTTGGCGCCGCATTGACTACTGTCTACATGCTTCGCATGCTCCGCAAGGTCAGTCACGGCCCGCTCGCGCCAAGCTTGGTAAACGCTGCTGAGGCCCGCTGGCCCGAGGTTGCCGCATGGGCGCCGCTGATTCTGCTGGCATTCGTGCTCGGGCTGTTGCCGATCCTGGTTGTCGATCTGGCGGCCGGTGCCGCCCTTATCTCGGGGGCGGTGGGCAAGTGATTTGGCCCCTGCTGATCGCCGCTGGCACCGCGGTGGCGGTGCTTCTTATTGACCTGGTGATCCCGCGTTGGTATGTCTCCCTGACTTTGGGAGTCCTTGGTGCCCTGGGCACGGCAGCCACCGCATTCGTGGCCCCAAGTGGACGGTACGCACTGCTCTGCGCCACCGAGGATCAGTGCTCCTACGTGCTCGACGATCCGGCGAAGCTGATCGCCATCTTGATCGCCGTGCTGACCGCGGCCGCGTTGCTGCTCTACGCGCCAGCACTGAAGCTCGGCGACGCGCCGGCGGGAGAGGTCGGGTTTCTTCTCGCCTGTGCGATGACCGGTGGTGTAGTCCTTGGTGGAGCACGGGATCTGCTGACTCTGATCGTCGCGCTCGAGACGCTGACCCTGCCGCTCTATGCGCTCGTCGCGTTGCACCGCCGACGTTCTGCCGAGGGAGCATCGGCCTCGGTCACCTTCTTCACCACGAGCATCGTCGCCACTGCGGTGAGCCTGCTCGGAGCGGCATTGCTCAACCTGTCGACCGGCACGATCCACCTGCCCCAGGCGCTTGCTCCCACGGTCTATCAGCCGATCGCCATTGCTGGAGTAGTACTGCTGCTCACCGGTTTCGGCTTCAAGGTCGCGGCCGTTCCGCTGCACGCGTGGGCACCGTCCACATACGACGGTTCGCCCGTTCCCGTCGCCGCTTACCTCTCCACCGCCTCAAAGCTTGGCGGCGTGGTAGCCATCCTCTTCGTGACCGATGCCGCACGCATCGGTGGTCTCATCGTGCCCGCCGGGATCACGCTTGCCGCGCTTGCGACCCTCTCGCTGCTGATCGGCACCCTCGTCGCCCTGCGCCAGCAACGGACCGTCCGTCTGCTCGCCTGGTCATCCGTAGCTCAAGCAGGCTTCATCCTCGCCCCGCTAGGCGGCCTCATCGGCACCCAATTGCCCGCGACCGGCCAGAAACTGCTCGCGGCTTCGCTCGCTTACACCCTCTTCTTCCTCGCGCTCGAGTTGGCGGCGTTCAGCGGGGTCGCCGCCCTACGCCCGCCGCCGCAAGACGGTGGCACGCTCGACGACCTGAACGGCCTCGGCCGCAGCGCGCCTTGGCGCTCAGCGATGCTCGGCTTTGCCCTGGTCGGTCTCGCCGGGTTGCCCCCAGCGCTGGCCGGCCTGTTCGCGAAGATCACGGTGCTGCGGGCGCTGTTAGACGTCGGCTCATTCTGGCTGGCCGTAATCGTTGCCCTGGTCTCGGTCGTCGGCCTCGCCGTCTACTGGCGCCCCTTCGCCGCTCTCTACCGCGGCCCGGCAACTCCATCGCCTCGTCCACATTGGACCGCGCTGATTCCGTTGACTGTCGCCACACTCGTCACCGCCGTCCTCAGCGTGCACCCGCAGTACATCCTCAACCTCTGGCCCCTCACCGGCCTCTTCTCCTAATCCACCACCCCCACTTCGCGTCGATCTTGGACTTGTGGTGGGGACGACACACCTAAATCCCGCGTATCGCCCACCACAACTCCAAGATCAAACCCATCATTTCGGATGTCCGCGGGGCTTCAGACCGCTCCTCCCGTGACGCCGCCACCTCCGCCATGGGCAAGCTTCCAAGCCCCATCCCCGCGCTCGCCCGCGAAGATCATCGCAATTTCGGGGAAATGGCGCGATCTCTTCCGCGCGAGGGGACCACTTCCCCGAAATCGCGTGGATCACCAGGGGCGCGCGGCGGGCGGAAGATGCGGCTAGGGCGTTGCGCGGGTCGGAGAGTGACCTCCCGCGCGGGAGGGGCGGCAACTCCCTGATCGCGGTGATCAGGGAGCTACGGGCTCGACACGCCGGAGACACGCAGGGAGAAGTCCCTGATCACGGCGATAGAGGGTGGCGGCGACGCGGGAGGGATGTGGCAAAGGGGGTCATCGAAAACGGTATCACACCGTTTTCGATGAGCAGGTTGGAGAGCAACCCCTCCGGAGGAGCCGCAAGGTCTTGAACCACAGCGGCCCTGGCGGCGTCGCGGGAGGAGCGGTCTGAAGCCCCGCGGGCATCCGAAATGATGGGTTTGATCTTAGGTGTAGGAGGGGCGGCGCAGCATTTGGTCGGCGTCGTTGAGCGGCACTCCGGTGGCGATCAAGAGATCGAGCACGGCGGCGTCAGCGCTCGCAGCGACAGTCGCCGCGGAGATCGACAGAGGCTGAGCACGCATCACGTCGACCCAGCGACCGGCCGAGATGAGCAGCGGCCGTGCTTCGTGCGGCTGACCGTCCTTGTGGATCTCGTCGCGCAGCACGGCAAGCCCGTCGGCCAGCGCCTCGAGCATCTGTGGCAGCGCGGGCGGAACAGGCTCACCAGTCCGGAGAACGCCCCACCAGGCATGGCGGGCAAGAGTGCGGATGTCGCGCACGGCGAAGCCGATCTCGCGCGCGGTGTTGACATATTCGGCCAGGTTCTTCCGACTCAGCCGGGTGAGCAGGGCAGATCGACGTACTTGGCGCAGCACGTCCTGGAGGCGGAGTAGCTCAACCTCGACCTCGTTGAGGGAGAAGACGGCGGCTCCGGCGCGAGGGGCGCTGCCGGCACGTAGGGCAGCGGCGATGGCGCGGGTGTTGGCGGCCAGCCGGGTCAGCACCGGTTCGATCGCCTCGTTGACCATGCGGATCGGGTTGCGTGGCGTGGTGGCGTAGGCGACGCCGATCGCCACTACCGCGCCGATCAGGGCGTTGAGGGCGGCGTGCCGGGTCGAGAAGTTGGGTATGAACATGGTGGTAACAAGCGCCCCGTTGACCTCGCCGAAGAGGAAGAGCCAAAGGCCGCGCCGGTGGGGTGCGCAGAGGACCTGGATCAAGGTGACCGCGACGAGCGGGGCGAAGAGGGGAAAACGAAGCTCAAGGAGCAGTCCGAAGATCGTGGCCAGCACTCCCGCGGCTGTGACCTGGACGATGGCCAATCTGAGTTCGCGGGGCGACGACATCCGTACGGCCATGACTCTGAGTGTGAAGATTTGTCCAGATAAGTCAAGATATATGTGTGGTAGCTCGTAAATCGGTCACAGCGCATTCACAGCGATTGCGCGGAAGGTTGATTGCGTACCCAATGTTGTAACGGGTACCCCTCAGCGGGATAGCGAACGGAGTTAACGTGCGAAGTCACAACGGCCTCA
>DPJL01000135.1:7945-13829 GCA_003543035.1 Micromonosporaceae bacterium | reverse complement strand
CGATGGAGCCGATAAAGACCGCGGCTGACGGCCTGGACCTCTCCATGTCGGCCTTCTTCATTGGGCAAACCCTGGACATGGCCGTGTATTCGAACTCCTACAACAACTTCCAGACCTTCATGGTTACCGTCCTGGGCGGCGGAGTAACGGAGTTCGACCAGCTTGGCGGGGCACTGGACAAAATCGCCAAGGAGTACGACAAGGCAGACGAGATCGTCTCGCTGGACCTCAACAAGATCTACACGGCGTAACCCTCTCGCACTTTCTTGGAAGGACACTCCAAATGGCGCCACCCGCCGGTTCGCCCTCGGAATACACCGAGCCCTTCAACAAGGCGTTCACCCAGATGAACGAGGGCATCAAGAACTGCGTCGACGGCTTTAACGCTCTCGTCAACAAGGTAAAGAAGTGGGCCTGGCTGCTCGGCGCGGCCGCTCTCTTGTGGATTAAGAACAGCCTCGACAAGGCCCGCAAGGCCCTTGAGGACATCATGGCGAAACTCAAATACGCCCTTGAGCACCAGACCCCGGTAATCTCCTTGATGATCATCAGCTTCGACTGGATCTACAAGGTCAAGACCCCGGTCTCCGAGCTCTCCTTCACGTGCACCAAACCGGTCAACGAAAACCTCACCAAATGGACCGGAGACGCGGCGAGTTCCTACAACACCAAAGCCACCCAGCAGAAGGGTGCGGTCGACGATTGTGTGGCCAAGGCTGAGTACATCAGTCAGTGGCTGTTCAAGGTCGCCAAGGGCAACGTGGAGTTTGCCACCGAGCTCGCGAAAATCATCACCGGCCTGGCCGGAAAGTTCGCCCAGGCGCTCGTCGACGCCAGCGGCGTTGTCACGATCCCCTGGGCGATCGATACTCTCGGCGAAGCCGTCGGTGACCTCGTCACCAGCGGGCTCAACATTCTGCTCGAAGTCGGCAACCGGCTCGTCGACGCTCTCGGCGCGGTTCGGGACCTGGCCGGGGCAGCCGGAGATCACTCCAAGCTGCCCGGTGGCAAGTGGCCCGAGGCCGTTAAGGGCTGACGCCCGTCCAAAGTGGACTCGCCACTGTCTCCTATACCCGGTTCGGCCAGGCTGCGGAGACAGTGGCGAGTGTCGTTCTGGTGACCGCTTGGGCGACAGCAGCCAGTATCTGCTTCGGCGTGAAAGCGTTGCCGCCGACGGCAACCCAGATCTCGAGCACCAGATTGTCCTGTCGCGCGTGGACCCGGTACTCCGAATATTTGAAGCCAGGCTCGGTCTCCAGGGTGAAGCCCTCGGCCTCATCTCCCAGCCCGCTGATGCTGCCGTCGGGCTTCATCCGAGTGGTGTCGTGCTGCGTCCTATAAAGCCGCTGGGCGTCCTCACTCGACGTGAGCGCCACCGCTTCCACGCGAAGACTGGCGATATGCCCACTGGGCGTGGTCATTTCGAAGAGGCAGGCCTCGCCCGGACCCGCGAGTGGCAAGGTGTTGTCGGTCTTCTTCGGCGCGAGCTTGAGCTCGGCGAGCGGAGCCAGATCGGTCTTGCAAAGGTCCACAGTGGATGGTTGATAACGATACTTCACCGCGGCAGGCGCTTTTGAAGTCGCCGAGGCGATGGGGGTCGGGGTGACCTGAGGGGCGGGCTTTTCACTGGTACACGCGCCCAGGGACAGGACGAGGACAAGAATTCCGACGCTGGATAGCCGAGTCACTTGGGTAGGGTAACCCGTATGTCCCAAATCGAAACGGCCGAGATGATCGCCGGCAAGCATCTCGTCAGTGCGGCGGCGGTGTTGGAGAACCGGGCTGATCTGCGTTCCTACCCGCATCGCTATCTGGCCGTGCACGGCTACGCGATGATGCGCGGAGAAGGCTTGCGGCTGGTCATGTCGGCGGTGGAGATGCTCGACAAATACGGTTATGAACTCGTCAGCATCAGCGAACTAAAGGATCAGGTATACGCCTTCATGCGGCGGCCGGCCGCATGAAGGCGTTTCAGATCAGGCTTTCTTGATCGCAGAGATTTCGAACTCCAGCACGATCCTGTCACTCACGAGCACACCGCCGGTCTCGAGCGCGGCGTTCCAGGTGATGCCAAAGTCCTTGCGGCTGATGGCAATGGAGCCCTCGAAGCCGACGCGCTGGTTGCCGAACGGGTCGACGGCGGCACCCTCGTACTGGAAATCGATGGTGACCGGCTGCGTGACGCCGCGGATGGTCAGATCGCCGGAGAGCTGGAAGGTCGTGTCGTCCAGCTGAGCGGCCGAGGTGGAGACGAAGGTGATCTCCGGGTGGTTCTCCATGTCCAGGAAGTCGTTGCTGCGCAGGTGACCGTCGCGCTGTTCGTTGCGCGTGTCGATGCTGGCAGCCTTGATGGTCACCGATACGGTCGACTTGGCCGGGTCTGTGCCATCGAGGAATCCGGTGCCCTCAAACTCATTGAAGGCTCCACGCACCTTGGTCACCATGGCGTGACGAGCCACGAAACCAATCCGGGTGTGGGCCGGGTCGAGACTGTACTGGCCGGTCAGCTCTGCGAGCGACGGGGCAACTGTGGTGGTCATGCTAGGTTCTCCTAAGATGGTTGTCTGTTCAACTACCGATAAGCCTAGCGCATTTTGTTGAACCGTCAACTATATGAGAGTGATTCAGGTCACTGTTATGCGGCGTCTGAAAACCGCCAGCATCGTGTACCGGGCTTGAAGCAGACTGGTTGGCATGACAGCCTTTACCACCTTTGACAGCCCGCTCGGCGAACTCCTCATAGTCGGCTCAAAAGCTGGCCTGACCTCGGTGTCGGTGCCCGGCCAGCGCGATGTTCCGGTCGGTTCCTCCTACTCGGCCGACTTCAACGAGGTCACGCGGCAGTTGCAGGCCTACTTCGCCGGCGAGCTGGAGCAATTCGATCTCCCGTTGGCCAGCCCAGGCACTCCGTTCCAGGAGCGCGTCTGGGCGGCGGTCGAGCAGATCCCCTACGGCACCACGATCAGCTACGGCGAGCTGGCTCGGCGGGTGGGGGCACCTCGCGACCGGATCCGTGCCGTCGCAGCCGCGGTAGGCGCCAATCCCCTACTCCTGATACGACCATGCCACCGGGTGATCGGCAGCGACGGCTCGCTGACCGGGTACGCCGGTGGCATTGAACGCAAACGACTCCTGCTCACACTCGAGGGAGCGCTTGCGCCACAACTGATCTGACTCGAGTCAGGACAGGGTGACCTGAACGTCGATGTTGCCGCGGGTGGCATTGGAATAGGGGCAGACCTGGTGAGTGGCGTCGACAAGCTTGGTGGCCACCTCGGGCGCGATCGTCTCCGGCAACGCGACCCGCAGCACCACGGCGAGACCGTAGCGGCCTTCACCGATCGCGCCCAGGCTAACCTCAGCCGTCACAGCCGCCCCGGTGGCGTCGACCTTCATGCGTCGCGCCACGGTGTGCAGCGCGTTGGTGAAACAAGCGGCATAACCGGCTGCGAAAAGCTGCTCGGGATTGGTGCCTTCCCCGTCACCGCCCAGCTCGACCGGGTGCGACAGCTGCAGGTCGAGCTTGCCGTCGTTGGTGGCCGTGCGGCCCTGGCGTCCGCCGTGAGCTGTCGCGTATGCGGTGTAAAGCGGGGTCATCTCGTCTCCTCCGGGGTAGAACGCTCGTTCTTCCTGCACCCGACAGTAGACCGAACGTTCTGTTACTGTCAAAGTTGTGAACGTCACGACGAGTCCCGCTCGCAACCGCCTGCTCGAGACCGCTACCAGGCTTTTCTACGCCGACGGCATCCAAGCGATCGGCGTGGACCGGCTCGTCAACGAGGCGAAGGTGACCAGAGCCACGTTCTACAAGCAGTTCCCGAGCAAAGAGGATCTCGTCCGGGCCTACCTGGCCCAGCATGATCAACGGTTGCGAGCTCAGATCGAGACCCTGGCCGAGCGGGCGCGCGATCCCAAGGATCTGGTCGCCGCATTGGTCGACTGGCTCGGCGAGTTGGCCTGCGCCCCCGGCTTCCGCGGTTGCGCCTTCATCAACGCGGCCGCCGAATACCCCGATCCAGGGCACCCGGTCCGTGGCGTGATCGCCGAACACCGCCGCTGGCTGCACAAGCGACTCAAAGGAATCCTGGCCGAGGCGGGACACCCCCGCCCGGATGAGGCAGCGACGACGTTGATCCTCCTGCGCGATGGAGCCATGGTCGGTGGCTACCTCGACGACCCGGCCGCCGTGACCGCTTCGCTTCGCTCCGCGGTCAAGGCCGCACTGTCTCTTTAGGACAGCCGGAGCTCGGCGATGCAGCACTTCACGCTGCCGCCGCCCTTCTTCAGCTCGCTGAGATCCACCATCACCGGGTGGAAGCCGGCCTCCGCCAACTTCTGTGCCATCGCCGTCGAGTCGGTGTTGAGGAAGACGTTGCGGCCATCGCTGACCAGGTTCAGCGCGAACGCCAGCGCGTCCGCCTCGTCGGCGACGATCGCGTCGGGGAAGAGCTGTCGCTACACCGCCTGGGACGGCTCGGAGAAAGCACCCGGATAGTAGGCGATGTTGCTGTCATCGATGGCCGCCAATGCCGTATCCAGGTGATAGAACCGCGGGTCCACCAACCGCAACGAGATCGCCGGCCGGCCCAGGATCTCCTGTGCCTCGGCGTGAGCGGCCTGCGCGGTGCGGAAGCCGTACCCGGCGAGGATGAGCCCGCCATGGGCATCGGGAACGTAGGCGAAATCCCCTTCGCCCTCGTTGACTTGGATCGGCTCGGCATAGGCCCAACCCTGAGCTTCATAGAACCGCCGGTGGGCGGCTGCCTCCGCGGCCCTTTGCGGGTAACGGAACCGGGCGCCGTAGACCTTGCCGTCCACCACGAACGCCCCGTTCGCCGCGAACACCATGTCCGGCAGGCCGAGCTCAGGCGTCAGCACATGGACTGTGTGACCGGCGGCGAACAAGGCTTCGCGCAACCCGGTCCACTGCTTGACCGCGAGCTCGGTATCGACCGGCGCCGACGTGTCCATCCAAGGGTTGATCGCATACTCGACCGCGAACTGTTCGGGCGGGCACATCAGATAAACGCGGGTCACGGCGATTGAGACTACGGGCGGGCCAGGCCCGGATGACCAAGGTGTTGTTGCACGTAGACCCCGAAGTATTGCGTCTTTACGGCCCGAACCGGCGATTCGTTGCGCCGAGCGGCTTAGCGGCGCGTCTGAGTGGGTAAGAGGTGACACATGACAGGCGAGCTTTCGTTCTTTGAGATCGGCGTCCAGGACCCTGAACGTGGCCGGGTGTTTTACGGAGGTCTCTTCGGCTGGAAATTCGGAGCGGGCCCGACGGGCAACGGATTCGAAATCACCGCACCAAATGTTCCCGGCGGCATGCATGGCAACGACCCGGCGGCCGCTCCCTACCTGTTCTTCCGCGTCGATGACATTGCCGCGGCAATAGCCAGGGTGCGCGAGCTGGGCGGGGAGGCCGACGAATCCGATGTCGAGGGCGACGCGGACTCGATCGCCAAATTCGGCCGGTTCAAGATCTGCCGGGACGACCAGGGCTCACCTTTCGGGTTGCACCAGCCGCCCGCCAGCTGACCCGCTGCCTTAGCCCGCTGCCTTAGCCCGCTGTCCTAGCGCGCTGTCCTAGCGCGCTCGATGATCGCTCCCGTATCGATGCCCGGCGGGAGCGTGCCGAAGGCGTTTCCCCAGTCACGGCCAAAGCGCGTGGCGCAGAAGGCATCAGCGACCGCCGGGGGCGCATACCGGACCAGCAGCGAACCCTGGAGCACCAAAGCCATCGTCTCGACCAAGCGGCGAGCCCGATACTCGATATCGTCCAAGTTGGACAGTTCTTTACCCAGGCGGGCGATGGCTTCGTCCAGTCTCCGATCGGCTCCGGCTGCCCGCCGGACCTCGCTGACGAAGGCCTCCGCCG
>DPJL01000135.1:0-7718 GCA_003543035.1 Micromonosporaceae bacterium | reverse complement strand
TCCCGATAGAGCAGCGGCATCCCGGACTCCTCCACATAACCGTTGCCGCCCAGGCATTCCAGGGCTTCGGCGGCATGGGCCGGAGCTCGCTTGCAGACCCAGTACTTGGTCACCGCGAGGCCCAGCCGGCGGAACGCAGCCTCCTCCTCGTCGCCGGCCGCGGCCCGATCAGTCGCGCCGGCCAGTCTCATCACGACCGTGGTAGCGGCTTCGGCTTCGAGGGCCAGATCGGCGAGCACGTTGGCCATCAAGGGCTGATCGACCAGATGAGCACCGAACGCTTGCCGGTGCACGGCATGGTGCGTCGCCTGCACCACGCCGGCTCGCATTCCGGCTGCCGAGCCGATCGCACAGTCCAGCCGGGTCATGTTGACCATTTCGACAATGGTCCGCACACCACGGCCTTCCTCTCCGACGAGCCAGCCCACCGCATCGTCGTACTCAATCTCGGCCGAGGCATTGGATTTGTTGCCCAGCTTGTCTTTCAACCGCTGCAGATGCATGCGGTTGCGAGTGCCGTCGGGCAGCACCCGGGGGAGCATGAAGCACGACAATCCGCCGGGGGCCTGCGCAAGGGTGAGGAAGATGTCGCACATCGGCGCCGACGTGAACCACTTGTGACCGGTGATCCGATAGGTCCCGTCAGGCGACGGGACGGCGCGGGTGGTGTTGGCGCGCACGTCGGAGCCGCCCTGTTTCTCGGTCATCGACATCCCGGCGAGCAGGCCACGCTTCGTGCTCGGATCGCGCAGCCCGAAGTCGTAGTGCGGCGAAGCCAGCAACGGCTCGAACCTCTCGGCAAGCGCTGGGGCGTAACGCAATGCGGGCACCGCCGCGTACGTCATCGACAACGGGCAGAGATGGCCGGGCTCTGCCTGTCCCCAGACGTACATCTTCGCCGCACGGGCGACATGTGCGCCCGCGCGATCCTGGCGCCAGGGCGTGGCGTGCAGGCCATGTGCTGTTCCCACCGTCATCAGCTCGTGCCAGGCCGGATGGAACTCCACCTCGTCGATGCGATGGCCGTAGCGATCATGCGTGCGCAACACCGGCGGGTGCTCATTGGCTTGACGCCGCCACAGCTGGGTCTGGGCGCTGCCTGCCAAGCCACCCAGCTCATGCAACTCAGACTCGGCCCACTGCGCTCCCTCGCGGCGCAGGCCTTCGAGCATTGCCGGGTCCGCTGCCACGTCGTAGTCGACCAGAGCCGGTACCTGATTGGTGACCTCATGCGTTGCGGGCATCGTTGCCTCCCAAGGCGCGCACAGTGAACGTGACAAGTGACGGGATCGTGTCTGGGTCGGCCGAGCCCGCGGCCAGTGGGCCAACCAGTACTTCGGCGACCGCACCCACCAACGCGGCAGCGGTCAAGGCGGCATCCTGCCGGGGAAGCACACCGGCGCGCATGCCCTCCTCGACCCATTTGGTGAAGACCTCGGCGAATTTTCGCCGGAACACCAAACGCTCCTGCTCCACCACGGCATCGACCGGCTCGGCCAGCAACGCGTAGGCCAGCCGCGGAGCCTTCAACGCTCGACCGGCGAAGGTCTCCACCACCGCGACGATCCGGCTGGTCAGATCGCCCGAGCCGGCGGCGGCCTGCTCCACGGCCGCCACTTCGCGGCTCACCACGACCCGGAACAGCTCGGCGACCAGCTCAGCCTTGCCAGAGAAGTGGCGATAGACACCCCCGGTGGCGATGCCCGCCCGGGCTGCGACGCCGGACATCGAACAGCCCACATATCCATGCTCGGCCAGCAGCTCGACGGCAGCCTCGAGGATCGCAGCACGCTGGGCGTCCATCCGTGCCTGGATTCGAGGAGTGCGGCGGTACGGCACCTAAGCAGTGAATCGCGATTCACTGCTTAACGCAAGACGCCGCCATGCGTCCCACGATGACGGACGCCATGAGGGCGACTGTCCCAGGTAACCAATACACTTGTCCCAGCCACTTGGAGGGACCGCCGCATATGTCACACGATCTCATCGATACCACCGAGATGTATTTGCGCACCATCCTCGAGCTTGAGGAAGAGGGCGTCCCGCCGCTACGCGCGCGCATCGCCGAGCGGCTACACCAGAGCGGCCCCACCGTAAGCCAGACCGTCGCCCGGATGGAGCGTGACGGCCTGGTCCAGGTCATCGAGACCGACCGCCACCTGGCACTGACCAGCGACGGTCGCGCCCACGCGGTCGCGGTCATGCGCAAGCACCGGCTCGCCGAGCTGCTCCTGGTCAACGTGATCGGCATGCCCTACGAGGAGGCTCACGAAGAGGCTTGCCGCTGGGAGCATGTGATGAGCGATGCGGTGGAGAAGCGAGTCTACGAGTTGCTCAACCGGCCCACCCGATCCCCTTACGGCAACCCGATTCCCGGCCTCGATGCACTCGACACCGCGGCTAAGGACGCACCGGCTCAAGGCCCGACCGAGCGCAACCTCGCGTTTCCGGGGCTCAGCGGACCGGTCGTGGTCCGGCGCATCTGCGAAAGCGTGCAGACCGACTCCGAGGTGCTGCGTCAGCTGCACGCGGCCGGCATCGACCCGGGTATCACGGTCATCGTGGCGCAGGAGCGCGACGGCGTCCGGATCGATCAGGGCACCGACCAGATCCGGTTGCCGCGCGAGGTCGCGTCCCGGGTGTTCGTCACCGCCCGTTAGCAAGCGCGTCGGCGACAGCCGACATCACGGAGCGCCAGTGATCACGCTGGCGCTCCCTTTCTGCCGAATCGGCCAGCCACTCCTGGTGGAATCGCAACACCGTCTTGGCGCCGCTGGGGCTGATCGCGACCTGAACGGTCGTGTCATGGTCCCAACCCTTGGGGCGCCAGGTCAGCCGCATGCGGTCGTGCTTGTGAAAGCTGCGGACTTTGCCCTCGGTACCCGCCGAAGTCTTGTAGTGAGAGCCTTTCTGGGGCTTGAGGTTTGCACCCTCGCCTAACCACAGCTTCACCCCAGCGGGACTGCTGATGAAATCCCACACCTCGGTGACTGAATACGGAAGCGTCTTGGAAACGCCGATCTCCCAACCGGCATCCTTGGTCTGTCCGATCATGTAACCGACTATACTGGTTACATGCGGACCTTGACCAGCCCCACAGGAACGAAATACAGTTTCGATCCCGCGAGCCTCTGCCTGGAAGTGCTGCTGACCGGGGGTCCTGGGCCGTTTGCCCGCCACGAGATTCTCTCTTCGCCGGCCGACCTGGTGACCTGGCTTGCGGGGTCGTGGCTGGGCGACACCAAGGTCGTCATCAGCGAGCCGGAGTTGGCTCAGTTCAAGCGTTTTCGCGACACGCTGTGGGTGATCGCGCGTGCGGTGGTACATGGGGACATGCCCTCGCCCGCGGATCTGGCCTATCTCAACAGCTGTACCGGCAACGTCCCGGAGCCGCAGATCGATCCGCATACAAGACAAAGCTATTGGCGCGCACCGGTTTCCGGGGCTCAGGTGATCGGAGCCGCTGCTCGCGAGGCAATCGACCTGCTGTCGGGCGAACAGCGGCTGCGAGAGTGCAGCGCCCATGATTGCTATCTGCTCTTCGTGGACACCTCGCGAGCGGGCAACCGCCGTTGGTGCTCGATGGAACGATGCGGCAATCGCAGCAAAGTTCGGTCACACCGGGCGAGAATCAATGGCCCTTCGACGGATCCTTCTCACCGGCCTCCACAGCCAGCTTGAGCATGTTCTCGGGCGGCGGCAATGGGCATGTGCTGTAGTCCGTGAAGGCACACGGCATGTTGTAGGCGCGATTGAAATCCAGCCGGACCCGGCCGTCGTCCAGCACGACAATCTCCAGCTCGCGGGAGTTGGCTGCCGTGGTCACACCGCTGGTCGCGTCCCGGAATAGCACCGACATCTCATCGCTGGGCCCGAAAGCGGTCAGAGCAAATTCATTGCCCGCCACCTCGAAATGGACGACCCCGCTGGTCCACTCATCGTGGGTAAGACCCTCGATCACCGAACCGACGGTCAACGCACGAGGCGCATCGAAAGGCTCGAACCGCCCTTCAACCACCCAATCGTCATTGTTCTCATAGACCGGGATGCCCCTGAACTGGGCCAAGGCCGGCGCGTGGGGATCACGCACCCGGATCGCGAACGACCGTCCTCTTTGGATCATCTCGATCTGGACGCCATCACCGAAGTGGCCGCGCTCGGCGCTGGAACCCTCGATCACCTCGATCTCGAGCTCGCCGTCGACCAGCTTGGAGCCGTAACGAAGACCATCCCGTTCAGCCGCCCGGACCACGACTCCCGTTGCGGCGGCACGCCATTGGCCAGGTACACCGTCAAATGTGGACCATTGTGCGCCGAGCCAATACATGGCGGTGATGCTCAGCCAACCGTGCGGATGCCGAATCGACTCTTCCCGCTCCGCGCGCCATTGCGCCCACGTCGTCGTCACGCAGACGAAACTACCTCAGGTCTGAACGGAATAGTGCTCGCAGAACACGACTGCCCGAACACTCTCACAAGTGTTCGGGCAGTCGATGTTGTTGGTCAGCTACAGCCGCTGGTGGAGCCGCATCCTTCGCAGACGTAGCAGCTACCCGCGGGCCGCATCTTCGTGCCGCACGTGTAGCACAGCGGCGCGTCGGAAGCCTTGCCCGTCAAGACCTCCAGCACCTCGGTGGAAGATCCAACCCCGCCGGCTGGTACCACAACAGCCGTCGCCTCAATAGCATGCTCATACTCGACCCCGGCCTCTTCGGCAGCCAGCCGGGCCGCCCGCTCCGAAGCGGTGAACACGCCCAGCTCAGCCCGCTGCTCGTAGGTCAGGAAGTCAAGCGCCAGCCGGCGGAAGATGTAGTCCATCACCGAGTTGGCGATCCGGATGTCCGGGTCGTCGGTCATCCCGGCCGGCTCGAACTTCATGTTCATGAACTTCTCGACGTAGGTGGTCAACGGCACGCCATACTGCAGCGCCACCGACACGGCGATCGAGAAGGCGTCCATCACCCCGGCCAGGGTGGAGCCCTGCTTGCCCAGCTTCAGGAAGACCTCGCCAAGGCCATCGTCCGGATAGGACGATGCGGTCAGATAACCCTCGGCATCGCCCACGGCGAACGAGACGGTCTGCGATGGCCGCTTCTTCGGCAGCCGCTTGCGGATCGGCTTGTATTCGACGACCTTCTCGACCACGGTCTCCACCGCGGCCGGTGCCGTCTCGCGCTTGGACACCGAAAGTGGTTGCCCCACCTTGCAGTTGTCGCGGTAGATCGCCAATGCCTTGAGGCCGAGGCGCCAGCCGTCGAAGTACATCTTCTCGACGTCTTCCACCGTGGCCGACTCGGGCATGTTGACCGTCTTGCTGATCGCACCGCTAATGAACGGCTGCACCGCGGCCATCATCAGCACGTGACCCCTCGGCTCGATCGAGCGATCGCCCATGGCGCAGTCGAAGACCGCGTAGTGCTCGGGCCTGAGGCCGGGCGCGTCCACGACATGACCGGTCGCGGCGATGTGTTCGGTGATCGCCTCGATCTGCTCCTCCTGGTAGCCCAGGTTTCGCAGCGCTCGCGGGACGGTCTGGTTCACGATCTGCATCGAGCCGCCGCCGACCAGCTTCTTGAACTTCACCAGAGCCAGATCGGGCTCCACGCCGGTGGTGTCGCAATCCATCATAAATCCGATAGTTCCGGTAGGGGCGAGTACTGAGCTTTGTGAGTTTCGCCAGCCTTGTCCGTTTCCGAGCTTGTTGCCCTGCTGCCACTGGCGCTGTGCTTCCTTGACAACCGCCTTGGCCACGGCGCCTGGCGGCTTGAGCTCCGCGGCAGCGTCAGCATGCTTTTGCATTACCCGCTTGTGTGGCACTTCGTTGCGGGCGTAGCCGTCATACGGCCCGACCACTCCGGCAAGCTCGGCCGAGCGCCGGTAGGCGGTCCCGGTCATCAGCGCCGTGATCGCCGCGGCCAGGCCACGCCCGCCCTCGGAGTCGTACGGCAGACTCGACGCCATCAACAGCGCGCCAAGGTTGGCGTAGCCGATGCCGAGTTGCCGGTAAGCGCGAGTGTTCTCGGTGATCTTCTGCGTCGGGAAGTCGGCGAAACTGATGGAGATGTCCATCGCCGTGATGACCAGCTCGACCGACTTCACAAACTGCGTGACATCGAAACTGCCGTCGGCGTTGAGGAACTTCAACAGATTCAGCGACGCCAAATTGCACGAAGTGTCGTCGAGGTGCAGGTACTCGCTGCAGTTTCGCACTACCAGGCCGTTTGCGATGTAGGAGTGGTTGCGCGGCTCGGCCAGGTTGTAGGTGGTCTCGAAGCCATCAAACTCTCGACTCACCAGGTGGGCGGTTTGGTCCGTCTGATAAAAGCGATGCTTGCCCAACCAGGCGCCGAGGCGAGCGGACTTGTCTTCATGACCAAAGCCAATAGCTGCAGCGAACTTGGGGATGTTGGCTCCGCTGATCCGTAGATCGTAGAGCTGACCCCCGGTGTATTCACGGTCCAGGCCGGTCACAGTCGTATAGGTGAAACGAGTGTCACCTTCACCGCGGGTCTTGTAAATGCGGCTCCCTATGCCGAAACAGGCGAGCATGCGCTGAACGTCCTGGAGGAGCTTGATCGACACGGACCCGAGCCCGACGTATCGAGTGTCGTTCGCGGTCTCGGCTGCGCATCCATCCGCATCAAAGAGACCGCGCAGAAACTCGGCCTGGATTTCGGTCGGCGACTCCATCACCGCTGTGGGAACACGCTTCTCCGCTGCCCGGCCGGCGGTCACCCCAAGTCCGACGAGAAAGTCAACCATCGCACCGCGACTCGAGCGCAACTGCACGGTCCCATTTGGTTGCTCAGAGGGCTTTGGCGTGAAGCCAAACAGCTGTGCCAGGGACTGCTGGTGTGTTTCGAGGAAAAGTTCACGATCGCGGGCGCTGTAAACCCAGGTGGCATTTGGGTTATCGCCACGGACGCCGGGCGTTCCGGTGCGGAGGCTTCCATCGCCAACGAGCCAACCAAGGAGGTGCGCAAACTCCTCAGTCCACTTCTCGGGCAACCGGGTCTCTCGTTGCCACTTCGTGGGTACGACCTGGCCCGCCGTCACTTTGGTACCCGGTGCCAGGGAGAACTCTCGCGATGCTGCAGAGGCCGGTGTGGGCAGGTTCAGCGGAAGCACTCGGTCTGTCTCAAGCAGATCCTTGGCCTCCACGTACCCGCGGTTAGTCGTCCAAATCCGGTGATTGGGAGTGCAGCGTAGGACCATGCCATTGCTGAACTCCAGTCGCGAGATCTCGTTCGTCCCGGTGACCATGACCGCTTTCGGAGTCGTTAGCTCGACCCTGTCTGCGGGAGCATCCTGGTTGGTCGCATCGTGGGTATAGACGCCAAATGTTTCGCCTCGCTGCGACCGCTCAATCATTGCGTCGAACCGGATAAGGCCCTTGTCCGTGTGCACGAGCGTGTCACCGGTGAAGCACGGGTTGGACGCGGTGATGCGCCCGGTCTCCGAGCAGGTGTGCCAGTTGTTGATGGTGTCGTCGTACTGAATCCCGGGATCCGCACACTCCCACGCCGCCTGAGCCAGCTTGCGGAAGAGCTCACGCGCGTCAACCGTTTTGATCACGCTGCCGTCGAGCCGTCCCACGAGATCGAACGGCTTGCCCTCTTCCACGGCCGTCATGAACTCTTCCGAGACCCGGACCGAGTTGTTGGCGTTCTGATACTGCACGCTCACGATGTCGTGACCGCCGAGGTCCATGTCGAAGC
>DPJL01000064.1:6626-36019 GCA_003543035.1 Micromonosporaceae bacterium | reverse complement strand
ACGGCGCCCACCGCGATCTACTCAGTTCGTGCACTCTTTCCCTACACCACCCTCTTCCGATCTGACGTGTGCTCTTCCGATCTAGCTCCCGCAGCCGGTTGTCATGCTGCGCTTTCGCAAGGGCGCCAACGAAATTACGCGCCAGCCCGGTGTGGCGTTGCCGGCTTTCTTCCAAGACTGCCGCCGCGCGCCGAAATCTGGTAGCCGGTGTCTGCGATGCCAGATCGCCCAGACGGTGGGCGATGTCGGCGAGCCAGCGGTCAAGGCCCTCGATCACCGCCTCTGTCACGAGGTTGTCCTTCGACCCGAAGTGGTAGGTGATCGAGGCGATGTTGGCGCCCGCCTCCGCCGCGATCGCCCGCGCGGTGATCTGCTCAGGGGGCAGCCTGTCCAGACAGCGAAGCGTGCCCTCGATCAAGTGTGAGCGGTTACTGCGTTGCGGGCTCAAGACTTGTGCACCTCCGAATCCGGGTCTAGCTTGAAATTGTACAAGCGTTTAGATTGAATAGCCCACCAACCCGTGGAGGTTTCGTCATGCTCGTCGCAGCCACCGTCGTGTCGCTGCTCCTGGCCACGCTTGTGGTGCTCGCCGCAGCCCGCAAACTCAGCCACAGCGAGCCGGTGGTCCGCAGCTACCTCAGGGTCGGTGTCTCGCCAGACAAACTTAAATACTTGGCCTTAATCCTCCTGACCGCGGCGGCGGGTCTGATCGCGAGCCTGCTGTGGGCACCCATCGGGGTCGCCTCGGCAGCCGGGTTGGTCTGCTACTTCGGCCTCGCTGTCGCCGCCCACATCCGCGCCGATGATGCGAAGAGCCTGCCTACACCGATCGCGATGCTGGCGTTGGCCGCTGCCGCTCTCGTCCTGCGGCTTGCGACGCTGTAGTTGACGCATTCGGGTGCATCAACCTGCGTGGCGTCCACAGCGCACGCATCGGAAATATCGATGAGCGCATGTTTCAGATAGGAAGGAGTGACCATTGTGATCCCGACAATGATCCTGCTTGGCTTGGTCCTCGGACGCTGGTGGCGGGTTGCCCTTGTCACCGCTGCCTTAGGATGGCCGATCCTGCTCGTAGCCACCGACGCGATGAACTTCGAGCCCGGATTGCTCGCCTCGACCGGCTTGGCGGTACTTAACACCGGCGCCGGAGTGCTGATCCATCAAGGCGTCCTCTGGGCCTACAGACAAGTGAGGCGGGCCTTGGCCTCGCGTCCGCGCCCTTGACACTCCGCCCCTACACCGCGTAGCACCCAAGTCAGTCGATTATGTTAAAAACGCCTACACGAGGAGGTGGCACTGCTGTGAGACCGGCGCTAACTATTGTCGCGGCGATCGTCATCGCAAGGCGTTGATCAAATTCCCGGTGCGCACAATCCTATATAGACCCCAGCTCCTCGCTGTTCAGATGGGCCGCCGCCAGAACCTCAGCGGACCAAGAACCGGCCGATATGAGCGTTTGCATCACTGCACTCAACGACCGGCGAGCGATCATGTCGAGCTGTAACCAGATGGGATGGGCTCCACGAGCGGTGGGATGGCCAGTAGGCCGCCAGTTCACTGGCGCGGTCCCGGCAACTCGACGACCTCGCCCAACTTCAACAGACAAAAATTTATACATCACGTTGTTTAAATGGTACCTGGCTAGGCTTCTCCATGCAGGGAGACCCCTTGCCACGCAACATTCTCGGGAGGTCCACCACCGTGACCGCACACATCCAGCCCACAGGCCACCACGGCCGCAGTCGGACCATCGGCATCGCCGTAGCGGTTTTAGCCGCGCTCGTCCTCGCGGCGCCGCCCGCCACCGCCGCACAAGCCGGTAGCCCCCACCAGGCGGCAGGCTCTTACCTGCTCACCATCGCCACCGAGGTAGGACAACACAGCGTGGCCACACTCCAATGCAAACCCACCGGCGGAACACACCCCCACAAAAGCAAGGCATGCCGACAGCTAGTCCGCGCCGACGGACAGATGCATCGGATCCCACCTACCGATGCAGTCTGCACCCGCGAATACGCGCCCGTCACCGTGAAGGCCGAAGGCGTCTGGTATGGCACTTACTACGAACACAAGGAAACCTTCGACAACCGATGCCTGGCAATAGTGGCCACCGGCGGCTACCTGTTCAACTTCTAACCATCGGCTGCCCGGGGTGATGCAAGCCGGGCCGACCCAACCTACCCCGGAGTCGCTTCTGGGCTGGTGCAGCCCAGCCAGACCAAACCTGTTACGCCAGAAGCGTTTGCCGCTTCCTCTTGCTAATCTGCCTGATGGAGAATCGGGCTGACGAAGGTACCCAATAGGAGAGCCGGCTAGAGAAGGCCACCGGCCAGGCGTAGGTTGCCGTGGGTGCAGTCCAGAAGCGATCAGTCGGATCTGGATGAGGACGTATCGATGAGCGGGTGCGACAGCGAATAGAGTGCGCATGGAGCCGTCGGCTAAATCGCTCACAGATGTCCGGTCCAAGGGAAGGTTTCAACGGACAGCGCTGTCAGCTGCGGTTTGAAGGTTCGAGTCGGACGAGCATTGCCTGAATCGTCCAGACTTATGTTGCAATTTCCTGCTGCTTCGTGTCCGGGCTCAACCTCGGCGACCAGCTCTCGGCCGCCCGGGTCTCGAATACAATCTCCTGGTGGTTGAAGTCCCTGCCCCCGTGCCCTGAGCGCTCCATTGGGCTCATCTACGCGACGGGTACGCTTCTGGTAGGTCCGAAGTGTGCACATCTCGTACGTTTGGGCCATACCATCTCCTGCACCTGCGGGTGATGCCGAAGGCAGGGTGGTCAGGGATCTGATCCGGTCGGCAATGTTGCTCGCCGACGCCGACACAGTCACGGTGATCAAGAGCCTGAAGGGCAAGGGCCCGCCGGTTGATATTTGATCGCAACACCTGATCGACCAGGGCCGACAATCACGGCGCTGCAACAAAACGGGGGCATTGGTTGCGAATACTGCTTTGGCACGGTTATCTGCTCGGCGGTACGGGATCGAACGTGTATACGCGGTCGCTGGCACGAGCATGGAGCCGTAACGGCCATGACGTGACAGTCTTCTCCCAGGAACCCCACCCGCAAGACTTCGATCTCGGCGGGGCGGGCACGGTGCGGCCTGACATCGACGGCCGGCTGCCGGTGTTCGTGCTGGACCACTACGACGGGCTTGACGCCGCGCTGGTGCAGGATTTCACGCCCGCCGAACGTGAACACTATGTGGCACGCAACGCTGCCGTTTTGCGTGAGCACCTTCCGGCAGATCTCGTGTTCACCAATCATGTGCTGATGGGCGGACCGGTCGGTGCCGCCACCGGCGCCCGCTACGCCGTCAAAGCACACGGCTCGGAACTGGAGTATTCGATGCGCGGCCGGCCAGAGCTGGCCCGCCTCGGCCAGCAGACTCTCGCGGGGGCTGCCGCCACCTATGTCGGCTCCAGGCACATCGGTGAGGTGCTCACCGGCATCTGCGGGCCGGTAGACCGGGTTCACGAGATACCACCCGGCGTTGACACCGAGAAGTGGAAACCACAACCGCGTATGCAGGCGCTAGAAGCACTCATCGCGCAGGCCCGGCTGGACCAGCCCAACCCGGGCAACCTGCGGGAGCGGCTGCCTGATGACGGCAACGCCGAACGGTTCGCCACATTTTTCGCCGATGACCAGCCGACCGTCGTCTACTTCGGGAAGCTGTGCCACAACAAGGGGGTGCACCTGCTGCTGCAAGCCCTCGCCGGTACCGGTGCCCGGGCGGTGATCGCAGGGTTTGGTGAGGACCGCGCCGGGCTAGAAGCATCCGCGCCGCCAGGGACGCTTTTTACCGGCCCGCTTGAGCATCGTCACCTCGTGCATCTGCTGCCACTGGCCGACGTGAGCGTTGTGCCGTCGGTTTTCCCGGAGGCGTTCGGGATGGTTGCCGCAGAGGCCGCGGCAGCGGGCACCCCACCATTGGTGGCGCGCCACTCCGGGCTGGCCGAGGTCGCGGCACGGATCTCGCATGCGTATCCGCCAGAGTTCGCCCACCTCACCGCCTTTGAATCCGGTGACGTGCCCGACCTTCACACAAAACTCAGCGCGCTCCTGCTGATGCCCGCAGCACAGCGCCGTGCCCTGGGCCTGGCCGCCCGCCAGGTCGTCGAGGAGCACTGGAGCTGGTCCGGCGTCGCTAGCCGCCTGCTAGATCCCCTTATTCCCGGCAGGGCCACCAGCCGGCTCATTCTCGCTGGGCGCAAACTGTTTGTGCAACCAACCGCTGGCAATGATCAAGCCACCCGATAGGGAACGACGACACCCCGATTGCATCCACGCTTTACGATGACCGGCGTGATTATCGATGACGCGCGGGTGTGGCTGCTGTACAGCGCGATAGCGGTCGTAGTGCGTTGCTGCGGCGGGTTGGTGCTCTTCTACGTTATCGATGCGGTCGGCCGGTGATCCGGCCTCGAATGGACGCCCGCTCAGCACCCGTACATCTGCCCTGGTCCAGTTCGCCGTGCGTGTCATCACCGGTGATGCGGCGCCATCGGAGTCCGCGAGAAGAACTCCTTGCGCGGCGAGGCTTCTGCCTGCCAGCCGCATCTCGTCCCGCGCCAGCGTATACGCCTCGATCACGCCCGGGCCACGGCCGTCCGGCCTCGTCCTTCGCGGTGACCCGGTCGGCCGATCCACGCGTGTGGCACTTCCAAACTGATTGCGCGGGTTCGATTCCCGTCGCCCCCTCCAATGTGAAAGCCCAGATCAGGGACATGATCCCGAATCTGGGCTTCGTCGTTTCTGATCTCGCGTGCCATTAGCGTGCCATTACGACACAACGCAAATGCAGGATCTAACTGGACTCTCCATATAAGACAAAGGGCTCCCTGTCGCTTCCCAGGCAGCCCTTTGGTCGCACCGCATTCAACTTAGTCAGTGAAGTTCAAGAGCACAACCTCCGAGGCTTCAAGACGCACCCTCCGCCAGTCGCCTCAGTCGGCCCATGGTGCTTCGAGCTTGATGCAACGAACACCTTTAAAGATCCGCGTATAGTCGCTTGGCCGGTCAGTAAGGATGTAAGCCTTGTACCGCACGGCCGCGAGCACTATCGCCGCGTCGTGAAGGTCATGGGCAGTACCGACGAGGCCTAGGAATTTCCCGAGCTCTTCCCAGTCCTCCATAGGATCGACCTCTACGCATCGATCACGTTCCAGCAGAAGAGCAAGGAGCCCGCGATGAGCGTTGGCACCGAGCGCCTGAGCCAGACTTCCCTGAGGTATAGCTATCAGGTGATCTTCCTCTTCAACTTCACTCAACAACTCACCCACGGTTTCGCTGTTTCCATATGCCGCCAAGGCGGACGCGTCAAGAATCAGCTGAACCGGGTGATCGAAGTCACTCAAGCCGCGTACCCCATCTGCGAACGTATGTCTTCATAGGCCCCGGCCTCGACATCCTGCTTAGCTGCATCAAGCTCACGCCGTGCCCACTCACGAGCCTTTTCGATCCGCTCCGGTGAACTCTTGCGCCCCGTTAGCGCCTGGACCTGATCATTGAGCATGCTGCGGCGCAGCAGCCTAGTGACCTCTGCTGACGCGTTAGGCAAGGTGTCAAGGTATTCGGCGACATCGCCTGGAAGGGAAACGCTCTTCACTACCCGCTTCGTCATGTATTAAGAATGCACCCCGGGATTAATAATGTCGAGCCGAACAGACCGTCAAACTCACAAACCTAAAGTCCAATAGGCCCTAACGGGCAGCCCACCAGCCCGTTTACGATCAAGGACTCTGGCGCCTTCGGCGCCCAAGTCTGCTGCTTCGCAACAGATCCCGGTACCGATCAAACACTTTCGGTGACCACTCGTTCCTGTTTCCTGCTGATGGATGGAAGGAGATGCGAAGCGGTGAGGGCGGCAAGGTGGCTGGCGCATGACTAAATATTCCTAGTAGATTCCCCCAGCACTCCTACTGCTGACGCGCCACGCCCGCAAACACACATCACGCCACAGAACTTCCGGAACTCGTTGTCCCGCAACAGCATCGGCATCTCGGCCAGGTCTTCGACTTTGATTGCCGAATTACTCACTACACGATTAGAGCGGCCCGCAAGCGGGACCGCCAGGGCACGGGCCAGCGCCGCCGGCTAAGCCTTCGGCCACCGCGGCGCGCCCGGCCCTGAGTCAGCTTCGGTCGTTTGACCTGCTGAAATGTCCGGCACTCGTCGAAGTCTGTCAGCGCCAAATCTTTGCGCACACGATCACCGGACTCCGGCCCATAGGTTTGACGTGTGAAAACACTACTAAACGAGTGCACGCCCGACTAGTAATTGGCGGCGCCGAGGAGATGAGAGTCGTTGATGTGTAAAGGTTTTTAGAGCTTGAGCGCTGAAAACCTTTAAGAGCTTTGATTGGCCCGGTCCGTCGCGGTACAGACCGCGGGCTCGCGGGCGGCGACGCTACGTCCGAACGTCCCGATGTTTAGCCCTTTAAGAGCCAGAGCCTTAAGAACGGGAGCTCCGAGATGGTTGATCAACCCGGTACCCCGCCACCTGATTGTCGCTCCATTTATGATCAGCGATTCCAAGCTGGGCGTGTCGGGCATGATAATCCGCCCCATTTGAGGCCTTAATTGCTGTGGGCTGCGTGCACGGCTTCCATGAGCGGCACTCGTTGCTGGCCCTCACCGCGACAGTTCAACGGCCATGCGCGCAGGACGGCCCGGCCGGAACCCTTGAGCAAGCGAATCCTTGCGACCACGGTAGCCAACAAATGCGTACCCTCCACGAGGAGGCGGTATGGCTTGTATGAAGACAGAGCAACGTTTGAGAGTATGCCGCCAACATTTACACCTGCAGTGACCGGCAAGGCGATGTATCCGCGACGGATAAACAGCCCACATGTCGAGGTGACAGGTCTGATTGTCACTGCCGGGCTTCGCTAGCCCGTATGGCGGCCGGGAAGTACCGAATCTGTACGGGATTTCGCAATGGCCAATTTGGACTAGAACTACCGCATGTCATCGACAATAATCTCTTTTATCTTGACTTTGATGACGGGGGTTGACGTTGCCGGACTGGCGAGATGAAATCCGTACTGCGGTCGAATTCTGGCTTGCAGCTGAAGGTGGCGGGGCAGGCAAGCCGCGCTGGGTTCGCCTCGGTAAGGCTCGACCATCAGGCGAACGCGGATGGTTTTCCGTTGACCTACGCGGATCGCGGTCAGATGCGGAGCAGCTTGGGGCGCTTCGATTCGCTGGCGGCGACGATCCCGACAAGGGTGCCTGCACTCCGCTCGAGGTTGTCCAAGAGGGTCAGATCCTACGCGTGCGCGTACCCGAGTTCGTCGACCCTGCCGAGCGATTTCTATGGCTACACCGGCAGCCACCAACGTATCTCCTAACCCGACTGCGCGACGAGATTGCAGCCATGTCCGACCCAGGTCTCGCACACGATCTAGCCATGGGTCATTTGGCCGGCCCTCCATCGGTTCTGCCAGATATCGCTGGATTCACCGCGGAACAGCGCGAGGCATATGCCTCCTGCTTTGCACCCGGGGTACGTCTTGTCTGGGGCCCTCCAGGGACAGGCAAGACGAGGGTTCTTACCGAAGCGATCAGCGATCTCGTCGCCTCACGCAAGCGAGTGTTGCTTGTCTCCTCAACCAATATCGCCGTTGACAACGCACTAGCCGGAGTCGTGCGCCACAGGTCGCATCGAACCGGAGATCTCGTTCGCGTCGGCCCTCCTCATTTGCGTGAGGTCGCGGCCAATCCCGACATTGCGTTAGCCCATCTCACTAGCAAGCGGCTCCTCGATGTGGAGGAGAGACGCCTGAACCTGCAGCGGAGATTACTTGCACTTCGGCTAAACGTGGAGAGGCTAGCCGCTGCAGAGGAGAAGATCCAAGGGTTCGACCTTGGCAAATACGAACGAATCCTTGCCATGATCATCGTTTCGGCTGAGATCCCATCTATAGCCAACCGCCTTGCCACCGCACGACGGTGTACCGCAGATCTGAGCCAAAGTTTGTCGCGAAGTCAAGCGAGCCTGGCAGCGGCAGAGCGCGATTGGGCCGGCAGCGCGCAAGACAGGTCGATCTTTGCCAGGATCGAGTCCCTCCAAAATGAGGTGTTAGAGACGGAGTCGTCAGTCGACCGGATCGGCGTTCAGCTGCTGATAGCGCGCGAGAAGCTAGACCAGGCCGAAATGGCATTCACCGCAACGCAATTGCAGCCACTGCTTAAGCGCCTGACAAGCCTCCGCGCTTCGCGCACAGCAAAGTCCACTTTGGATGATGAAAGACAGCGAGTATCTGATTTAGAAGCGCGTCAAAGGCAAGCGAAAGAGTTGCTTGCGCGGTTCCGCGCTTCTTCAGACCTCGAAATTCGGCGGCTGGCTGAGTCTGTGGCGTTGTCTCGCGAGGAGATATCTGCCCGGGCACAAGCAGTGAAAGCCTCCCGAGCGACTTTTGAGGAACGTCAGGCAGCACACCAGCAAGCGGCCGCAGAGGAGAAGACGCTTCAATCCGCTTTACTAGCAGCAGAAGCGAATCCACGGGCGAGCAATGAAGAAGTATCTCTTGTGGACAATGCTGACCAGCTCGGCCTGCCAGACCGATACGCCGAGATGCTCGTGTTGCGCCACCAGGTGGCGATTGAGGCCCGCCAACGTGAGCAGTTGGAAAAGCAGCACGCTGATGTTCAGGAGGAGTTCGACAAGCTCCGCAAGGATGCTGAAGGGGAGATCATCCGTGAAGCCCGTGTGGTCGCCACTACACTCGCCCGCCTCAGGACGAATAAAGCGCTGCTTGAAGGACCCTACGATGTGGTGCTGGTTGATGAGGTCGGTGCAGCGACCATCCCAGAGGTCCTCCTAGCAGTATCTCGCGCCAAACAAAGTGCCGTCCTCCTCGGTGATTTCATGCAGCTTGGCGCAGTGCTGCCAACGAAGGTCGCGAAGGAGGATCGGCCAGACGTGAAGCGGTGGCTTCGCACGGATGTATTTGGGCTGTGCGGCATCACGACTGCTAACGACGCTTACATCCACCACGGCTGCACCATGCTGGATACCCAACACAGGTTCGGGCCAGAGGTGATGAGCCTGGCCAACGAGATTGCCTACGATGGCCTGCTGAAGCCCGGGCAGGGTATTCACCCGCGTGATCCGCGCGAAGATCCAGAGATCGTACTGATTAACACGGACGGCTTGGATGATCTCTCTTTGGTGCATGCCACCGGTGCGATGAAGGGATGGTGGCCCGCAGGCGCTCTGCTGAGCAGAGTCATCGCCGAATACCACCAGGCACGCGGCGAAGATGTTGGCGTTGTGACACCTTATGCCGACCAAACGGACGCAACACTTGAGGCAATGCGTGACCTCGAGAAGTCCGATGCGCTGTCGACCGAAGTTGGTACAGCACACCGATTCCAAGGCCGGGAATTCAGCGTCGTCATCTTCGATCTCGTTGAAGATTCGTATGACGACCGCTGGATGGCTATTGCACACAACGGCACGACACCATACGCACGCGATGGCCTCCGGCTGTTCAACGTCGCTCTCACGCGCACTAAGACTCGCCTCTATCTGATCGGGAGCCGGGCCAAGATTGCCAGAGCTAAACCCGGAACGCCCCTCAGCCGTGTCGCAGTCCGCCTTGGCACGCGTATCAGGACGGTGCGGGCAGAGACTCTCATAAGTGCGACAGTGGCAAACCACCAAGCGAGTCCTGAACTTGGCCCATTTGGCAGGGACCTCGCCGACATCCTTGCTCAGCACGTCCGTGTGGCAGACATCGAAGGCGAGCGGCAGTTCTACACCGAACTCAGCGCCCACCTGGATTCTGCGCAGAAAACCATTTGGATCTGGGCGGCGTGGACAACGAACCGGATGAAGACCGTCTTGCCGCTCTTATCCGATGCAGTAGCGCGCGGCGTAAAGATCACCGTATTTGTCCGTGATCCCAGTGACGGAATCCAGGGCCGTCCCGACTCGCAAGCCTTCATGACAGCACTGCGAGCAACCGTCCAAAAAGTCATTGAGGTTCACAAACTTCATCAGAAGATCATCGTGATCGATGAGCACACTGTGCTGTTCGGCAGTCTCAACGCACTTTCGCAGCATCAAAGCCGCGAAGTCATGCTCGTCATGGAAGGAAGCCACTTCGCTCGCAAGCTCCTCGAACATGAGCGCGCGGAAGATCTGTCTCAACCCATGCCGTCGTGCGGTCAATGCGGGGGCAGTTCGCTCGACCTTCGGCGAAAGTCGAATGGGGATTGGTACTGGCGCTGCTATACGCCGACCAAGGTCATTCCACCAGGAAAGTCGAAGGCTCCCGCCTGTGGCTGGAAACAGACAATCCCAATGGGTCGGCGGACCGGCACGTAGCTCAGGCTCGAGCGTCAGGCATCTATATCAATTGACATCCGACGCGTGCCCTCTCGCAGGATGCGTTGGCAGCCGCGATGTCCGAGCAACGCTTGGCTAGCGTATCCACCGCGAGATCAGGTGGCAGGACATCGGAAACTTCAGCTCGGCCAACGCTTCCTCTGTGACCTCGGGCGGTCGTAAGCGGTCATGATCAGCGCTGGCTAAATACCTGATCCTCAGCGGTGATCTTTCCAGACGCCAGTTACGGGTGTTCCCGAGGCGTAAACTCGATCTTGTCCCTATCCGTGGGGTTTGGAGGCCGTGATGACCGATCTCGTGACACAGGCCGCCTGGGTTCTCACCGCCGCGTTCGTGCTCTCGCTGGCGTACGAGTTGTACCGCGCCACAGCGAAAGCCGGGACGTCGGTACACGATTCCATGCAGAGTTTCGTCAAGAACAACGTCGCGCTCTACGTGGTCGCAGCCGCAGTGATTTTCTTTCTCTTCGCTGGTTTCGCTTGGGCACCCTGGGTCGGGCTGATCTTCTCGGCCGTCGTGATCGGAGCCTCGATCCTCTACTACAACCCGAAGCTCCTGCTGGAGCGCCGTCCCGGCATTGTCGACTGGTTTGAGGATCTGGTGTTCACCGGACTCGTATTCGTCGCACTGGCCCTGCTGCTCTACCAGGTGCTGGGAGTGACCCTCGTGCCCTAGTCGTTTGTGGACGTCCATCCTTGCTGCCGGAGCCTTTCGAACCCGTCCAAGAGAAGATCCAGCGCGAACTCGAACTCAAATTGATCATCGCAACCTGAACCAACGACCGACTTTTCGTCGTGGGCCACCGCCATGGCTAGTTCCGTGACGTAAGGATATTTCCCTGCCATCTCGCGGAGCCCGGCCGCCTGCGCTTCCGGGTCGACGCTTGGCGAGTCGTCGAACAGCTCCTGGGTGAACCCCAACATACGGCTGCCCATCGTGTGCATCACATGATGGGTGAGATCGACGGAGAAGCCTCCAACGCGGAACATTCCGATCATCGAGTCGATGTACTCCAGCACAACCGGTGTCGGGGCGGTTCGCGACTCGATCACTCGAGACGCCCACGGGTGGCGTAGGAGCGCTTGTCGCGCCGAGAGGATCCGCTGCCGGACCGCGCTATTCCAGTCGGCTCCACGGACCGGCGGGTCGATCTCGCCGACGACGACATCGACGATGCCGTCCAGGAGCTCTTCCTTGTTGGCCACATGCTTGTAGAGCGCCATCGGCACAACGCCCAGTTCCTGGGCGAGCTTGCGCATGCTGAGTGATTCGATCCCGGCTTCGTCGGCGAGCGCGACGGCGGCGCGCAGCACACGGTCCCTGCTCAGGGGGGCTCGGCGCAGAGCGTCCACCTGCTGAGCCATCTCGACCACCTCCTGTTCGAACAGCCGCTGACGATATCGCCTCTTGACAGGTGTACGCCGTACACCTACCGTCATGGTGCGGTGTACACCGTACACCCAGGTCAGACGAACCCCCGTGCATGAGGAGACCCCGATGAAGGCAATCGTCCAGGACCGGTACGGCTCACCCGACGTCCTGGAGCTCAGGGAGGTCGACAAGCCGGTGCCCACCGACAATGAGGTGCTGGTAAGGGTTCACGCGGCCGCAGTCAACGCCCGCGACTGGCACGTCATGCGCGGCGACCCGTACCTGGCGCGCATGGTGTTGGGGTTCAGCGGGCCCAAGATGAAGATCCGGGGCACGGACTTCGCGGGTCGGGTGGAAGCGGTTGGGCGGGCGGTGAAACGGTTCCGCCCCGGTGACGAGGTGTTCGGCGAAGTCGACGGCGCGTTTGCCGAGTACGTGTGTGTCACGGACGATGCGGTGGAACCGAAGCCGGCCAACCTGACCTTCGAGCAGGCGGCTGCGGTGCCGTTGGCGGGCAACACTGCCCTGATGGGCCTGCGCGACCAAGGGCAGGTACAGGCAGGACAGCAGGTCCTGGTCAACGGCGCGTCAGGGGGCGTGGGCACGTTCGCCGTGCAGATCGCCAAGTCGTTCGGCGCGGACGTGACCGGCGTGTGCAGCACGAGGAACGTGGACCTGGTCCGGTCGATCGGCGCGGACCATGTCATCGACTACACCCGCGAAGACTTCACCGGCAACGGACGGCGCTACGACGTCGTGTTCGACTTGGTAGGTAACCGTTCGTTGACCGACTTCCGGCGCGCGCTAACACCCACAGGGACGCTCATCCTGTCTGGTGGCGGCGTGTCCAACGGCGGCAGTCTCATTGGGCCGATCGGCCTCATCATCAGGGGGCAGCTGCTGTCCCGCTTCGTCCGCCATCGGCTGCTCGCACTCACCGCGAAGCCGAGCAAGGAGAACCTCGCGACGCTGAGGGAGCTCGCCGAATCCGGAAAGGTCACCCCGGTCATCGACCAGACCTACCCGTTGAGTAAGACGCCTGAGGCCATCCGGTACCTCGAGCTGGAGCACGCGCGCGCGAAGGTGGTCATTAAGCTCGAGCCGTGATTAAGGGACTGCTGCTCGACTTCTACGGCACGGTGGTGGAGGACGACGACGCCATCATGGCCGCGATCGCCGAGTGGGTAGCCGTCGATGCCTCGACGCCGGTCACGGCACGCGACGTAGGTGAGGCCTGGGGGCTTGCGTATGAGGCGGTCGCAGCCGGTCCGGAGTTCCGATCGCTACGGGATTGCGCGATGGCAAGCTTGGCCACAGTGACGGCCGACGTGGGCTGCGCCGGCGACCCGGAATCGTTGTGCGCGCCCCAGTTCGCGTACTGGCAGGCGCCACCACTACGGCGCGGCACCCGCGACTTCCTCTCGCGCCTCACCGCGCCGGCCTGCGTTGTGTCCGATGTGGACCGTATGGATGTGGCTGCAGCCATGGCACGCCACGGCTTGGCCTTCACCGCTGTGGTGACCAGCGAAGACGTCGGGGCGTACAAGCCGGACGGGGCCATGTTCAAGCGAGCGCTTGCAGCGCCTTGGGTTGGGCGCCGACGAGGTGCTGCATGTAGGTGACTCGCTCAACGCAGATGTACGCGGGGCACATGCGGCCGGCATCCGGGCCGCGTGGGTCAACCGCCACGGACAGGCGACACCGCAAGACGTACCAGTCGCTTACGAAATCGCTGACCTCGCTGGCCTAACCGCCATGCTCACACGCGGGTGACACGAACTGCGTCGGCGATGACATAGCCGGTGCCCGAAGTCCATCGGCTCACCCCGACTTTGTCCGCATCACCTGCGGCCAACGTGAACACGCCAAGCGACACCCAGCGACCACCGTTGACTCGTTGATTCACCCTTACCGTCTGGCTGCCGGTGGTAGTGACCACGATGAATGGGGTCGAGTCGTTGTAGCCGGCGTTGGCCGGGTACCAGACCGACACGTCATAGCTTGCGGTCGTTGGAACATTTATCTTGTACCAGGCCGGATCGCTTGCGGCGACAGGGTTGGCGAAGCGGTAGTCAGGCCCGTAGCGCTGGCTGGAAAACGTTGACGTCCCCCAGTTCGCGCTCGCCGTGAACCTGCCCGTAGTGGTGTTGTCGACTGTTGAGCTCCACGGTTGGGCGGTGGAGATAAACCCAATTCCGTTGGGTACCAGGCGTTGCGTTCCATCCGACGGAGTGTTGCGCACCGATACCGAAGTGGCGCCAGGCATCCGGGCGACAAGGGTGCTCGAACCACCGCCGTCGAGGTTGATCGCATCGTCGGCTCCGAGTGTTTTCATGTAGTTGGCAAGCTCCACATAGGTCATGCCGACGCTGGCGGTCGAACGGCCGTCCACCACGACCATCCACATCTTCAGCCCGTCGGCGGAGAAACCCACTGCTGTCCTTGGATTGCGGGGATGCGAGACCGTGGTGACCACGCCGTCCCGAACCAGAACGAGGTTGCCGCCGATCGCCACCTGTGCCGCACCGTCCCCACCGCGAGGCGTGTAGTTGACGGTGACCGTGTCGCCCACCGCGAGACCGGACAGGGCGTCGGCGCCGGTGTTCACGCCAAGTACGACGATGATTCCGGCGGCCACCTTGCCACCAGGTGTCGTGCTGACCTTGCTGACCCGGCCGGCCGTTATCTCGATCTCGCGGGAGCGCGTGGCGCCGTCGAGCACCTGACTGCGTGGCTCGTCGCCCCATAGCGAGTTGTAGACGCCGATGCCGTTGGCGGCAATGTTGGGTGAGTTGAGGTTGGTGGCCGTGAGCCGGGTGCCACCGGGCAGGGTGACCGTCGCATCGAGGAAGATCTGGGCCAGACCACCGCGGCTGCCTGCGCCGTTTGCGTAAAGTGCAGCCACGTTGTTCCAGCCAGACGATGGGCCGTTGAGCAGGGCGCCGTTGTCCAGCCCTATACCGCGCGGCGCTCCCGTCGCACCGATGTCGAAGAAGTCTCCGTTGACCGCGGCGACGGCACCCACCCGGTTGGCCTGAGTGGTCAGAGTGGCAGTGGCACCAACGGTTCCGGGGTTGAGGTATTTCGGTTTCAGGGTGGGCTCCGCCAGGTTGGCGGTCAGCACGTTGATCTGGTTGGGACCCGCCGACGACGTGTTGCTCAGGGTGAGGCCGGGTGCGATCGGCGTGGTCGCCAGCGTGCCCACATCGTGGATCGCGGCGGCGTACGTTGGGACTGACCCGATGCCAGCGAACGCAATGAGGGCGGACAACAGGACAGCAAAGGCTGGTCGTCGCATGGCTTCTCCCCTGTCGAGATCGGATGTGTTGGATCCCAAGCGCAAATTATTGTCGCTCTGCGATAGCTCCTTGGCAAGAATTTTCGGCGGCGGTAGTGTCGGCAAGGCCAAGACGCCCAAAGTTTGGAGTGAACCGTGCAGATCTCGCGCCGTGGTGTGTTGTCGATCCTCCCCGCAGCAGCCCTGCTCGCGGTGGCGCAGCCGCTACGAGCGCGAGCCGCGCCAACGGTTGTGTCGACCGCCGATCACGCCTTACTGATCGCGAACACTGTCGCGATGTTCGCCGGGACAGCCGAATCCAACGCCCGTCCTGAGGTCGCCGCGAAGCTGGCTTCGATCGAGGCGAACGCCCGGACATGGCTCACAGCGCTGGACAATGCCGGGCAAGGTGAACTGTTCAGGGGTCTCCCACTCGGCACGAGCGACCCTAATCTCACAACGTCGTTCCGGTACCTCTATGAAATTGCCCTTGCGACCCGCAGCCCTGGCTCCGCTTTCCGGGACAACGTGACCGTCCAAAGACGAGTCTTAGACGGCTTGCGCTGGCTCCACGAGAACTACTACGGAGATCAGTCCAAGGGTTACTACGGCAACTGGTTCAACTGGGAGATCGGCATCTCCTCGCACGTGAGCAAAACCCTTGTCCTGCTTAAGGACGAGCTCGCCGCATACGAGCCCAGCCTCGGCGCCACCTATGTCGCCTCGACGGACGCCTACCTGCGCAACGGCAAGAACGGCGATGTCGACCTGGACTCGCGTTTCCACACCGGTGCCAACCTCGCTGACATCACCACGAACCGGATTCTTCAGGGTGCCGCCCTCGGCGATGACGCCCGCCTAAGCAAGGCGATCGCTGATCAGCTAACCGTCTTCGCCACGATCGATCCATACGATCTGCAGCACGGGGTAACCGATGGCTACTACTCCGACGGTTCGTTCATCCAGCACGCTTCCGTTGCCTACACCGGTTCGTATGGCAAGGGTTTGCTCACCCGTGTCGTTCAGACTATCAAGATCCTCGATGGGACGAGCTACGCTCAGGGCGGCCATCTTGTTGGCGTCGTCCAGGGCTGGGTGGTCAACGGCTTCGCCCCAGTGATTTTCGAGGGCTGGATGATGGAGATCGTCAAAGGGCGGGCGGTCTCCCGGACTACGACGGGATACGCCGACGTCGCCATCGTTGTCGAGGCGATCGTGGACCTGTCCGGATATGCGACCGGCCCGGATGCCTTGACGCTCAAGGGATACGTCAAGTATGTGCGACAGACCTCGAAGGCCCTGCTCAACCCCACGAGTTTTGTCTCCCCTGTCAGCATCGCCCGCTACGCGGACATTCTCGCCGACTCGTCGGCCCCGGCAGAGGACCTCAACCCGGCTGAACGCAATGTCGCTTTCAACGCCATGGACAAGACCGTCCACCGGCGACCTGGCTATGCCTTCGCTCTGGCACGCAGCTCCAACAGGATCAGCAAGTACGAGTACATGAGCGGCGAGAACCTCATGCCGTGGTTCCAAGGCGACGGCGCGCACTATCTTTACCTCACCGGCCAGGATCAGACGCAGGCCTACGGCGTCGACTACTACACGACCGTCTCGCCCTACCGCCTAGCTGGTGTGACCGCGCCAGTCGAGACCCGGCGTACGATACCGGAGCTCTACGGCACCCTGTGGTACGACAATCCACCGCTGGGGTTCACGTCGTCCTCCGAGTCGCAGAACACCTACGTCTACTTTCCTCGTGGCACCAACGGATTCTCCGGTGGAGCGGTCCTCGGCGCGTGCGGTGCTGTAGGTCTCGTCCAAGCCAGCGATGCCGCCTATGCCGCGAAGCAGGCCGGGAGCCTCCCCGACGACTTCGTCGTCTACCGCAACGCCGACGCGACCAAGTCCTGGTTCATGCTCGACGACGAGATAGTCGTCCTTGCCGCAGGTGTGGGCGACTCGGCGGGGCGTGCGGTAACGACCACAGTCGACAGCCGGATCGCCGGCCCGTCCGACGCCGTGGTTCTCACCGGAGAACTTCGAGATGGCACGCCCTGGTCTGGATTCGGCCCCGCCCGCCTGGCCTGGTTGCGCTATGCCAATGGCACCCAGCAAACCGCGGTCGGGTATGTACTTCTCGACGAGCAGCAGGCGACTGTCTCGCTCGCCCAGGTAACTCGCAGCCGCCGCGTTGTTCGAGTGTCCAATCCCGACACCGCCATGAGTAAGCAGGTCTTCTCCCTCTCCATCGATCAAGCGGCAGGAGCGCCGCTCGCCTCGATGGCTTACGCGCTCGTCCCGAACGCTACAGAGCAACAACTTCGCTCCTATGGCAGTGGGCCGATTTCCGTGCTGGCGAACACGACGCGGATTCAGGCCATCAAGCACAGCGGACTGAACCTTATTGCTGCCAACGTTTTCGCGGAAGGTGTTCACCACGCCGAGCGGCTCTGGATCCACGGCCCGGCATCCGTAATCATGCGCACGGCCAGCGACCACACGATCTCGGTCGCCCTGTCGGACCCGACCATGCAGCGCGACAGGATCTGGGTAATCGTCCGCGGCCGGCCGATGAGAGTGCAATCAGCCGACGACGGTGTCCGCGTCTACCCGATCCCAGGCGGCACACTGATCGAATACACAACGCGTCACGCCCACGGCCGCACCTTCACCGCAACTCTGCACTAGAGCTCTCTACGGGATACCGGCGTCGGCGGCTACCGCTGGTCGAGGTACAGCTCTAGCTGGATGTTGTTGGGGTCACGGAAAGCAATCAGTGTGAACCCAGTCTTCGGCGTGACCTGGATCCCGGAGTGCGTGACGCCGGCGTCCGTCAGGCGAGCGACCCATGCCTCGAGATCGACCTGCGTGGCGACGGTGAACGCCAAGTGGTCGAGCCCGGGCCGGCGTTCATTGAAGTCCGCGTCGGCATCGGGGTGCTTGTGCTTCGTCAGCCCGATGATGACTCCGCTGGGGTGGCGCATGAGGCGCCGATCAAAGTCGTCGGTGTCCCACGGGAACAGCGGCGAGAAGTCTAGAACCTCGCTATACCAACGCACAGAGGCCTCAAGGTCGCGCACATTCAGCGCGATGTGGTGGATCCCGGAGAAGGTCGACACGGTCGTCACCTTAATGCACGCCCCGTTGAACTTTACCGAGTAGCTGATGAACGGCCTCCTCGCCGTACTCGTCGCCCAGCTCCCGACGGAGCATCAACGCCGAGTCAAGCGGCTCGATAGCGCCTTTCGTATCCCCGGCCGCGCACATTGCCGAGCCGAGATCGGTCAGCGCGTAGGCCTCCCGATGCCGGTTGTGCTCCGCCCTCGCGAGCTCAAGCGCGACGTTCATCGCCTGAAGCGCCTCAGCATGCCGACCGGTCTTGGAGTGAACCGTCCCCAATGCGCTGAACGCAATCGAGGCGATGTTCAGGTTCGACGTTTCCTTGTCGTGCAAACGCAGACACTGTTCGCTGAACATCTGTCCGCGCTCGTAATCACCCTGTCCAACATACGTAAGCGCGAGGTTTCCCAACGCGATGAACTCACCATCGCGGTCGCTGCCGGCCCGTTGCAATTCAAGGCACCGCAGTAAAACGCTCGCCGCCTCAGCATGCCGGCCGCGGCGATTGTGAACCATGCCAAGGTTGTTCAGAGCCCGGCGCTCACCAAGCTCATCGCCGATCTCCTGGAATACTTCGATACTCTCGTCGAGATGCGTCACCGCGACGTCGATCTGATTGCGCGTCGTCGCATTGGTGCCAAGCTCCATCCGGCCCACCGCTTCGGCATACCGATCCCCACTCTTGCGTCCCACTTGGATGGTCAGCTCTGCCAACGTCTGCCAATTCTGCCAATGTCCGCGGAAATGCAGGAACGTGCGCAACTCAGTCAGGAGTCCAGCAAGCCTTGAAGAATCTGTTCGGGTGTACCGGGCTGCGTCCACAGCAACAGCGACAATGCTCGCGCGTTCGGCTTCACACCACTGCACCGCATCCGCCTTGTCACGAAACGAGATGCCGGCCGCTCCTCGTCCATCGCGCGACGACTGCCGGACCCGGCCTGGACGCATGAGAAGGTCGGCTTCGCGGACGACGGCGCAATAGTGGTCCAGAGCCCGATCACGCAACGCATCGAGGGCTGTCGGCCGTTCCTGTCCGTGCGCCTGCTCGCGTGCGTAGAGCTGGAGCAGATCGCCGAACCGGTACCGGCCGATCGACTCCGCCTGCACAAGATGGGTATCCACCAACAGTTCCAGAGCCTGCTCAGCCTGGCGGACCGGAACGTCCAGCAACGCAGCGGCGGTATGCAGGCTGATCTCATTGCCGGGCAGGCTGCCGAGTAACCGGAATACCCGGGCCGCGGCCGACGGGGATCCGTCCGAGCCGGGCAACGTCTCATAGCTGGCTCGAAATGCGGTACGTAGGCCCAATGTGTCGAGCCGGTAGCCCTCGTCGGACATGCGTTCCGCGAATCCTGCAAGCGTCCACGATGGCCGGCTCGTGAGCTTCATCCCGGCCACTCGGAGCGCCAACGGGTGAGCATCGCAGAAGCCGACTATCTGTTGCAGCGCTTCGGGTTCTGCATCCGCGCGACATCTGCCCACAATGGACACGAGCATCGACCGCGCAGCCTCGTCATCGAGCCGCGAAAGGTGGATCACCTGACTGCCGGGTGGTCCAGCAGTCGCGACACGGCTCGTGATCAGCACGGCGGAACCAGCACTTCCAGGAAGCGCGAGGCGTATCTGGGTGGCATCTGCCGCATCGTTGAGGACCAGCAGAATTCGCTTGCCACTCAAGCATGTTCGGAGCAGGGCGGCCAGTTGTTCGGCGTCGGTCACCTGCTGATGAGATGCGCCCAGATCGGTCAGTAGCCGGGTCAGAATCTCGGTGGGAGTCAGCGGTTGTTGCCCGGTACCACGGAGATCGAGATAGAGCTGGCCATCGGGAAACCTTTCCGCCACCAGGTGTGCCGCGTGGATCGCCAACGCAGTCTTGCCGATGCCGCCCGCACCGACTATGACGCAAAACGCCGTAGTCGTCACAGCCGCAAGGTGTTTGGTCAGTTGGTCCAGCTCTACTTCCCGGCCGGCGAAGTCCGGTAGATCCGGCGGCAACTGCCGAGGTTTGCGGGCGCCGAGCGCATACACATCAGAGGATGGCATTTCGGGACCATCGTCCGTGATGATCCGTTGAAACAAGTCGCGCAACGACGCACACGGCTCGATGCCCAACTCGTCGGCGAGTTTGCGCCGCGCGTCATGAAACACCATCAGCGCCTCGGCCTGCCTGCCGGAGCGGTAGAGCGCCAGCATCAGTAGGCCGTACAAGGGTTCGCGCAATGGATGCGCGGCCACGAGGCGCGAAAGCTCGTCGACACAATCCGCATGACGGCCTCGGGCCAGCTCCACTTCGATCCGCTGCACCATGGCCGCCAAGCGACACTCGGCCAGGCGTGCACGCGCCTGCTCCGCGTGCGGGCCAGGAACTCCGTCAAGCGGCTGTCCTCGCCACCGATCGAGCGCGGCGCTTAGCATTCGGGCGCTCTGGTCCAGATCGCCCCGGCCACGGGCCTGGCTCGCGGACGCCAACTCCGCCTCGAACAGTCGCAGATCGATCTGCTCAGGCTCGGCTCTTAACAGGTACCCGCCGGAAAATGAAACCAACGGGTTGGCCGGCAGCAGGGCTCGTCGGAGGCCCGCGATGTAGGTGGCCACAAGGTTTCCGGCGCTGATCGGGGCGTGCTCGCCCCAGACACCGGCAACTATTTCGTCGCGTGGAATGGGCCTGCCCGCCTGCAACAAGAGCACCGCGAGCACAGCGCGTTGCTTGCCCGGACCGATGGCGACTTCGTGACCACCTCGGGTCATCTGCAGCGGCCCCAGAGTCTGAAACAGCAGCCCATTTGGACCTTCCTCCAGCATAGAGGTATGTCTATCACGTTATGGGCTGGATTCAAGCAGCCTGAATCAATCCTGAATCGACTCTCCACAGGCAGATGGGACATTTGGCTCCGTCCATATAACTGATCGGAAAGTTAACTGTCCGATCTCATGAAAGGAGTGCGCCATGAGAAACTACACGGCTCGTGGCGTCGTGGCTGCCGGCGTGGTGGCCCTGACGATCTCGCTCTTCGGAGCGACCGCCCTGGGCCAGAGCCCGCCGCCCGAGCCGCCGCCGTCCTTCGAGATAACGCTGTCGTTCCAGGGCGCTGCCGTGGACGAAACCAAGGACGCCGCTGAGGCCGCGGCCGTAGCCAAGGCAGCGGCCGACAAGGCGGCCTTCGAAGAGCAGACCGGCGCCACCTGTGTCGACAAGTCCACCGAGGTCCACAGCCAGGAGGTCGCCGAGGACCAGCACCTCGCTTTCGCCAACACGATCGCTTTGTGCACGGTTCCGGTGCCGGACAGAGGCTAGCGCGCGGTGGGGGCCTGGGGACCGGGGCTGCGACTCCGGTCCTCGGGCAGCCGGGGAAGCACAGGTGTACATGGGCGACAACGGGTTACTGGCGGCCCTCGGCGTCGGACCAGCTGAGGAGATGATGTACCGATCTCTTCTGCAGCATCCAAACACGACACTCACTGAGCTGACTCGGGTCAGCGGCTGGCAGGTCAGCAAGGTACGACGGCATCTTCGCGCCCTGGAGCAGCTCGGCATGCTCACGCGCTCATCCGACCGGCCTGTGCGCTATGCGCCGGCCGCTCCGGACTTCGCGGCTGAAGTCCTTGTCCTGCAACGGCAAGTGGAGATTGAACGCGCCCGGATGGACGCCGCCCGGCTCGCCGATGAGTTCCGCGCCGCGTTTGGCCACAACTGCGCCGGCACCGTGATTCGCGACTGTGAAGCCATCGCCCAACGCGTCTTGCATGCGCAACAGGCTGCCCGCCGCGAGGTCCTAATCGTTGACCCGCCGTTGGTCGCCGGCCCAGGCGAACGGCAGCAACAGATTCAGCAGGAGCAGATGCTTCGCGGCATCACCTACCGAGTCATCTACGACCAGTCCTCGCTCGACACCGCCGACAGGCTGACCGCTGCCAGGGAACTTGCCATGCACGGAGCACAAGTCAGAATGCTGGTTGAGGTCCCACTCAAACTCGTGATCACCGACCGCTCCATGTGCCTGGCCCCATTCGGATGTCCGCCTGAACAAGAAGTCCTCGTGCTGAACCAGTCGGCGCTCCTCAACGGACTCATCGCGCTGTTTGATGCGTTGTGGGACAACGCAACCCCGCTATGGCACGCCGGCGCCGTACAGCCGCCCACTGGACTGACTGCCCAGGATGAGATGCTGCTCGTTCTCGCCGCTACCGGGCTGACTGACGAAGCGATCGCTCGACGGCTAGGTGTCGGGCAACGCACTGTTGAGCGGCGGTGGCAGAGAGTAATGAATCTGCTCGGGGTGCAAACCCGGTACCAGGCGGGGCTGCAAGCCGCTTTGCTGGGCATTGCCGGGTAGACCCCCAGTACCTGGCTATTTAGGATAGATATCCCCAAATGGGCGACAGATTTTGAGTGTTATTCGCTGGCGGTATGCTGCCGCGTGTGACTAGGCGGCAAGCGATCACCTGGTGGGGAGCGGGCGCAGCCCTGCTCCTATTCGCGGTGACCGGTTTGATCGGCGCACTGCTGAAAACCGGTGGCCCGAAACAGCCGTGGAATGTCACCATCGTCTCCGCCACGGTCGCGGCCGATCGTCCCCCGCTGCAACGGACCGACCCGGCCAACCGATGGCTGGTGGTGACAGCGAAGGTCGAGATCACCGGCGATTCCAGCAAGACCGGCCTGGCCTCGATGCTGCGACTTTCCGGAGCGGACGGACTGCTGGCGCCAGAGCCTGGGGTCGTGCTGCTGCGTGACGGGTCCCGTGTCGACCGGCTGCACCCGGGCCTACCCGAAGAGCTCGCTTTCGCATGGGAGCAGGCCGCCGCCTCCGCCGCGCCGCAGCAGCTCACGGTTCAAGTCACCGGCAGCTTGCCGATCACGATTGCGGTGACCGCGCCATGACGACAAACAACCGGTACGACCGGCTGAATGAGCTCGAGGAAGCCGAAAGCGAAACTCCGCTTCTGACCGACGAATGGATCCAGGCGCCCGACGGGAGCTGGGTCCGCTCCAGCGACAAGGTCGCTCGCAAACTGGCCAAGAAGGGCAAGCTGAAATCCGAGCCGGTGCCCGCGCCAAAGGCAAAGCCCGCGCGCAAGGCCGAACCGGAGCAGGAGCCGGCTCCAGCGGCAAAGCCCGCGCGTAGGGCTGAACCGGAGCCGGAGCCAAAGGCCGACCCGAAGCGCGGCTTTTTCGCTCGTAGATCGGCCGAGAAAGAACGCAGAGCGGAGGTCGAGCGCGAGCGCAAGGCCGAACTCGAACGTCAGGCCGCGCACGAGCGCGAACGCAAGGCCGAGCAGCTACGCCAGGCCGAGCTCGAACGCGAACGCGAAGCCTCGCGGGAGCGTGAGCGCAAGGCCGAGCAACAGCGGCAGGCCGAGCTGGAACGCGAACGCCAGGCAGAAGAGGAACGCCAAGCTGAGCTGGAGCGCCAACGCCTGGCCGACCTCGAGTATGAGGCGGAACTGGAGCGCGAGCGCAAAGCCGAGTTGGAGCTGGAGCGAGCGCGTAAGGCTGAGGAAGAGCGCGAGCGTAAGGCCGAACGCGAACGCCTGGCCGCAATGGAACGCGAGCGCAAAGCGGAGCTGGAGCGAGAGCGGAAGCAGCAGGCCGAGCTCGAACGCCAGGCCGAATTGGAACGTAAGGCTGGGCAGAAGCGCGGGCGTAAAGCCGAACGCGAGCGCCAAGCTCAGCTGGAGGCAGAGCTTGAGCGTGAACGACAAGCCGAGTTTGAACGCGCGGCAAAGGCCGAGACCAAGTCGCCGTTCTTCTCCGAGTCGGACCGGCTGTTGGCGCGGTGGCCGGAAGCCACTTCCGAGTACCCGTCTGAACCCGAGCCGTGGGTCAGCACCACATCGTGGCCGGAAGATGAGCACGAGTACGAGCCGAAGCATGAGCCGAAACATAATGCGACGCCATACATCCGGCTTAGCGCCGGACAGCGCGTTACCCAGGTCGCTATAGCGGTCGGCCTGGTTGCCGCCACTCTCCTCATCGGTGCGGCCATCAACTGGCTTAGCCCCGACCCGGACCGGTTGGAGCGCCCGTTTGCCAACTCCGGTGAGCCGGGCGAAAGTCTCGATATTCGCACGTTTACCATCACCGTGCAGACGGCTCGAGCCGCCGCTGCTGTCCAATCTGGACAGTCGCCGCAGGATACTCAAGGCACCTGGGTGATCGTGCGAGTCAGGCTGACCGCAAACACCGAGCCCACTCGGATCGGCTATGCCGCATTGCGTGATCGGGCCGGGAACACCTATCTGGCAAGCGATCGGCTCAGTCAACCGCTGCTCGACGGCAAGCGCACCTTCCAGCCGGGCATCCCGATAGAGGGCGAAGTCGTCTTCGAGGTGCCAAAGGACGCGTTGGACGGCTTGACCGCGCTCTTCGCGGCTCGGCCCGAGATGCTCTCCCTGGATGCCATGGCATCGGTCGAGTTGCCTGCGTTGACAGTGGCCGCCGATCAGCCGCCCGCAACCCTGGCCCCGACCGAGGTGAGACCGTGACCGAGCCTGGGTTTTGGTGGAAGAACCGGTGGGGATTGCTGGCACTGCTACCGGTGACCGCGCTCTTGGCGATTGTTTCCCTCTATCGCACCGACTTCTACGACCAATACCTCGGCGGGCAGCCACGGGCCGGGGTAAGCGCCGCCCCGCCCGAATGGGTCGCCTACTCCGGGGCGCGACTGCGCCTGATCGCCCTGACTTCCACGGCCGACATCTACGATGCCAGCGGTAAGACGGTGAAGCTTCCTACCGGGGTGGTGGCGTGGAAAGCGGCCATCGAGATCCAGGTCGACGATCAACGCAAGCTGACCGAATGCGAAATATCCCTTGAGGACAGTGCCGGGCGACTCTTCGGCACGCAGCCCGATGAGCTTGCGACCGCAAGGACTCCGACACCCACCTGCACCGCGGAGGACCAGGCCCTAAACAGCTACCAGGTCCTCGTCTTCTTCGTCGCGCCAGCCACCGCCAAGCCGGTCGCCGTCCGTGTCGTCCGCGGGCCTGCGTTGCCCGGCTATGCCCGCCTCGTCGCTGCCTGACCGAGCCAGCAGCGCCGCCACCACGCACACCACGAGCAGCAGCCCCACTGCGCTGTTGAACGCGCCAAGCAGCCCGGAAACAGGCTGCCACCACGACTCCGGCTCTCGGGCGCCGACGATAAGCCGCTCAATCTCCCACAGCAGCAACGGAATCGCCTGCACCACCATGATGATCAGACACGTTGCGAGCACGACGGGCAATCCGGCTCGGCGCACCAATTGCCGCGCGTCGGCGGGGCGAAGACCCAGCGACAGCCCGCCGACGGCCAACCACGCCAACGGGACCACCAACACGGTGAACGCTGTGCTCAACAGCCAGGACACCGGATCGGCAAGATCGACGAGCCAAACCGACAGTGGATGAGTGGCAATAGTGAAGGCCACCAACGACATCCAGCAGATGTCCAACCCCAGCCGCACCCAGGCGGCCCAACGCTGGTTGTTTACGGCCGGCCACAGTGGCATCAACCACCGCAACGCGATCGTCACGATCAGCACACTCGCCGCCGCGACGTCCATCATGATTGGTCTCTCAAGGGCCGGATTTATCTGGTACCCGTCAAAATGATTGGTAGCAACAAAGACCACCAGGAACGGCGCCAGGACCGTAGTGAACTGCGGCCATTGCCGTGCTGGCAACATCGACCGGAACATCAGCATGATCGCGGCCAGCAAACCGGCCGCGGTGAAGGCGAAAACGAACACGCCGAGCGCCCAGCCGAGATCGCCGGCGAACAGCGCCACTTGCTGGGTCACGAGTTTGCCGATGAGGCCGGCGAAAACGAGCGCAAGCAAGGTTGGCCAATGCGCGGCCAGCTTGGCGCCGGCCGTGCGGATCAGCTGATATACGTCGTTCGCCGTCTCCTGCACGGCCGTCAGCTTACTCAGCACCAGGGCTCGTCGCATCGGCACGTTGGAGGCCATTCCAGGACCAATGCGGCACCGGCAGCCCTGCAGGCACACGGGAATCGCGTGGCGAGTATGCGAGCACTTCGTTGACAGCCCACGTCATGTACGACCGAAGGCTGGCCCGGAATTCAGCATCATCGGGAAGTTGTGCATCGTCCGCGGCTTGCATGAAACACCGGACGAAGCGGTCACCGAGATCCTCCTCCGCGCCTTGGTTGGCGTGGATGCCAAGCATCGCCGAATGGCCTCCGCACGACTCGGAATAGCTTGCGGGACCGCCGAAGACCTCAGCCCAATAGCTGGCGAGCCTTTGCACATGCTGGGGATGACCGGGGTGCGAGAAAGGGTGGTTCAGCACCGGATCCGCAAGACATCGCTCGTGGTGCGCGGTGGCAAGCGCGAGGAAAGCCGCCTCGCCACCGGCGAACTCATAAATCGAAGGCCGAGTCACAATCCGACTCTGCCACATGCCTTACTCATGGTGGCGGGACTAGCTGACGCGGGTGTGGGTGGTTACCCAGTTGTGGTCATCCCACGTTGCCCCGTCGTCCCAGGAAAAACGTTGCGCCCATTGGGCTTTGCCATCGCCGAAGTTGTCCCACTCATAGCGGACCAGGATCGGCTTGCCGTAGAACTCGTCCGGGCCTTCGAATATCCCCCGGCTCCCGTCGAATCTGCCCTCGACCGGGGTGTCCAGCACGCCCGGCTGACGGGTCGACATCCACCAGATCTTCCAGGTACCGGTTTCCGGGTTGAACAACCGCAGGGTCGCGCCTTCCATCGGCTCACCGGTACCGGGCAGCTTCGCCACCGAGAAGGTGTCCATGTTTCCCAGCCCACCGAGGATTGGCAGACACTCGCAGGTGGCCTCGAATTCCACCCACTCGGTGCATTCGGGATCCCTGACGTCGGCCAGTTTGCGGTTGCTCGAGCGCCAGCTGCCGTGCAGGAAGTCGAAGTCGCGCCGCCCATCGTTGTTGATCGCTGTCATGCCGGTACGTTAACGTCAGCCCACTGACAGCTTCTGTCAGTGAACTTTGTCATTTCTATTTGGGACGAACGAGTCGCGGTGTCGGACCGTAATGGCGTTGTTACTCATCTGCCAGGCATGCAACGATTCCCATCGCATCGACAGGCATCGTATCTTTGGGGAAAGGAATGCCCGCATGCCGCCGGCAAAGCCAGCTGCCACTCGTCCCAGTCCGACCAGAATCTCGCTGACCGATAGCTTGACCAGGCTGATCCTTGCGGTGTTCATCATTCCCGCGCCGTTCGAGATCGTCACCGCGATCGTCAAGAAAGAGCAGTACGACTTCGGGCGACTCGGCGTGGTGGTGGTCGCGCTGATGGCGTTGGCGTTGGTGCTTTCGTTGCTGCGCAGCCGTCGCGTGTATGTGCAGTCGATTGTCGGCTACTACCTGATAGTGGTTGGTGCGGCGTTCACCGCGCTCGGGGTGGCAGTCACGTTCAACGAGGAGCTGGTGGGTGGAGCTGCGGCGTGGTCACCTGCCGTCGGCACGACAGTCAGCGCCCTAGCCCCCTCACTTGGGCTGCTACTGATCGCCTCGGGCGCCTATCTGATCCGCGAACAGATACGCCGAGCCAGGGAGGAGTTGGACACCGAGGGGCCCTCGAACATCACTGCGCCCAAAACCATAAAGGTCAACAACAGCAACGCATCGTTGTGGACGTCGGACATCTACGGCGAGAACCCGGCCGCGCCGGGCATGGTCGAGCTCTGCAAAAAGTATCTGAGCACTACCGATCTGCACTTCATCGCCTATTACACCGAGGCCGACGAATGCCTGTTCTACATCGATTTCCTGGACGAGGACGCGATGGCGCGCTACAACGTGGCCGACACGCCGCAGCGGCGCAAGATGTACGAGCAACACGGACGGCACGTCAGGTACCTGTCGTCCAAACTGGACAAACGATTCAAGGAGTTGCGCAGCGGCATCCTGGTCCGGATCGTCCTTGACGTAGAGAAGGGTGCGATCTACTACTACAAGCTGCGTCGAGAGGGATTCCTTATTGGAGTGACCCTGGAACAGACAGAGGTTGACCCGACCGACCGCAAGCTTTCCGAGCTGGCCAACGAAATCCTGGTCTATCTCGGTGGCCGGCCCGACGATGACTTCTACCGCAAGTAGGCGCGGGGAGGATGACAGCAGCTGTATCAAGCAGCGATCAACCCCCTAAGGTGGACGCCATGGCGAAGATTCCGCTCAGGTTGTGGCTCATCGGCCTGGTCCTGGTTTGCTGGCTGATCGCCGAGCTGATCGGCCTACGCGGCGTCGACAAGTCACCGATCTACCTCTATGCCACCAGCCTGCTGCTTGCCATTGGACTGTTCGGCAGCACGGTGGGCATCGACAGAGCCGAGGCGAAAACAAACAAGCGCATCATCATCGCCGCCATCACCATCGGTGTGCTGCTAAAGGCTTTACTCATCGGCGGAGTGCTCTACCTGGCCACGAAGAACCCGCTGTTTCTCGTCCTCGGGGTGGCTGTAGCGCAGATCGATCCGCTATCGGTCGCCACCCTTATGGGCGACAAGCGGATGTCGCCACGGGTCAAGTCAATCCTTGCCTCGTGGGCATCCTTCGACGACCCGATCACTGTGATCCTGGTCGTTTACGCCGCGGCGGTCGCCACCAACTCCTTCGGCCTGGGCGAACGGATCGGCCAAACCGCCAACGTCTCAAGTGGTTTGTTTAGCTACGGCCTTGACCTGGGTCTCAATTTTGCCCTGGCCGCGCTTGCCTATCTGTGTTGGCGGACCTTGAAGAACCGACCATGGGCTCTCGCCGTCTGCCTTGGTTTGCTTGCCGTGATTGCGGTCTGGCAATTCCTGATGCTGGGTGTTGCCATCGCCGGTCTGTTCGTCCGTCCACAATGGGTACTGGCGATCGTCGGAAGAGTCACCACGTGGGCGCTGATGATCTCAGGGGCGCTGCTCGGCCTCTTGCTCGTCAACGGGATCAGCCTCGGCTACGGGGTGCTGCTGGGCCTGATGGCCTTCATCGCCCAGATTGTGGCCGCTATTGCGCTGACTCGAGGGCTGCCGCGTGTCGACCGCGTCCATTTGGCTTTGGCGCAACAGAACGGCATCACGGCGATCATCCTGGCGCTGCGGCTGGAGGTTCAATTCGAAGGCGCTGTGGCGGTCATCGCCCCCGCGATCCTCGTCACCAACGTCACCCACTTCGTTGCCAACTGGCTTGTCGACAGGGGCTGGCGATCAGCGTCGCAGGCGGAGGTAGAGCAGCGCGCTGACGGCCACGATCAGCGGCCAGATCAGATACCAGCCGGTGGCGAT